>JASJCP010000003.1 GCA_030065935.1 Xenococcaceae cyanobacterium MO_167.B27
TGCTCAAAATCATCTTTAAATCCTAATCCCTCGTTATGAAATAAAGATAAATGAATTTATCTTTTCAGCAGGTTATCGTGTAAAAAGCCCGCCCTGCCGTACCTTTGACTGTGTTGTCACCCCGTCAGGCAAAAAAAACTAATGTTAACAGGTTTTTAATAATAATTAAAAAGCGATAGTCAAATTAAATACTATTGATTTCTCTGATTATTTTTGATAGTTAGTATTACCTATTATCTGTTACCTATTATATTGTGTTTCCTGAGATTGTTTTTACCAACAGTCTATAATACTAAGAGGAACAAATTGCATTTTGCCATCTGGTTGATCACACTGGATGACTTTCACTAATTCTACAAAAGGATTTCTGCGATTACCATTAGGGGTAAATCTAATAGTACCAATTGCTCCTTGAGTACTAAAATTACTATTGGCAATAGTTTTTTGAATGCTCACTCTGGTTATTGGTTCAGATTTTTTGGCTTGTATTGTTAGCCCATGAATTAAAGTTCGAGCAGCATCATAAGCTAATGCGGTGCGATGATTTACTTTTCCACCCCACAATTTTTCACTGTGGTTGGTAAATTCTAAGTTAGGGCTACTAAGACGATGCCAAGGCACAGCAATTACGAATTTTTCCAAAGTTTGAATGCGACCAATTTCTAAGGTTTTAAGATTATATAAGGTTGCACCGCCCACAACCCAGTTATGGTCATTATTTAGTTTAATTATTTTGAGGGAGTTATTAACAGCAGCAGTAACTTGACCATCGGGGAATAAGACTATAGCTATATCTTCTTGTTTTCCTATTGCTGCTAATGCTTGTTCAGCATCAAAATTTGTTTGATGAAAATTATCATACTCTAAAACGACCTTACCCCCTTTAGCTTCAAATACTTGTTTAAATTCTTTCCTAATGGATCTAGTATAGGGACTTTCAGGATTATAAAAAATTGCTGCTTTTTTGAGCTTACTAGTATTAATTAAGTAGTTAGCTAATTCTTCTCCTGTATCAGTTACAGTAGGGACAGTACGAAAGAAAAATGGGCGATGGGGTTGGGTTAATTCTTCTGAAGTACTACCAGGAGAAATTAAAGTGGTTTGATTGTTATTAAAAATATCAATAGTTGCAGCAGTTAGATCGCTAGCATAGTTACCAATAACCCCTAAGATTTCTATTTGTGCAATTAATTTACTAGCAATCTTCCTTGCTTGTTGGGGTTCATTACGGTCATCTGCAATCACAACTTTAAGTCCTTTACCATTAATACTTTTTCCTAGCAAATATTGTTTTCCTGGTAATTGATTATTAATATCAAGTCCTAAATTAACTTCTGTTTGAGCTTGAGCAACTCCTCGCAACATTTCGTTGGCTAAGTCAATATTTTTAACACCAGAATCTTCTAATACATTGCTTGTCAAAGGAACAGTAATAGCAATAGTATAATATTCTTTTTGTGCTAGCTCTAGTAAAGCATTATTTAGATAAATTAAGGTGGTTGGGTCTTTACTTTCCTTGTCCCAAGATTTTTGCAATTTGACAACAGCTTCTATATAGTTTTGTTCGTAAAATAATTTTGCTGCTTGTTTTTGTAGTGGTAAATCACTATTTAGGGTTTCTTCTCCACTAGTAATAGAATCATTAAGTTTAGCTAGAAAAGGATTAAATTTAGTTCCAACATTGGTACAATACCAAGAGTGTTTATCTAAATAGTTTTTAAAATAAGCTTGATATTGATATCCTGTATCGCGATATTTTTCTAAGCAATAGTCATCTAATTCAAGACCTTTAATTTGCATATTACCTTGATAAGAAAAAGCACATTTCCAACCAAACACAGACCAAATCGGAACGGAGGATTTTAAAACAATAAATTCTGGTGAACCTTGATAATTTTGAAATTCTTGACCTTTAATTAGTGGATCGTTACAAACTTCGGCAAAATCTATAGGATAGTCTTGGGTTTTAGGTGCCATAATAAGAGGAATTATTTTAGTTAGCACGATTCCAGCAACTAAGCCACATAATCCTGATGCTAGTAATTTTATGGAGGGTCTTTTTTGAGCTATTGGAATTGGAACAAGTATTTTAGTTGCAGGGGTTAACTCTTCTAAATCTTTTAAAACTTCTTCAACATTCTGATAGCGATCGCAGAAGTTATAGCGTACCATTTTATTTAAAATAGCTTCTAGTTCTGGCTTAATCGTGAGTTTTTTAGATAAAGGAGGTGTATTATTCCAAATTACTTCTCCAGTGGCAGAATCTATTTGCATCTTATTGTTATAATCAGAATTTATTTCTAAATTGCTCGGAGGATATAACCCAGTAAGTAATCTAATTGCAGTAATTCCTAGACCATAAAGATCGCTATTGTACTGAGGATTTTTAGCTATTTGTTCTGCTGGCATATATCCATGAGTACCAATAACAACAGTAGTTTTAAACTCTCCCGAATCCGTGCATTTTGTGCTAGATAATTCTTTAACTGTACCAAAATCAATTAAAACTATTTTGTCATCTTTTTCTCGACAAATTAGATTACTAGGTTTGAGATCGCGATGGATATATTCCTGTCGGTGAACTTCTTGTAAAATCACTAAAATTTTTCTTAACAGATTAATTACTTCTGTTTCTGTAAAATTCTTTCTAGCTTCTAATTCTTGTTCTAGGGTAGCACCAGAAATATATTCTTGAATTAAATAAAATTTATTATCTTGTTTGAATCGTGCAAAAAGATGGGGTATTTGAGGATGTTTCCCTAATCTATATAAAGCATTAGCTTCTCTTTCAAATAGTGTTTCATTTTGGCTTTCGCTTAAGTAGGGAGAGGGAGTTATTTCTTTAATTACACAATGAGGTTTATTAGGTAATCCGATATCTTTAGCAAGATAAGTAATACCCCATCCTCCTCTTGCTAATTCCTGGATAATTTCATAGCGATCGCGTAATTTATCCCCTGGATTTAAACCCATAATACTCTGCTTAATATCATTTTCCATAGCGATTAAAAGTTTTAAGAACAAGCTAAATTTTCTTATTTAATTAAGACATTGTTTGCGCTCAAGTGGAACAAAAACTTGATGTTGACAGTCAATAATAGTAACTAATTCTATGTTGTAACTTTTTCGATTACCTTGGGGGGTAAATTCGATTGTGCCACTTGCACCTTGAGTAGTAAAATTATCTTGAGATAAAATAGATTGAATTCCTGTTGGTGTAATTTTTATTGGCTTTTCTTGAGCTAATTGTATAGCTTTAATAAAAGCACGAGTTGCATCATAAGCTAAAGCAGTACGATAATTAATACTTCCTTGCCATAATTTTTCACTTTCTTTGACAAAGATGAGATTGGGACTAGTAGAAGAATGCCAAGGTATGGCGATCGCAAACTTGTCAAATAATTGAGATGAGCCAATATTTAATGTTTCAGGATTATATAAAGTTTCAGACCCTAAAATCCAGTTATGTCCTGCATTAAGTTTAATAATTTCTTTAGCATTATTTAAACTATTAGTAACTTGACCGCCTGGTAATAAAACTATAGCTATCTCCGCTTCTTTTTCTATAGTTTTAATGGCTTTTTTATTCCCAAAATTATTCTGATTAAAATTATCATACTCTATTATAATTTCTCCACCTTTGGCTTTAACTCTATTTTTAAATTCTCGCCAAAAAGAGTAACTAAAAGATTCTGGATCGTGGTTATAAAAAATTGCTACTTTTTTCAGCTTCACCTTATTAATCAAGTAATTAGCTAAAACTTCAGCATTAGCTTCTACAGTAGGAATAGTGCGAAAGAAAAAGGGGTTTGAATTCTCAGAACTAATTAACTCTTCTGAACTACTAGTAGGAGAAATTAAGGGTATTTTCGCCTGATTGTAAATATCGAGAGCCTGAATAGTAACATCACTAGTGTAATGACCTACTACTCCCACAACACTTTTTATTTTGACTAACTTGTTAGCTACTTGCTTGGCTTTTTGTTGATTATTTTCATCGGAAGCAATAATAATCTTAAATCTTTGACCTTGAAGAATTCTTTGCTTGAGAATTTCTACATCAGGAAGCTGATTGTTACTTAAAAGATTATTAGACAAAAGTCCTAAATTAACTTCTTCTTGTGCTTTAGCAATACCTCTTAATAATTCATTGGCAATATCATTAAGATTATTAGCTTTCTCGGAATTATTATCTGTAAAAGGAACAACTACAGCAAGAGTTTTATAATCTTCTTCTGTCAATTCTATTAAAGCATTATTAAGATAAATCAAAGTTTCTGGATCTTGATTTCCTCTATTCCAATATTCTTTAAATTTTTGGATTGCTGCTTCATAATTTCCTTGTGAATAATATTCTACTGCTTGTCTTTTTAAAGTGTATTGTCGAGTATCAACATTAATAATTTCTTCTCCAATGCTTATTCCAGCATCACTCTTGATATTTGTCTTATCTTCTGGAGATAATAAGGTAACTGAGGATAAATTTAGAGTATTGTTTTGATTTTGTTCAGATGGGGAACGAGAAGATTCTAATCCTATTTTCCAGAACACAAGTAATAATGCTAGAGAAAAAGCAACGATCAAACTCTCATAATTAATTTGTAAGCTTCCTATTTTCAGACCCCTAGAAAAAATGCTGCTATTGCTATCATCAATTATTTTTGTGGTGAATTGGCTATAATAAATAGCTTTTAAATCTCTTAAAGCTTCATCCACACTTTGATATCTACTATGAGGATCAGTATGACTCATTTTATTCAAAACACTTTTCATTTGAGGACTTATTTTTATCGCCTCACTCCAAAATCTTTCACCACTTATGCGATCGATATATAATTCTTGGGGAGCTAAACCTGTAATTGCTTGTAAACCAATCATTCCTACAGAGTAAATATCTACACGAGGATGATTGTCTATTCCATTTGGTTTAGGAAACATATAACGTTCTGGTGCTATATATGGTTGTGAACCAATTAGTATTGATTCTAAATTTCCTGAAGTAGTATAACTGAGAGTACCAATCTCTTTGACTGTTCCATAGTCAATTATGATTATTTCACCATCATCTCTGCGAATGATATTGCTAGGTTTAATATCCCGATGAATTGTATTGTGTTGATGAATAAACTCTAAGACTTCTAGAATATCAATTAAAAGTTCTTTGACTTTCCTTTCTCTTAGTCTTGTTCTTGTTTGTATTTGTTGGCTAAGTAAATTACCTGAAATAAATTCTTGTATAATGTAGTATTTATTATTTTGAATAAAAGAGTCTATGTAAGAAGGTATTTGATTATGTCTTCCTAAGACTTTTAAAGCGGAAACTTCTCGATTAAAGTAAGTTTCATTTTCTGCTTCAGTTAATTCATGAGAACCTTTAATTTCTTTAACAACACACTTTAAATTGCTAGAGTTTTCCAAATCTTCTGCTAGATAGGTGACTCCCCATCCTCCCCTTCCTAATTCTTGGATGATCTTATAGCGATCGCGTAATAGATTTCCCTTAATCAGACACATGACACTCTAACCGAAACTATTGCTCCTAGCTATACTTTTACAGCATTTGTAGTGAAACTGTAAAATTATTATAATCTTTCTAAGATTTCCCTTGCTGATTGGTAGCGTTGTTGAAAATCGAAGCGTGTCATTTTTTGTAAAATTGCAGCAAAATCCCAACTTACTTCTAGAGTCTGGGGCATAATAATATCTAGATTCTTAGGTTCTACTTTCAATTGCTTAATAGATAAGCCAGTTAATAGCTGAATAGCAATTTTTCTTAAAGAATATAAGTCACTATTGTATTGGGGTGCAATTACTAATTCTGATGCTGTATATTTATTAACAATAATTTTACTGCTAAAAAGATGATTTTTTACCGAATAAGTAACTAGTTAACTTGTAGAATCAGGAAAATTTTAGTTACTTTCCACTAATGAAACTGATATCCTGGTAGTTTCTTGGTATATTGTTCCCATTGGGATTAAGGGACTTGCGCTTAAATGAAGCTACTTTTAACTACAAGATAGCCTTATAATGGGCAATGGTCAATTAAGAGATGTTGAGAGATAATAGAGTTTGTTCAAACTCTATTAATAGCAATTTCTATAACTGTGAACTGTCCAAATTGCAAAGCGTAAAAAAACGATAAATATGGGAAAATACCCTAAAAAATGGAATTAAAATCCAAAAATATAAATGTAAAAATTGCGGAAAAAGATTTAATCAGAGAACTGTAAAACCTATGTCTAGGCTACGCCATTCCCCAGAAAAAGTAGCTTTAGCCATGAAAATGAGAACCGAGGGCAATGGATTAAGAGCAACTGCAAGAATTTTAGGAAAATCTCATGCCACAATAATAGGCTGGGAAAAACATCTCGCAGAAATGGAAAAAAAATGGTCTCCTGCTGCGCCAAATGATGGAGATGGAACATTGGAAGGAGATGAGGAAGGAAGTAAAATCAAGGGGGTCTTTCTAGTTAGACTACAAAGTCCCAAAAGTTAACTTATGAGTTTCTAATATACCCTTGATTTTTAACTTATTCTATGAATTATATACTCGTGTAAAAAAAACTTTATCCCTTCTCAATCAGAAGGTTGGACAATCAATTTTATTGAACGAGGAAGTCGTTATTGGGTTGAATCATTGGCTGGATTTAAAGACAATGATTTATTTAAGAAAGCGACAGACAAAACTTGGAAATGGGCTAAAAAAAAGTCAATATATCCGATGGTTTACAGACGGAAAAACTCGGTACGGTAAATGCTTATGGGAAATCGCCAGTATTTATCTAAAAAAAGAAGAATATCATCCTGATTTTAAACATCGAAAAGTTTGGAGAGAAGGTGAGCGAAGTTGCAATTAAAATTAAAGGGTCTCAAGGGAAACCTAGAATAAAATGGTTTAAAATAGAATCTCATTATACTTTTATTAGTCAAAAAAATGAAGTTAATGCCAATCATAATGAAGCCTTAAATACTGCGATTATACGCAAATGTAGTGCTTACAGAAGAAGACAAAATTTATACGCTAAAAAAGTTGAAGGATTAAATCGAACTATTACAGTACAAAGATTAATTCATAACTGGGTTAAACCACATTTTAGTTTAGGAAAAAAAATTACTCCAGCTGTAGCAATTGGTTATGTTAAACAGCCTATCACAATAGAAAAAATGTTAAATTGCCGAAGTTGGGAAGATAGCACCTTTTAATTGACCATTGCCTGAGAACCGAGATTCTTAAAATAAGTCTCAATCTGATATGCTTTCGAATCTCTGAGACTAATTAACTGGTTGAAAATACTATCACTAAGGGCTTGCTGACCGCTACTATAACCAATATAGGCGATCGCTACAATCGAGCTAATACACACTGTCAACAGTATTAGCATTAGCTTTGACTTAATGCTTAATTTTCCAATCAAGTTGCTTGTCCTTTTTCTTCAACTACCACCCATATTTTTACTGAGATAGGGCAAGGAAGTAGCAAGTAGCCTATAGCAAGTGGTAATATTACCTAAGAGACTTAACAAAACTTAAGGAGTGTTGCATCTTGCCTCATACTATTGTGACTGAAACCTGTGAAGGGGTTGCAGATTGTGTTGCTGCTTGTCCTGTAGCTTGCATTCACCCTGGACCTGGTAAAAACGCCAAAGGAACAGATTGGTATTGGATAGATTTTGCAACTTGTATTGACTGCGGTATTTGCTTACAAGTATGCCCTGTAGAAGGAGCAATTGTAGCTGAAGAAAGACCTGATTTACAAAAAACACCACAGTAATGATTAGACTTCTTGCACCCACTCCCATAAACCCTGGTCAAGTTAAGGGAATAGGCAAGAGGCAATAGGTATAAATTTCGATTTTAGGTTTATTTTTGCAACAGCTTTAGTCTAGGTCTATACAGCACAATTAATTTTTAATGCCAAAATAGGTCAAAATTAAATTTTTATATCCAGTATTAACTATTTTGTGGACTTCTCCCACTTCAACCGCGATACAAGTACCTCTAGCTAAAGAATACTTCCGATCATTAATATAAATAACTCCTTCTCCCGATTCAACAAAAAAGACTTCACTCATATCTTGATGAAAGTGGGCTGAGGCTACTTGTCCTGGGGTAAAAACAGCCTGAGAAAAATTAGTTAGATGGGGTACATCTCCCCGATTAAGCATGACTTTTTTCTTAATTTCTGGATTATGAGATACTTTTTGTTCGGGAATTTGGTTAAGGTTAGTTATTTTCATCTTTTCTTTGATCACTTGTTCAATATAAATTCTCCCCACACAATTATCTACTCCAAATCGAAACTGGGCATTAATTGTAAGACACCCATTCCTAACTCTGAACCAGCGATCGCTTTAGCCTCAAAAACTGCTAGCATATCTTTAGGTTGGGGATTGCCACGATTTGCCCCTGTAACTCCCATTGTAATAATTAGGCTACAATAACCTTTGGTTTTCTCACAATTTTGATACCAACTTTCTAAAGCTTTGGCGTGACGAGGAACATTGTGGGGATATTCGGCAAAAATGTGTAAACTACCATCTCCTGTTTGCAACATCCCTAGGTCGTAAGTATCACCACTAAAAGGATCGTTCCCTGGATTAAAGCAAACTGTTTTTAAACCCCCTAATTCCTTGATCGCATCGATCAGGTTTTTGGCTTTAGGGCGGGAGGTCTGAATTAAAATTGCAGGTAGGTTCTTAATCTTGTGGTCAATATCTAAAGCTTGATAATAAGT
Organism: Xenococcaceae cyanobacterium MO_167.B27; assembly: GCA_030065935.1. GTDB lineage: Bacteria > Cyanobacteriota > Cyanobacteriia > Cyanobacteriales > Xenococcaceae > JASJCP01. Next base: position 8,738 of record JASJCP010000003.1, read on the forward strand.
ACGAGGACGATTATTTTTCAAATTTTGGGCTAATTCCCAGGAAATACTACCTAAAGTAACTAAAGAACCTTCTGGAACTAGGTCTTCCTCAATCATGAAGTTGATTTCTTCTTGCTCCTCACCATTACTGTCAAGACTTAATAATTCTGCTGTTAATTCTGGTAAAGTCGACACTTCAACGGAAACAGAGTGGGGGTTTTCATTGTGGCTAACCAGAGGAATTTTGTAAGACTCAGTAATTTGCGGAATATTATCTCTGGCTAATTCATCGTGGTATCTACGACAAAATTGCAGTATGGCTTCTAGAGCCACATGAACTATTTTGGCTTCTTCTTCATCCAGAAAAGTTCGCATTCCCTCTAAAGGGTGTAGGCTGCCGAAAAAAGGCACAATATGGATATCTTCTGCTTCTAAATCCCAATCCTCTAGCTCCTCATCTTCTGCATCCATTTCTTCATAATTTAAAAACCAACAATCTTGAGCCAAAAAAGCTTGCTCTAATTCTTCTACAGATTTTTCCCTCAAAGCTGCTTTCCGAAAGTCTTGTAATGAATCTAGAGAGCGATACAAAAGCACACCATACTCTGCGGACATCATCCCCATCACACAGACATAAATATTTTCATTAATTAACTCATCAATTTTGATACTTAAAATATCACTATCTGCCAAGATGTTCCAGGGTTCTTGGTGCCAAATTTCCTCAGCGATTTCTTGCAGTTTCAGATCGTATTTTGGTGGTAGGGCTGGAGGTCTGCCACTACTTACTTGTTGAAAACTTTGAAATAGCTGGTCTATAAAGGGTAAATCTCGCGCATACTCGATATTAATATCTAATCCTTGTAAAACTCCTCGTAAGAAAAATTGAATCTCACGATCTCTAACTACGATTTTTTTGGGGCGAGCAGGAGAGGAAGGGGGATGAGGATCTTCCATCGCTCGTAATAGAGTTCTGGCTACTACTTCTAGACCACTATCAGCAGTAACTACATCCATAGCTCGCACCGAACCTTCTGAACCATCTATCCAGATAACACATTCCCCATCTGCACTTAAATTCTCATCTAAATGAGATGCCATTTGAGCCAACGGACAGCGATCGCCTTCCCAGACGCTAGAATTTTGGGGAATTTTTTTCAGCCTATGTTTAGTCGTTTTGGGAAGAGCTTTCATGGATAAAATGATCTAATATTGAGTTACTTTGGTCTTGGCAAGGGACTCTAGTAGTAAACCATATTCTATACCTTCTACTACTGCCTGATAGGAGGCATCAAGAATGTTGCCAGATACTCCCACTGTTGTCCAGCTTTGTTTGCCATTACTTGATTCTACTAGGACTCGGGTCGTAGCATCAGTCCCCAATTTTCCATCGAGGATTCTCACTTTATAGTCAGTGAGATGAAACTGAGCTATTTTGGGATAAAACTTCACTAGTGCTTTACGCAAAGCTCTATCTAAGGCGGAAACTGGCCCATTTCCCTCTGCTACTTCTAGCAAGTAATGTTTACCAACTTTTGCTTTTATTGTAGCGAGAGCTTTAGTTTGAGAATAACTTTCTTCTGAACTAATGTTACAGTGAACTTGAAATCCATGGAGTTCAAACATGGGAGAACGTTCCTCTAAATAAGAACGCATCAACAGTTCAAAGCTGGCTTCTGCTGCTTCAAATTGATAACCTTGATTTTCTAGGATTTTGAGTTGTTCTAAAATTTGCCTACACTGAGGGGAATTTTTATCAAGTTTGATGCCAAATTTCTTTGCATAGTGTAACACATTACTCATTCCCGACTGGTCAGAAATTATAATATGTCTCTGATTACCTACAGCTTCTGGGACAATATGTTCGTAAGTTATGGGATTTTTGGCTACTGCCGAGACATGAATTCCTGCTTTATGGGCAAAGGCAGAGCGTCCGACGAAAGGAGCGCGTTCTGAGGGGGCTAAATTCACAGTTTCACTAATAATTCTGCTAGTTTTAGTGATTTGAGCCATTTTTTCTGGTGGGAGACATTCATAACCAAGCTTAAGCTGGAGATTGGGAATTAGAGTACATAAATCCGCATTACCGCATCTTTCCCCATAACCGTTGATTGTTCCCTGTACCATAGTTGCTCCTGCTCTCACTGCTGCGATCGCATTGGCTACTGCTGTTCCTGAGTCATTGTGAGTATGAATACCTAAAGGGGGACAGTGGGGAATTGCTGTACTAATTTCACTGACAATTTGACTGATTTCGTGGGGGAGAGTACCGCCATTGGTATCGCAGAGAACTAACCATTCTGCTCCTGCTGCGATCGCTGTTTTCAGAGTGGTTAAGGCATAATCCCGATTGTGTTTATAACCATCAAACCAGTGTTCTGCATCATAAATTATCCTTCTTCCCTGAAGTCTCAGATACTCAATAGAGTCTTGAATCATACTGAGATTTTCATCTTTACTGGTTTTGAGACTTTCTGTAACGTGCAAATCCCAAGATTTACCAAAAATTGTCACCCAGCGAGTTCCTGCTGCTAAAATCCCCTGTAACATTTTGTCTTCTGCTGCTACTTGATGGGGGCGACGGGTTGAACAGAAGGCAACGATTTCTGCTTGTTGTAGGGGTTCTTCTTTTAACTTCCAAAAAAATTGTACATCTTTCGGGTTCGCTCCTGGCCATCCTCCTTCAATAAAAGGTATTCCCATAGCATCTAGTTGCCGAGCAATTTTGATTTTATCTTCTAAAGATAAAGTAATGCCTTGTGCTTGAGAACCATCTCTTAAGGTAGTGTCGTAAAGCCAGATTTTCATAGGTTGAATGAGCAATAAATGGTCTATAACTACCTTAAATTAATAACGGACAAGAATCACTTACAACGATGGCGTAATTAATTCGTTAAGAAATGTTAAATTATGAAATAATTAAGGGATGAAGGGTACAAGGATAAACGATGAGCAGGATGAAACCCTAGACCCTTGTGTCCGAAGTAGGGGAAACAAGATTGATTTGTTGCCTTATCCCTTATAATTCATCCCTCATACTTCATATAGTAATTAATCAAAAATGCCAACAGTAAAGTTTCAAGGAAAGACTTTTACTTGCTCAGAAGGAGCTAATCTCCGTAAAGTACTACTAGAAAATAAATTAGATTTATACAACGGTAATGCCAAGTATATCAACTGTCGTGGAATTGGTAGTTGTGGAACTTGTGCGGTAGAAATCATTGGTGAGGTTTCCCCTCCTAACTGGAAAGATCGAGGCAGGCGTAAGCTTCCTCCCCATTCTCCCACAAAAAACCGTCGTTTAGCCTGTCAAACTAAAGTTTTAGGGGATATTGAAGTTATTAAATATGATGGCTTTTGGGGACAAGGGGATAATTTAGCGAAGTAGCTTTTTAGTTATTAAAAGCGAGCGCTTTGTTAAGACTGAGGGAGATTCTCTCAGTTAAAATTAATCAAAGTTAGAGCAGTTTCTTTGACTTGTTTTACATCAATCATTTGCTTTAATTCGTCGCTATCGTGTCTTCCTTCAAAAGCTTCTAATGCTGCTCTTTCTATAGCAGCTTCAAAAGCCTCATCAATAGTTTCAATCAGTTCATCTCGGTTAGCGTAGCAACCACCAGATTTACGTCGCTTATTAGTTCGCTTAATCTCTCTAACTGAATTATTAATGGAAACATCCCACGATCTTGTAGTTCGTTTTTCTGCTTCTTGTTTAATTAAGTGAACTAAAAGAATTACGCTATAGCTGTAGATTTTGTTGAGCTTATCCTCTTTGGACATCTCTTCTAATTCACTAACAAGTTCTAAAGCTTTGATATAGTTTTTTTCCTCGATGTATTGTCTTAAGGCGATCAACTCTTCCATATTTGAATTTTGATTCTATTATTTTTCAAATAATTAAATTATTTTGAACCATATAACTTAATAACCAATTAGCAGCCGTAGCACGACGAGTATCTCTGGGGGTGAATTCTCCGATTTTGTAGCCTTTGAATCCTAGTTTTTCCTTAAGCAATTGTTTATTTTCTTTGGGGATAGAGCGAGTTAACTTTACTGTAGGGGGGCGATTTTCGATAAAATCTGGAGGTTCAGGATAGGCTTGTTGCCAATCTGCTGCTACTTGGGAATTGTCCCAACTTTGACTAGCTTCATCGTAACGATAACCTAGATAGTGCCAAACTAGTTGGTTAACAATATCATCTCCAACTTTGTCGTTTAAAATTGCCCAAATAGTATCCGTATTTAATGGTGGAAGTTTAGACATATTCTGTAAATTTAAATGCAGCCTAGACGTTGGCAACTAAGTGTAGTTCTAATTATCGGTATTTTATCAGTATCTGCTGCTGCTATCTTCATTCGGCTAGCAATGGATACCGCAGATAACTACACTATTGGATTTAGTTTATTCTTAGCTGCTTTTCGTTTGATTATTTCTGCTCTGATTTTACTTCCCACTTGGGGCAGAAATACTGTTAGGTTAAAAAATTTATCTGTTGAAACAAGCAAGCTCGCTTCGGGAGTAGGGGAGAGAAGAGACAATAGGGCTTATCCCAATAGTGAGAGTGTTACTTGGGGCAAGATCAAACAGCTAATAGCTAGTAATCAAACTTATTATTTTGCTGTTGCTGCTGGCTTCTGTCTCGGATTCCATTTTGCCACTTGGATTAGCTCTTTGGCTTTTACTTCTGTAGCTGCTTCTACTACTCTTGTGACCACTAATCCTATTTGGGTAGCTTTACTCAGTAGATGGTGGTTTAAAGAAAGGTTATCTCAAAAAACTACCCTGGGAATTGGGGTTGCTGTTGTCGGTAGTGTGTTAATTGCCCTTGGGGATAATAACAGCCTCAGCAGTAATCACAACTCAATCTTAGGTGCTATTTTAGCTATGACTGGTGCAATAATGGCTAGTCTATACATAATTTGTGGCAGACAAGCGCAGCATAAAGGATTAAGTCTTACTAATTATATTGCGATCGCCTATACTACCTCCGCATTAATTTTATTTCCTCTCCCTCTATTATTTGGTGCTAGTTATCAGGGTTATCCCAAAGCAGTTTATGTTTATGGGTTATTAATGGCTATATTTTCTCAAATAGTAGGACATACTAGTGTTAACTGGGCTTTGCGTTGGTTATCTCCTACCATTGTCACACTGTGTATTTTAGTTGAACCTGTCGGTTCTAGTAGTTTGGCTTGGATTTTTCTTGGAGAAATTCCTAGTACAAGAGTTATCTTAGGAGGATTCATTCTCTTGTTAGGGGTTGCTATTGCTGTGATTAACCAAAAGTCCAAAGAACTGTAAAAAATTAGTAACAAACTTATAACAAAAAGTTTCTCATATCCATCTTCTGGCAAACTAAGCGATAGCTGGCATTAGAGGAACTTTTTTCATGGGAACTATTATCAGTACCGTCAACATGAAAGGGGGGGTAGGCAAAACTACTCTCACTGTAAATTTAGCAACTGCTTTAGCAAAATATCATAATAAACGGGTTTTAGTTTTAGATTTAGATTCACAAATTAGTGCAACTTTAAGTTTAATATCACCTCATGAATTTGCTAAATTTCGGAAAAAAAGACGTACTCTAAGTTATTTACTCGATAACGCCATTACTCCTAATCCTTGGAAAAAACTCGCGATTCAAGATTTAATTTGTCCTGGTGTTTGTAATATTGATGGCTTAGAACTGTTACCAGGAGATATCGAACTTTATGATGAATATTTAGTTTCTGAAATGCTCCATAATAAAGCAGTAGAAGCAACGGGAAAAGACTTTGAAAAAGTATGGGACAATTTTGAAAGAATCCTAATTAAAGATCTTATTAAGCCCATAGTACATGACTACGATTTTATCATTATGGACTGCGCTCCTGGCTATAACTTACTAACTCGTAGTGGAATTGCTGCTAGTAATTATTACTTACTTCCTGCTCGTCCAGAGCCGTTATCTATTGTAGGGATTCAACTCCTAGAAAGACGCATTGCTAATCTTAAAAAACACCATGAAAATACGGAGGTATTAAATATTAAATTATTGGGAATAGCTTTTATTCTCTCTGCTGGTGGTTTGATGGGTAGATATTATAAACAAGTAATGAAAAGAGTTAGAGATGATTTTGCTCCTGATCAGCTTTTTAACCAATCTATTCCCATGGATGTTAATGTAGCTAAAGCTGTGGATTTATTTACTCCCGTACTATTGGCTATGCCTAATTCTAGTGGCTCAAAAGCTTTTCTGAAATTGACTGAAGAATTCTTAACTAAAATCAAGGTCAATGAACAACAATTAGCATCGGCAAATTAAACTATTTTTCATTGATCATTGATCATTTTTTACTGTTGGCAAATGAAATTAGACCGAGTTCAAGATTATTCCGGAGAGGAAACATAGAAAAATATAGACAGTCTTGATAACAAGCTTCCGAATTGAGGCTGATCAACAAGGAACCTCCGAAGACTGTCGAGAGGATGAATTGACCGCGAGACCCGCTTCCGGCTAGGAAGCCTCTCTAATCGCGGTGTTGACAATCAATCTTGTCTTCAGTAGCCGACATTTAAGTGATAAATGTTAAATGTTAAATGTTCAATATTACACCAGTGAATTATTTATATTGGCTCTCTCAAATTAAAGCTTCGCAACAGTCTTTGGTTGGGGATAAAGTGTTTATCCTCAGCCAACTTTTGCAGCAAGATTATCCCATAATTCCTGGCTTTGTCTTGAGTGATTCTTTATTTAGAAATTTTGTGGCAACTATAGATGATTCACGATTTTTAGTCAGTAATTTGGCTAATTCTTCTCTACACCTAAATAAAGATAATTATCAAATTCTTCAGTCTATAGCTATTAAAAGTCGTCAAGCTATTGACGAAACAGAATTCACTGAAAAATGGCAACAAGAAATTTTAGGATCTGCCCAACGATTAAATGCTAAAAAATTAGTTATAAGACCTTGGTTTTTTCCTTCTCATTATCCACAACAAGATAGTTATCGCTTATGGCGATCGCAAACTTGTATTTGTACTGCTAAAGCTTTAACCCTAGCTATTAAAAAAGTTTGGTCGGAATTATTTAGTGCTAAAAGTATATTGTATTGGGACAGATTAAATATTCCCTTAGAAACAGTTAATTGTACTTTACTGATACAACCGATTCAAAACGGTATCGCATCTGGGATTGTGGAATTAAAGCCAAAAACAATTTGTATTCAAGCTACTTGGGGTTTAGAAAATAGTCTGCATCAAGGAGCAGTAGAACCAGATATATATATTGTAGAACGAGCTACGGGTAAAATACTTAGTCAGAAATTAGGGAATAAAACCCTTGCTTATCGCCTACAAACTGGTGAAGAATCAGAATCTTTACTAGACTGTTTAGAGTCTTATTTTTTAACAGAATCTCAATCAGAAACCTACAGTTTAACCGAAGCAGAGATTAATCAGCTTGCTAAGTTAACAGAAACTCTAATCAAAAAAAGACCCCAGATCAGATATTTAGAATGGACTTTATCTGATACTGAGAATGAAATCGACTCTCCCCGGAAATTTTATTGGACTCAGTTAAATTACTTTTCTGCTTTATCTTCTCCTCAAGAGAATCTATCTATACCAATTACAGAAACATCTGTTAAACCATTATTGAGAGGTTTGGGAGTTTCTCCTGGTAAGACAGTAGCTAATGTTGTAGTTCGTGACAAATTATCTAGAGATAAATCCTCATTACCTGATGGGTGTATTTTAGTAACTAAGGCGATCACACCCTCTCAAATAGCTTTATTACCTAAAATATCAGGAATTATTACCGAAACGGGTGGTATTACCAGTCATGCTGCTATTATCGCTAGAGAATTAGGTATTCCTGCTATTGTCAATGCTACTAATGCTACCACTATCTTGCACACAGGAGATTTAGTGATGTTAGACTCAGAGCGAGGAGAAGTTCATCTCACAGATATGGATCATCCTCCAGTAAAAGAACCACCTTTAATGATTTCAGAGCCGACAAAACATGATTTATTGAGGATTTCTCAACCTCTCGCTACGAGAATTATGGTTAATCTGAGTCACTCTAATACTATCGAGCAAGCAGTTAACTTACCAGTAGATGGAGTTGGGTTACTACGTTCAGAATTAATGTTACTAGAGTTGCTGGGTTCTAAATCTTTGGATCAATGGTTAGCTGAGTCTGATCGAAAAGAGTTTTTAGCACATTTAACTAATCTCATTCGGAACTTTGTGGTTGCTTTTTTCCCTCGTCCCGTATTTTATCGTTCTTGTGATTGGCGCAGTAATGAGTTTAATAATTCTGGGGAATTGGAACTTAATCCCATAGTAGGAGATCGCGGTACTTATCACTATTTATTAGATGCAACTTTATTCGATTTAGAATTACAAGCGATCGCTAATATCCAGCAAGAAGGTTATACCAATATTAATTTGATTGTGCCATTTGTCCGCAGTGTAGAAGAATTTATCTTTTGTCGTCAGCGTGTAGAAAATTTCCGCTTACAAAATACTGCTTCTTTTCAACTATGGCTGATGGCGGAAGTACCATCAGTAATCTTTTTACTTCCTCAATACATTCAAGCAGGAGTACAAGGTATTGTTATTGGTGCTAATGATTTAACTCAATTAATCTTAGGAATAGATCGAGAAGATTCTGATTTTTCCCGTCGCGGTTTAAATCTTAATCATCCTGCTGTCTTAGATGGGATATTTAAACTCAGCCAAACTGCTAAAAAACATGATATTCCTTGCTCAATTGCCATTCATAACCCAGTAGAATATCCTAATTTACTCGATAAATTAATTCAATGGGGCATTTCTACGATTTCTGTAGAATCAGAAGCAGTTATCTCTACCTATCAAGAAATAGCTCGCTCAGAAAAGCGTTTACTATTAAATATGATGAGAGATCGAGATGAACCTAGATAATAGCGAGTGTTTTTTCTAAAGCTTGATAATTTCTTGCACCAACAGAGGTAAGAATATTTTTAACTTTTGACCATAAATTTTCGCGCTTGATTAAACCCAGGAGAACCGCAATTTATAGCAATCGAATGATAGATAATGTACTACTATATTTACAGTTCATTTGGCGCACCAACACAGATTTTTGTTGATTTTTTCTTGCGCTGGTGGGTATCGTACAGTATAATTCTATAAGTGAGCAAACTGTGAAACAAAAAATTACAGTTTTATACAGAGAAGAGTTTAAAGTTTTATGGAAATATTGTCTCTTTCTCTCTTGCTGGTATTAGTCACAGTCTATGACTTAGCTGTTAATGGTGAGTCTTAATTAGAATTGAGCATGATACTTATGCCTTGAAGCCGTCGAAATTAACATTAGGGAAAAGAAAAAAGAGAGATCATAAATTGTGCTTCAAGATTAAATCTTTTCCCAAGTTATCTAGAATCTGAAAAACTAGTAAATTTAAAAACACTGTCTTTATTTAAGGCAGTGTTTTTTGAGGCTTTAAATGTCAGCATCTTGAGTTAAATTTCAAAATCAACGCTTCTAGTAATTAAGCAGGTTAATTCTACATCTAGTCAAAAAAAACTAGAATTTAAGCGGGAAGGTAGATAATTTGATTAATTGTCCAAAAATAAAAACTGCATGAATACTAAGGAAAAATCAAGTGAGCAGGTAGATTCAAACTATAGCAAAGATTTAGTCCTAACTAAATCAAAGTTCAACTTTGGGCAACTTTGGAATATGAATTTTGGCTTTCTGGGTATTCAGTTTGGATGGGGACTACAGATGGCAAATATGAGTGCTATTTTTGAGCATTTAGGTGCAGATGCCCACCAACTGCCAATTTTGTGGATTGCTGCCCCTCTAACTGGTTTGATTGTACAACCAATTATCGGTAATCTCAGCGATTATACCTGGACTCCTTTAGGCAGACGACGACCTTACTTTCTGGTAGGGGCAATTTTAGCTTCTATTGCTCTTGTATTTATGCCTCGCTCTTCTACACTTTGGATGGCTGCTGGATTACTGTGGATTTTGGATACTAGTGCTAATGTGAGTATGGTTCCTTTTCGGGCATTTGTTGGGGATTTATTGCCCAAAGAACAAAGAACTAAAGGGTTTGCCATGCAAAGTGTGATGGTGGGTATTGGTGCTGTATCTGCCTCTGCTTTACCCTGGTTGCTGAACCATGTTTTTGCAGTAGAAAATACTAGTAATGCTATTCATGAAATCCCTCTGACGGTAGAAATTTCATTTTATATTGGGGCTGCTTTATTTCTGGGAACAGTATTGTGGACAGTTATTACAACTCCCGAATATCCACCACAAAATTTAGAAAAGTTTGAACGTTTGCAGGAAAAACGGGGTGGAATTACTAGCAGCATTCGAGAAAGTTGGTATGCTCTAAGAGATATGCCCTTGACTATGAGTCAGTTGGCTAAGGTTCAGTTTTTCACTTGGCTAGGTATATTTTGCTTTTTTCTTTATTTTCCTCCCGCCGTAGCTCGTAATATTTTCGGTGCAACTAGCCAAGATTCGATTTTATATAGTGATGGGATTGAATGGGCAGGTTTATGTTTTGCGGTTTTTAATACTATCTGTATCGGATTTTCTTTTCTATTGCCCTATCTAGGTAAAAAAATTGGTCGTCAAACAATTCACTGCATTTGTTTAGTTTGTGGGGGAGTCAGTTTAATCTCATTATTAATCATTAAAAATCAATATTTGTTACTAGGTGCTATGGTAGGCTTGGGCATAGCTTGGTCAAGTGCTTTGGTCATGCCTTATGCAATGCTGACTGGAGCAATTCCTCCCCAGCGCAGGGGTATTTATCAAGGCATTTTTAACTTTTTTATTGTCCTACCAGAGATTTTTGTTTCTCTCTGTTTTGGCTGGGTGATGAGTTATATCCTCAATGACAATCGGCTTTTGGCTGTGGTTCTTGGCGGAGTATTCTTGATTATTGGTGCTGGTTTTACTTTATTGGTTAAATCTAGTCCAATCTCAGAATCAGAAACTCCTACAGAAGTTGCAGTAACACAAGAGACAACTGAGACAAAAACCCAGACGCAAACTCTGTAACTTCAATAATCTCAAGGTAAATTAGATGTGGAACGTTTAAGCCTCTCGATCAATCCAGTAGGTCGTTTAACTCAACTTTTGCTGTTAGCTGTCACAGTTTTAAGCTACAGTGTGATAGCGATGGCAGTAGCTAATTCTTTATTTGTTAGTCATGTTGGAGCAGGTAACTTACCTTTTGCTTTTATTCTAATTGGCTTATGTTCAATGCCTGCTTATGTTCTTTTTTCTCAGATAATTGATCGCTATAGTCGTCCTCGGTTATTTCGCTATATACTGCTGATCTCTATTTTCGTAATTTTGGGATTAAGATTTTTACTGACTTTAGATACTCTGCCAGTTTATTACATTCTGCTCATTGCTATTTTCTTCCAGTGGGATTTTCATAACAATATTCTCTATCCTAGTTTGTTAACTGACTATTTCACGACCCTAGAGTACAAGCAGTATGCACCCTTTATTGGTATTGCTCAAGCAGTAGGCACTATGTTGGGGGGTGGTTTGACAGTACTTTTGTCTCGTTATTTAAGGACAAGAGATTTACTATTTTGTCTCCCAATTATATTCGCTCTGGCTTTTGCGCAACTTGTTTATTTAGAAAACTCTCAACGGCGTTTAGATAATATTCAAACCTTACACAAGGTAGGAATTATTGAATCTCTGCAAACTTTTCCCGATTTAGTCAAACGCTACCCTTTAGTTCTATTTTTGGCTAGTAGTAGTTTTTTACTAGTAATTATCTATATTAGTTCGGAGTTTCTTTGGTTCAATATCTATGGTCAGCATTTTAGTGAAGAAGCTTTAACTGGGTTTCTCGGTTTAATGCGGATTATTATTAGCTTGATCCAAGTAATTGTTCTTTATGCTCTTACTCGCCCCTTGTTGCAATGGTTAGGGGTGGCACGGATGAATCCAGTATATCCTTTGACAACCCTAGCTAGTTTCTGTGCATTACTACTCAATTTTAATTTATTGTCTGCTATTGGACTGCATATTAATGGGGATGCACTCTATAAGGCAATAAATCTACCTATACACCAGTTAAATTACAATGGAGTTCCTCAAGAATTTATTGGTAGAGTTCGTGCTTTGAGTGATGGTGTCATTTACTCTGTGGGACTTACTTTAGCTGGTGTGGTGTTGTGGTTTTGTCATCTATATCTAAATCTGGTACAAATTACTTGGCTAGCTGCAATTATTACAGTACTGCTATTGTTAGTGCGTTTTCCGATGGGGAGATTTTATGCTCAGAGTTTAGAGGAGATGATCCGCTCTAACACTATTAATCTAGATGATTTTAGTGAGCAGCCAATTCAGCTACCGCCTCAGTCTAGTAATGCAGTTCGTGAATTACTTACCAATGACGATCCCTATGTACAAATCAAAGGTTTAGAATTAGCAGCAAATCTAGACAACCCTAGTCAATTTTTGCCAGAAGTTAAAACACTACTATTAAGTGGAGATACCAAGCTACGTCATGGAGTGGTTAAATTGTTTGCTACTACTGCTGATGCAGAGGCAATTAAAGAATTTAAAAGTCTGCTAACTCAAGATAATCATCCAATTTTACGAGCAACTGCTTTAGAAATCTTAATCGCCAACCAACATACTTTTAGTGAAGAACAAATTTACTCCTTACTTGAAGATAGCGATCGCCATATTCGGATATTAGCTGCTGTAGCTACCATCCAGAAAGCGGATGATGAAGAACAAATAGCAACTGCTTGGACACAACTTGGGCAATCTTCATTAGAAGATACTACTGCTAAAGCTATTGTCCGCATTATTGCTCATAGTAATAATCAAGAAGAATTAGCTCCTTTAGTTAAAAATCTGCTTCCTCAAGCTAGTTCAGAAATTAAACGAGAAGGACTTGAAGCTTTAAGTGTTTTGGCTTCTGTTGATAATTACGATTTAGCAGAAGTTGCTGTTAAAGAAATTACCAATCCTGAACCATTAGTAAGAATAACTGCCTTTAAACTACTGGGTATTACCCGTTGTGCGGAAATGTTAGCTTACGTAAAATCTGGTCTTGGGGATCCTCACCCCAGAGTACGCCAACAAGTAGCCAGTACCCTAGCAGCTTATGGCAAACCAGGGTTATCTTTAGCACAAGAAAGTTTACTATCTTCCCAAAGAGAAATCGCAGATACAGCGATCGCAGCGATCGCCAAAGTCAGAACTAAATACGCTAATGACATCTTATTTAAATATCTAGCTCCCGAATTTGAGCAACTTAATCGCACTCGCAAATGGCAACAGCAAATTCCCCAAAATGATCGGAATTGGCAACCTCTAGCAGTAGCCATTGATGACTACCATCAACGTTTGATTCAAAAAGTTTTATATGTACTTTCTTGTCTAGGATACTCTCGTACAGTCAACGCAGTTACTCGTATTTTAGCTACCACAGATCAAAAAGATTTAGCTAATGCGGTAGAAGTGCTAGTATCTTTAAATCATCGCCGTTTTGTCTTGCCATTAGTCCCACTGTTGGAACAAATAGTCAAACAAAAACAACCAGTCAACAAAATTCAACTTAACTCCCAATGGTTAAGAAACAAAGGTTATAAAATACTCCTTGAAGCCTTAGAAGCAAAAGACCGATGGCTCAGAACTGGTGCGCTAATAGCTTTGGCTATGATTCCGTCTGCTTTACTAGAAGATAGGGATCCTGTTGTTCAATTGGTTGCAAGAGAAATTTTCCCTTCCTCTTGCCAACTGCTCTCATCCACCAACTCATCGATGAACCGATTACTTTTACTAAAAAATGTCCCTTTATTTAAAAATCTTTCTTTAGACGAGTTATTCCTAATTGATAAAGCATTAGAGCAACAACAAGTATTAACCAACGAAACTATCTACACCGAAGGTAGTTGGGGCAATCACTTATATATTATTGCCGAAGGCACTGTTAAAATCGTCAAAAAGTTGGATCAACAACAACAAGAGATTCAGCAATTAACTAAGGGACAATATTTTGGTGAAGTTGCCCTCTTTGATAATGCACCACGTTGGAATGGAGCGATCGCACTTTCTAATTGTACTCTACTCAAGTTAGAAAAGAAACGCTTTATTAGTTTGATAACTCAGCGTCCCCACATTATTTTAGAAATCTGCCGTTTCTTGAGTCAGCGATTGCGAGAAACTGATAAATATATATCGTCTCCTAAAAGGTTATCATCTACCTAGCGGATAGCAATTAAATTATTAATCTTGGGGTTGTATCCTCAAGCAGTGGATTAATCACTCACCTATGAAAAACCTAAACAAACCTTGTCAAAACTAGGAATGTTTTTTGTCATAGGTTGCAGAGTCAGATTCTATTCTTAGAATCTCCCTTAGTTAAGTCATGACACCCTTGAATGAACGCTAGTTTGAGGCACTGTCGTTAAGAATTAAGGAATGGGTAAAAAGGTTTAATAGCCCTAGTGTTCTTAACATGACAAGCTTAATTAAGATTCTCGAAGCACACTTTACCTAATATTTAGGAACTAATCAAAACCATGATTAAACCAAACTATGTTTTAGTATTGGATGCCAATAAAAAGCCTCTAATACCATGTAAGCCTTCAAGGGCTAAAAAACTTTTGAATTCTGGTAAAGCTGCGGTAATGCGTAGATTTCCCTTTACTATCATTCTGAAAAAAGAATGTTACCCAAGTAAAAGCAATCTTAAGCTTAAGATTGACCCTGGTTCTCAGACTACAGGGATAGCCTTAGTTCAAAATAACCAAGTAGTCTGGGTAGCTGAACTCAATCACCGAGGAGGGTTAATCAAAAAAAAATTAGAAGCTCGTCGTGCTAGTCGAAGACTAAGAAGGAGTAGATTGAGATATCGTCAACCAAGATTCCTGAATCGCACTCGTCCCAATGGATGGCTACCACCCAGCCTTATGCACCGAGTCTTGACCACCATGACTTGGGTTAAGCGCTTGATTAAATTTGCTCCTGTTAGTTCAATTGCTGTTGAACTGGTGCGGTTTGACAATCAAAAACTAGAAACACCTGAAATATCAGGAGTTGAGTATCAACAAGGAGAATTACTAGGTTACGAAGTAAGAGAGTATTTGTTACAAAAATGGGGACGAAAATGTACTTACTGTAGCAAAGAGAATGTTCCTTTGCAGATAGAACACATTGTGCCAAAAGCTAAAAATGGCTCAAACAGGGTTAGCAATTTGTGCCTAGCTTGTCAAGGGTGCAACCAAAAGAAAGGAACTCAATCTATAGAGCAATTTTTAGTTAAAAAGCCTAGCTTGCTTAAAACTATTTTGTCTCAGGCTAAAAAACCATTACGTGATGCCCACGCGGTCAATGCTACCCGTTGGAGGCTATTTGATGAGCTCAAGAAAACTGGATTGCCTGTAACTACTGGTACAGGAGGAGAGACAAAATTCAACCGACAAAAATTCGGGCTGGAAAAAACTCATTTTTATGACGCTGCCTGTGTAGGACAAGTTGAGAACCTGGAAATATTGTCTAATCAACCTTTAATTATTACTGGCAAAGGTCATGGGGGAAGACAAAAAGCAGCATTAAATAAATACGGTTATCCGATTAGATACAACCCACTCAAACCGATTAAGGGTTGGCAGTCGGGAGATATGGCGGTAGATGATCAAGGATGTTTAGGACGAGTTAATCCTCGATCTTTATCTAACAGTTTCAACTTTACTGTCTTGGGACAAAAAGCCAAAAGTATTCATGTTAATAAGTTAAGACGAGTTCATCAAAAAGACGGATATACCTATGGACAATAAACAGGAAAATAGAGGTTTGTATAATAAATTGACTACTATAAGTCAACAGAAATTAACAACTATCTATTTCTCATTCCGCACTTCAGTTTGTAGTTGTCAAAAAGTATCGGTCTGAACGCACTTCTTATCTCCCCTCAGCAACCAGGAACAGAAGCTTTTTGGGCGACAAAATACTTTGATTGCAAGTTATTTTCATTAACTGATAATTATTGAGAATGACTGAGCAAAAGAATACTATTTTTCGCTTTTTTTAGGTTTAAAATATTAAGTAAAACTGTGAAGATTAGCCAGACAAAATATAATATTTTTGGCAATGCTTGGAGAAATAATTAAGAGTTTCAACTCTAGAATCAGTCAAGTTGACAATTTGCTTAACTCCATTTAAAACAACTAAATGAATTCCCTGGAAACATTGAAATATCCAACGTAGAGTCGGTCGATCTGTTACTTTCCCTAATTGATTTTTAACTCCTGTATTGTTCTTTTTTAGATTGGCTCTAAGTTCTCTTTGTCCAATATTATAAACTAATAAAGATAACCCCATTAACATCGCCATAGTTTCAATTCTTGACGGATATTTTAGAAAAACTGAATCCGCAAAAAATAAAGGATCTTTGAGAAATCTAAATCCTCGTTCACAAGATTGTTGTCCTTTATACGCCGTCAGAATTTCAGAGACACTTAAATTCTTTAAAACATTAGTGGCTAAGATAAATCTACCTGCTTTTTTCTTTTCTGATTCAATTTTTTCAGATTTTTTCTCGAAAATGATCGTAGCTTTATAAACTGTCTTCTTGGTTGTCTTATCTGTTGTTTTAGCCACATCTTTTAAGAGTAAATCATGATATTTAATCTTTTTTTGCTCGCAGTTAAATACCGCTTTTATTTCCGTTCTATTTTCATATTTTTTCTGGCATAAAGAAGTAACTAAAGATTTAGCTTTTGCTCGATCTTTAATAATCTTTTTGGATAACTGTTTTAAATCAGATTTTTTTCGAGCTTCACTTTCTATTATTATCCATTTTTGTTTTACTCCTGCATAATTACTCTCTTTTTCGACGGCTTTATAACCTTCTCTATCAGTTTTAATAAATTCAGAATCTGAAGTTTCTCTTACATAAAATTGAGCTGCTTTTATTGATAGTGGCACTCTAGTTATCCATTTTAAATGCTCAATTACTAATAAGTTATCTGCGGTATAAAGTGCGCTATCCGCCACAAATATACTGTCGAAATCTACTTGTTTTTTAAAATTAGATAATAGTTGAGCAAATTTGGCTTTATCGTTATCATTTCCATTACCGCATTCTAAAAATAGAGGAATACCTCCATCGACCCTTGCTATTAAATTAATTAAAAATTGCTTTAAATCTGGTCGTTTATCTTTTGAATATCCATGAACTATTTTAATAGGTGTAGGCTTTAAATTTTCTGACTTTTCCGTTTCAGTCAGGGCATAATTTCCTTGTAAAGAAATCGAAGTAGAATCTAAATGAGAATACTTATAGTCAATTCTGTATTTTTTTAAAGCTTTTAAAGCAATTAATATAAATATCTTGGTTAAGCCAAATTGGTAAAGTTTATCCATTACTCGACCGATTTTATCGTCATTAAAATCCTCAGCAACTATTCCCTCCCCAAAGAGATGTTCTGTAGCTTTGTCATCAAAAAACTGTGTAAATAAATATAAAGGTCTTGAGACAAAACCTAGAGCATTTAAAATTATACTTTTAACAATTATTCCATTGTTTATTTTTTCTTGGGGTTTAATACCTAACTGTTCATTTATTATCTCTACTATTCCTATTTCATCTATTATTCCAGCTATTATTCCTAAATGATTAATTGTTTGAACTTGAATATTATTAGCTAATTCACTCATTCAAATAAAGTAGAAAAATTCTTTTTATTAGAATCATTTTCTCTGATTTTTATCGACGGCAAAACTATTTTCTTAACATTATTTAATCAAAGCGTCGCATTTTGATTGATTTGTAGAGCAATTCCTCGAACTTAGCGATCGCATAACCAGGACAAAAATATAATCTTTACATATTACATTTTGACGTGCGGAAAGAGAAATCTATGTATGTAGGGGCAAGGCACTGCCTTGCCCCTACTTGGGTTTTGTTTAACCTATACCCCTAGATTTTGCTCCTTAGATATAGTTCATCAAAGTCACACTACTTAGCAGCAGCAAGTTCCCGTTCTTTAACTTCTTTGATCACTTCTTCTGCTACATTCTTAGGACAAGGAGCGTAGTGGGAGAATTCCATAGAGAATTGACCGCGACCAGAAGTCATAGTACGTAAATCACCAATGTAGCCGAACATCTCACTTAAAGGAGCTTCTGCTTTAATACGAACCCCCATAGGAGTTGTATTTTGAGATTTGATCATACCACGACGACGGTTAATATCACCGATTACGTCTCCCATGTGATCTTCTGGGGTAAATACATCAATATTCATGATGGGCTCAAGTAACTGAGGACCAGCTTTGGGGATAGACTGTCTGTAACCAGCTTTAGCAGCAATTTCAAAGGCAATAGCAGATGAGTCAACGGGGTGGAATGCACCGTCTTGTAAGGTAACTTTTAAATCAACACAGGGGAATCCAGCTAATACCCCTTTATCAATGCTGTTTTCAAAGCCTTTTTGAACTGCGGGCCAAAATTCACGCGGAACGTTACCACCAGTTACTTTAGATTCAAACTGGAAGCCAGTACCAGGTTCACCAGGTTCAACAGTGTAATCAATTCTACCGAATTGACCAGAACCACCAGACTGTTTCTTGTGGGTGTAACTGTCTTGAATTGTTTTGGTTATGGACTCGCGATAAGCTACTTGGGGTTTACCAACTTCTACTTCAACTCCGTAAGTACGCTTGAGGATGTCAACTTTGATATCAAGATGCAACTCACCCATTCCTTTGATGATGATTTCACCGCTTTCTTGATCGGTTTCAACATAGAAAGAGGGGTCTTCTTGTACCATTTTGCTGAGAGCTAATCCCATTTTCTCCGAGCCACCTTTTTGCTTAGGTGCGACTGCTATAGAAATAACGGGATCGGGGAACACCATAGGTTCTAAGGTTGCAGGATTTTTGGGGTCGCAAAGAGTATGACCTGTTTGGACATTTTTCATCCCTACAATAGCAACAATATCTCCAGCTTGTGCAGAATCAATTTCCTCACGGGAATCTGCGTGCATTTCCACCAGACGACCTACACGCTCAGTTTTACCTGTAGCAGTATTTAGCACAGTTTCACCTTTTCTCAATGTTCCTGAATACAAGCGAGTAAAGGTTAGCGCACCGAAGCGGTCATCCATAATTTTGAAGGCTAAAGCTCGTAAGGGTTTTTCGGGGTCAACATAGGCAACTTGACCTGTTTCGTGACCTTCGAGATCCACTTCAGGTTGGGGCGCAACTTCTGTAGGATTGGGTAGATAGTCAACAACCGCATCTAATACTAACTGTACCCCTTTGTTTTTGAAGGAAGAACCACAGTAGGTGGGGAAGAAAGCAAGCTCGCGAGTTCCTTTTCTGATACAAGCTTTGATTTCGTCGATGGATAGTTCTTCACCTTCAAGATATTTTTCCATCAGGTCATCATCTTGTTCGACTGCTGTTTCAATTAGCTGTTCGCGATAGGTTTCTACGTCATCAACCATATCCGCAGGAACTTCTTTGATTTCATAGTTCATCGGGTCGCCAGAGTCATCCCATACCCAAGCTTCACGAGTGAGTAAATCTACGACTCCCACAAAATCACTCTCGATCCCGATGGGTAATACCATAGCCAAGGGTTTAGCAGCTAATATTTCCTCAACCTGCTTCATTACACTGTAGAAATCAGCACCAGTACGATCTAGTTTATTTACATAGATAATACGAGCAACTTTTGAATCGTTAGCATAACGCCAGTTAGTTTCGGACTGTGGTTCGACCCCACCCGAGCCACAAAATACACCGATTCCACCATCGAGAACTTTCAGAGAACGATATACTTCAATCGTGAAATCGACGTGACCAGGAGTATCGATAATATTTAATTGATGATCTTTCCAATAGCAGCTTGTTGCAGCAGATTGGATTGTAATACCCCTTTCTCGCTCTTGATCCATGAAATCAGTTGTAGCTTCACCTTCATGTACCTCACCGATTTTGTGAACTTTACCAGTTAATTTAAGGATTCTTTCGGTTGTGGTAGTTTTTCCAGCATCTACGTGGGCGAAGATACCAATATTTCGGTAACGAGTGAGGTCTTTCATAATTTACTTTATTACTAAGTGTTAATAACTGTCAGGATAGTGCTTGGCTAGGAGATAGCCTTGAATTGAGATTTCAATGCAATCAGTATTTTTTTTAGAGCCAGCACCTACTGGATAGAACTTGATCGTCTAACATATTTTTAGTCCTTCTCAGGGCTATGACGATGATACCAATTGTTAAGTAATTATAATTTATTTATCTCTCAACAGGAAATCATTGAAGAGTTTTCCCAGAAGACAGATTATAGATAACAGGTTATAGGTTACGGATTATAACTGGTAGAAACAATCCCTATTGCCTATTTCCTATTGTCTCAATGTTACTGCATAAAACTGAATTACCACAACTATATAGAAACGGATAAAGAAAAGGGAGTCTAAAAATTTATGACTCCCATTAAGTTTACGAAATCAACTGTGAGTATTATGACTGAGTCTTTAATTAACAATAATCCTTATGTAAGCAATGACTATGAAGTCCGTTCTATTGATGGTACTGGAAATAACTTAGAAAATCCTGAGTTTGGTTCTGCTGGAAGTGCAATTGTTGATCGCGCTCCTTTAGATTATGCAGATGGTGTTTCCGAGCCTTCAGGAGAAGACCGTGCTAATCCTCGGGTTATCAGTAATGCAGTAGCAGCACAAACAGAAGACATACCTAGCGATCGCGGTTTAACTAATTTTATCTGGGCATTCGGACAGTTTTTAGACCATGACTTAGATTTAGTTCCTGAAAGTGGTGAAGAAGTTACTATTGAGGTTCCTCCTGGCGATCCTGATCTCGATCCCCAAGGTACTGGCGATGTAGAAATTCCTATAGGAGATTCTGCATTTATCCCTGGTACTGGTACTGACGCTAGTAACCCTCGTCAACTTCCCAATAATATTACTGCTTGGATTGATGGCTCAAATATTTATGGCTCTGATGATGAGAGAGCTGAGTTTTTAAGGTCTTTTGAAGGTGGTAAGTTAAAAGTTAGTGATGGCAATTTACTACCGTTTAATGATGGTTCAGTGGAGAATGACGATCCCCGAGGTGGCGATCCCAGTCGTCTATTTGTCGCTGGGGATGTGCGAGCTAATGAAAACTCTGTGTTAGTTTCGATGCACACCCTGTTTGTTCGGGAACATAACCGCATTGCAGAAGAATTAAGTTCCGCTCATCCTGACTGGACTGATGAAGAAATTTTCGAGAGAGCGCGAGATATTAACATTGCTCAATATCAATCCATCATTTATAACGAATACATACCATCCTTATTAGGAGTTGATGCGCTACCAGAATATAGCGGTTATAACTCTGAGATTAATCCTGGTATTACTCGGACTTTTGCTACTGCTGCTTTTCGTGTAGGACATACTCAACTGAGTTCAGTTGTTCCTCGTTTAGATGTTAATGGGGAAACTGTAGAAGAAGGTAATTTAACTTTATCAGATGTCTTCTTCCGTCCTTCTGGAGTGATTGAAGAAGCTGGGATCGATCCTATTGTTCGCGGTATTGCTTCTTCTCTGAGTCAAAATATTGATACTCAGATTATTGGTGATGTTCGGAACTTGCTATTTAATGTAGGAGACAATACTACTGGACGGGATTTATTTGCCATTAACCTAGAAAGAGGCAGACTTCATGGTTTAGCTGATTACAATACTATTCGTGAAACCTTTGGTTTAGAAAGAGTTTCTACTTTTGCTGAAATTACTTCTAATACAGAATTACAGGAAACATTAGAAGACATTTATGAAGGTGATATCAATAATATTGATGCTTTCGTCGGCTTACTAGCTGAAGATCATGTTACTAATGCTGCGGTGGGAGAGACACTTCAAGCAGTATTAGTAGATCAATTTGTGGCTTTACGAGACGGAGATCGCTTTTACTATGAAAATACTTTCTCTGACTCCGAAATTACAGAAATTGAAAATACTAGTCTCTCAGATATTATTCGTTATAACACTGATACTACAATTATTCAAGACAACGCTTTCTCCCTCATAAATGAAGGAACAAATGGTAGTGATGTTCTCGAAGGTGGCTTAGGTGATGACTCTATCTTTGGTGGTGGTGGTAGAGATACCATTTCTGGCTATGCAGGAGATGACCTGATTTTAGGAGAAGGTGGTAACGATGTTATAAGTGGTGGTTCAGGTGATGATTATCTGGATGGAGGAAGAAGAAATGACCGCATAACAGGTGGCGATGGAGACGATACTCTTATTGGCGGTGCTGGTACTGATATATTGACTGGTGGTGGTGGTGCTGATGATTTTGTCTTCGGTGGAGAAAATCTAAGATTCCGTCAGCTAAGATTAGACATAATCGAGGATTTTGATGCTACTGAAGACCAAATAGTAGTTAGTGAAGAAACTTTTGGTGACTTGTCAGGAGAGACATCTTTTGGAGTAGCTGATAGTTTGGATTCTGCTATCTTTAGCAATTCTACTATCATTTATGAGCAAATTACAGGTGTACTAATTTACAATCAAAATGGTGACACACCTGGATTTGGTCGCGGTGGAATATTTGCTCGACTCGATAGCGATTTAGATTTATCAGCAGACAACTTCGATGTTGCTTAAATATTAAGTCTTCCTAGTAGGGTGGGCGGTGCATCGCCCTACTGTGATGTTTTTATGGTATCTCTACACCCTCGCCTTAAAAAAAAGGGAGGGTCTGAATATTTTAATTTTTTAACAACTCATAATATCCTATTCTTATAATTAATCTGGAGATTTATAAAACTTCCTCCAAAAATATAAATTTTTCGGTTGAAGAAAAAGTCAAAAAATTTATTATATTTTAATGTTTTCCTACATAACCTGTTCTCAAGAGCGAAGACAAATAGCAAAATGGGCTTTTTCTCTGGCGACTCTGTGTGTAGTATTGTTCTTTGCTACCTATTCAGGAAATACTGAAGAGTCGGAGAACAATAGCTTACCTTCATCTCCAGATACAGGTTCTCCTGAAGAGGATTTTTCTGCGGGAGGTACTAGAGACAATCATCGACTGACAAAAATATGTGGTGAAAACGGTCAAAAGATTGCTTATTTACTAGGAAACAACAATAGGGAGTTTACCTTATCCGCTTATCCTACCTTTTGGTTTTATATTCCCGATAAATTTAAAAATGTAGCGGAAATCGAGTTTACAGTAACAGAGCTAGAAACAGGAAAGAAAGTATATAATCGCGCCCTACAAATGCCAGAAAAAGCAGGTATGATGGGGATTTCTATTCCACAAAAACCAAACTATGCTCTGTATCCCAACGTAAATTACAGTTGGAGTTTACAAATTCATTGTGCTGAATCAAATAATGAGTCAGTTATGACACTAGAAGGGTGGATACAGCGTCTTTCTTCCAATGCTGACTTAGAAAATCAATTAACTACTGTTTCTAGGGAAGATCAATATAAAATTTATTTACAACAGGATTTACTCTACGATGCTTTAAACCATTTGATACAACTCCGCATTGCACAACCTGATAATACCCAGTTAAAAACAGCTTGGAATCAGCTTTTAGTAGAGTTGGGATGGCAAGATTTAGCACGACAGTCCCCAGTTAACCCTTATCTTTGGGATACAAATACAACTTACGCAGAAACAAGGTAAAGCAATCAGTAATCAGTAATCAGTAATCAGTTATCAGTTATCAGTAATCAGTAATCAGTAATCAGTAATCAGTAATCAGTAATCAGTAATCAGTAATCAGTAATCAGTAATCAGTAATCAGTTATCAGTAATCAGTTATTTATTGCCAATTTCCTACTAGGACAAATGCTGACCAATAAAAGGGATGAGAAAACTTTTCGCTTTTAATTATTCCTTGTTGGGCGCGACGTAGGGCTTCCGCTTTGGTAACATTATCTTTAGCTAATTCTTGATAGAAATTGGTCATTAAAGCTACAGTGGCTTGATCGTTAACAGCCCAGAGAGAAGCGATAGTACTCCGCGCTCCCCCACGCACTGCTATTCCTGCTAATCCTAAAACCGAGTTGCGATCGCCTGTAGCGGTTTCACAAGCACTCAACACTAACAAATCTACTGGACGCAATTGCTTACTATCTCCCCGAATGAGACTGTTTAACTCATCAATATTAATGCGCTCATCCCAAGTTAATACAAAAGTATCTTCAGGATTAGAGCTAAACTGACCATGAGTTGCTAAATGAACGATACGAAAAGGTGTTTCATTTGCAGAGCGATTAAAATTAAATTCGGTAAAACTATTATTGAGCAACACTTCTGAGGTAAATAGAGGCTCGATCTGCTGAATTTCTTGTTTAACCCCTGGTAAAGGAGAAAAACCTTGACGGGATTCGGAAAGTCCTGCTAACAGTATCTCTTGACGATTTTCTTGTGTGGCTTGTATTTGAGTAAGTTGTAAACTAGGAGCGATCGCAATACTATATTTTTCAATCAGATATTGTTCACCATCGTGAAGGGTAGCGGGGGGAAGGTTACGTAAAATGCCATCGGGAACAAATACTAAGGTATTAATGTTTTTGAGATCGGCTTCTATAGGACGGATTAACCAATTATAAGCCTGTTGCAATAGTTTGAGATTGAGACGGCGAGGTTTACTAATTTGACTATTAGCAGAAGTGATGACAATCTCTATTTCTGATGGGGGTAGGTCATTAGAATAATGGCGTAGAGGTTGACCAGGAATAGCTGCAATAACTTCGAGACGATTACCTATAATGATAGTGTAAAAAATAGCAGCAGTAGGATCGAGGCGATCGACTTGAAGTGGTTGAGTATCTAAACAAGCATCACGGAAGAAATTATCTAGTTCAGCTACTTGTAGAGATTCAATTATATTTCTAGCTTGGTTTAAGTCTGCTTGAGTTGCTCCTGGTTGTAATAGTAGTGTTGCTAATTCCCGATAAACTGGTTCAATTTTTTCGCGAAAGGAATACTGTATATCAGAAGTAATTGCTACTAAGTCACTTCTAAGAGATTGTAGATTGTTGGTTGCTTGGGTATAAACTGCGATCGCACCTTCTAAATCGTCTTGAGCTTTCAGTATTCTACCTAACTGCCATTGCCATTGATAAGTTAATTCTTTAGCATTAATACTTTGAGCAATTAATAGAGCTTCTTCCGTAATTTTCGCTGCTTCTTCCCATTGTTGGTTTCTTTCGTAAAGATGACCTAAAACCCCTAAAGCATCTGCTTCTACTCTTTTAATACCTAACGATTTCGCTTGTTTAATTGCTGAAACTAAAATTGGCAAAATTTCCCTAGGTTTTGTATCTAGTTTCAGTAGGTTGCGGGCTAAACTAACTTGACCTTGAATAGTAGTTTTTTGGGGAGGAAGTTGTGATAAAAGTTGCTTGATGGCTTCTGCTTCTTTGGTAGCAGTTTCTATTTCTTGCAAGCTAATTAAAACATCTAAGCTGTCTAGTTTTCCTCTTAACTGAATATCCGACTGAGGCAATAGATCTATAGCTTGTTGATAAAATTGTAATGCCTGTTTTGGTTCAGATTGAAGTCGAGCATTATTACCTAAATTTATTAAGGTGTCCGCAATGAGAGTTTTGTTGTCTAATTTTTCAGCAATAGTTAAACTTGATTCTAATATAGTTGCAGATTCTTGGTATTTACCTACGCGAGTTAAGACATTACCAATACTTAGTAAAGCTTGAGCTTTGATAATAGTATCAGGTTGCTTTTCCAGTCTATCTTTTACTTCTGTGAGAGTTTTAATTGCTTGGGAATATAAACCTAATGCTTGTAAAGCGTAAGCTTGGTAAATTTTTGCTTGAGTATATCCCTTGATGTCTCCTTGTTGTTCATAAAGAAAAGTAGCTTGTTTCCAAGTTTCCCAAGCATTTTGCGATCGCCCTAAAGATAATTCAATCTGTCCTCTTACTTCTAAAACTTGTGCTAATAACTGACTTTTTTCTGGTTCAGTTTCGATAGTGATAATAATATTTTCAGCTTCAGAAAGAGTAGTTTCTGCTTGTTCCCATTCCCCTAATTTCTGATAAATTAAAGCTAGATTCCGATTGGCGATAACACTTCCTATAATATCCCCTTGTTTTTGATACTGTTTAATAGCTGTTTCTAATAAATTAATAGCTTCGGACAATCTATTCTGTTGATAGAGCATTTCTGCTTCTTGCTCTAGAGTTTTATTGTTAGTAGCCAATACAATTTTTGGCAGTTGAATTGATAAAATTAACGCGATGGTAATCAGAAATAGTAAAAATAATTTAGGTAGCTTATTCATGATTGATTCTTAATTGTTATAGTAGGGTGGGCGATGCCCCACCCTACTGATTAAAATGGTTGTAACTCAAGGGAAAAATAAACCCCATCTTCTTGTAAACTGTCGCCATTGTTTTCTAAATCTACTAAAGGAATACCCCAATCTAAACCCGCAGCGAAATAATCATTAACTTGTAAGCGCAAACCAACACCAGTAGAAACTAAAGTATTTTGATCTAAAGTTAAATCATCTGTATTCCAAACCTTACCAAAATCTATAAAAGGAGTTAATTGCAGACTGGTTTTCCATTCGCGAATGCGGAGAATTGTCGCTCTAATTTCGGCGGAGTTAAACCAACCATTATCCCCTAACAAAGCATCTTGGCGATAACCCCTTACACTAAAAACACCCCCCAAGCTAAACTGTTCTGTAGGAACTAAAGGGCGGTCTGATACTTGCAAATCAGAACGGAGTAGTAAAGTAATATCGGGACTAAGTAATCTAAGATATTGTGCTTGTCCTCTCCAAGCAAAAAACTTACTATCGGGTATATCATCTTCATTACTAATAGTTGCATCAAAAAGATTAACCCCTAAACTAAACTCAGAGCGTAAAGCAAAAACTTGATTAGCATCACGAGTAGTGTATTCTTGGAAAAAACGTAACGCGCTAATGTGTGTTTCTCCATCAGTTTCAGCACCCCGTGATATCTGTTGAGGTTCTCCTCCAACAGTAATTTTCGAGTCGTTTCTAGAAAATGTAAAACCAATAGCCAAATCTTCAGTAGGTTTTTGTAGTAAAGGTTGACGATAGGTTAATTGGTAAGTAGTATTTTCTGATGCGATATCAAATTCATCAAAAGGCGGTTCAATAATTTCGCTATCGGTATAGCTAAAGCGAAAATTCAGTGTTCCATTATAGGGGTTGAGGGGAATAGTATAACTGAGATTGTTTAGGGAGTCGCTACCGTCAGTGTTGAGATAGGAGATATTTATGCGATCGCCAAAACCAATAAAATTGCGATGAGTTAATTGTACTTGACGGCGGTCTGTCCCGACACTAGGAGCGCGATAATTATCAAAACTTAAAGTTAAGTCAAAATGATCCGCTTCTTGCAGACTAATTTCTAGGATACTGCTACCTTGTCTAGTTCCCGCAGTTAATTCCGCAGCTAAACTTTCAATTAAGGGGTCTAATTGTAGTAGTTGCAGACCATTGAGTAACTTATCTTGATTTAAAGGTGCTGAGGTAGCAATTTTGAGGCGACTGCGAACATAAGCAGGGTTTAATCTTTCCAAACCTGTAATATTTATTGCTTCTACTGTTCCCTCAATAACTTCAATAACTATAATTCCATCTTGTAATTTTTGTGGCGGAATAAACGTTCCTGATGTGATATAACCATTATCAATATACAGGCGATCGATCGCTTGTTGGGCTGCTAAGAGTTCCCTAAAAGAAATACCGCGCATACTATAGGGTTCGAGAACTTCCGCTAATTCTTCGGGAGTAAAAACCGTGCTACCAACTATTTCAAATTTCTTGACAAAAACCGTATCAGGAACACCCTCAATTATATAAGGAGAATCTTGAGGGGTAGTCTGTTCTAGTTCTGGTAATATTTGTTCTAAAGGCGGTAGGGTTTCTGGCTCTACTGGTTCTAGTTGGGATGGTAATGTTGGTGGTGGAATGTTTTGGGCTTTAGCAATATTAGTTATTGATAATAAAAAAATAAATAACCACAATATATTAGTTATTTGCAATGGGAAATATGACATAAAATATCAACAAGAAGCTTTTTCTTGCCAGCAATGTATATTGTTCAAACCAGCAAAATTGATGTAAGTTTTTCAACAATAAACTTACTATAATCTGCTAAATCATCTCAAGCTAAAAAAGTTTAAAATTTAGCTATTAGCTTTTTTCCAAAGGATTGACGGGATAAGGTTATCTATTGCCCACCTTACAATTAGCTTGTTTCCAGTAAATTCCATCAAAATTTAGCCCCATAAATATCATTCTCTCTAGACTTATCGGGAGCTTGAGTAACTATTCTGCATAAATTTACATTTGTTTACCTTGTGATTAAACTTGCTGTAATCTTACTTAGAAATGGCTTTAGCAGCTTCTTTTGCAAGGACATCCTCCATCCAAGCATTAATACTTTTATTCGCTTTTTTAGCAGCAAAAAAAATCTGGTGATGGCGTTGGGGAGTTGTCCGAAAAGGTAAATTGCCAGAAAAAGGTTTGTCTGGTTCTTCTCCTAATTCAGCACACCATTCTAAATAGTCATCCACAGAGTTGTGAAATTCTTGCTCTAATTCTGGGACAGTATTGCCTTTAAATGTAATTACATCTTTAACATCTAATACCTTGCCAAATAAAATTCCTGCTGCTTCATCTATTTCAATATGAGCCGTATATCCTTTATATTTCATGGTTAATCTTGTAATTAATAATCTTCAGGTTTAATTCCAGCATTTTCTAAAAATTCTCTTACCTCAGATATTTCACCATCCGCGATTTTCACGCCTGAAATAAATTTCTTGGCTAATACTTTAAGTCCTCTCAAGAGGACTGTTATGCAGGGTAAGAGCGTCTCAAACCCTATTGACAAAAGGATTGTAGAACAGTCATCATATAGTCATTGTTCATAGCTGCGCGGTTCATTTTTTGGCGCAGACTACGCTTCAGACTCTTTTCTTGATTCAGGGTATTTAATGCCATGCGTCGGAGTAGAGCCAAATTACGAGGGGAGTTGCCAGAACGGACGCGACAATGATCCTCATTAAAAGTTACATCCAAAGTCCAATGGACTTGGTTTTCGATTCCCCAATGAGTGCGAATCGCATTACCCAGGTAAGAAGCGTCTGGGGGTAGAGAAGATAGATAAAACTGGACTTCATGGGTAACTTTATTCCAGAGATGGCGGGTTCTCTCGATCATCACAATGGTTTGAAGACCTGACCATTGTTCTTGTTTATAGAGACCACCAAACTCAGAGAGAGGCACAGCCCAAACCAGTCGTTTTTCGGTGCGATGATGTCCTTTTTCCACACGACGGTCATGAGAGAATTTAATTCCTTCAAAGTTGTCGGCGATCGCTTTATCGAACCAATTTTTGACCTGGGCTTTTTGGGTGGGATGATTAGTTTTGAGTGCCAAGACATAGTCAGCTTTTTTGTCGCGAATCAACCGAACTATCTCTGTCTGAGTTCCCATGGCATCGATAGTAATGATTGCTCCAGAGATATCGATTAATTCTAATAGGGCAGGAATCGCTGTTATTTCATGTTTTATGGTCTTCAACTTTAATCTGTCCTAAAGTCAAATTTTGCTCTGCCACCCAAGCTGTGACTAGATGTAAAGCTTTAATACCTTGCTCACGGTCATAAGAACCTCTCAAACACTTGCCATCTATGGGCACAATTTTTTGTTCTAATGAAGGGATTAATTGTTGCACCCATTTAGTTAAACATTCTGAGAGAGCTATGGGATTAATCCTCTCAAATAACCGACGAAAGGTATCATCGCTCGGTATTCCGTGAGGTAATTCTAAAAATTCTGACAACCACTCTTGCTTGGCTATGCCATAATTTTCGATATCTTCCCAACCTTCTGCTCCGCCGATTACAGCCAAAATGGCAATGACTAAAATATCTTTTAACAAGTGCTTTTTCGTTCGATTAACTCTTGGGTCTTTAATATCATTAAAATAACTAGATAAATCAGCTTGTATTTGGGAAATTGGGGTAAGCTTTGCGGTTTTAGTTACTGGTTTTTTAGGTTGAGTTTTTATAGGTGCAAATCCTTTACCCATCAATTCTTTCCTCTAATACTCTCAATTTACTGTAGTTAATATTGAAAGTATATAAGATAAGCGAAATTCTATTACTTTTAAAAAATAGATTGTAAAACATTACTTTTGTCAAGTACATTTTATACAAAATTAGATGAGGAGACCCTGGACTGTTATGTAGTTTTAATAACAGTTATAGTCTATTTTAATAGACTTATTCTATTAGCCTGAAACTTCAGTTTTAGGCGGTTTAGTATCTAGGTGCAAGATATGAGATAAGTTATATGATCTCAAAAATTGATATCTTTAATTGTAGTTGTAGGTTGGGTTGCGCTCGTAGTGAGGTCTTGGACTCCCGCTTACAAGTTCTTGAAATGAATTCAAGAGACAGCGGATCGGCTTTCCCCCACCGAAGCACCTTTCGGGTATAAGAGGGAGGAAACCCAACACAGATGTATCTTACTCTGGTTAAAAATTGCTAGAGAAACAAACTGGGAGAAACTTTAAAATATGCTCCTAACTTTTTAGCTTGTTCTTTGCTAATGGCTCGTTTCCCGTTAACTATGGATGAAATTAAACCTTTAGAAGGACTAATAATTCCTACCAAATCTGTTTGTTTTGTCCCACTAGATTCTAGAAGGTGTTGTAATATTTCATGAGGTGTTAAATTACTCCAATCTTCTAAAGCATAAACTTGTTCTTCATAGTCTTGGATTAATTTTACTAGCAAGCGGAATAAAGCTGTTTCTTCTGGTGTACGGTCATTTTTCTTGGCAATGAGTTGTTCGGTTACAGTCAGGTATTTTTCGTATTCTGCTTGAGTTTCGATAATTTTGGGAATAATTTGGATTGTATCTAAAAGTTTGAGATAATTTTTTCTACTTAAAGTAAGGGTCATTTTTCCATTGTTCGCGATCATATTCAGAGTGGGTTAAAAAATATTTAAAATAGGCTACTTGTTCTTGATAGTCAATATCGAGA
This sequence comes from Xenococcaceae cyanobacterium MO_167.B27, assembly GCA_030065935.1. GTDB lineage: Bacteria > Cyanobacteriota > Cyanobacteriia > Cyanobacteriales > Xenococcaceae > JASJCP01. Next base: position 39,800 of record JASJCP010000003.1, read on the forward strand.
ATTAGACGATATTGATTGCCTTTGATATTAAAAATAGTAAAATTTCCTACTGCTTCTGCATCTCGATAAGTTTTTTGTACATCAATTAAATTTTGCCATTTAGCTTGTTTGATAGTTTTACAAAAAGCTTGAATTGTTTTGGTAAGATGTGGATACTTGGATGCTTCCTGTTTAAGTTTACCAGCCGAAATTAAGTGCATGAAAGCATAATTAATATGGTTTTCAAATTGCAAACTTAATTCCTATGTTCGCAGATTGAAAACTTGTTGTCAAAGTGAATATTGCTCAATAGTGGAATAATTTATAAAACCTGAATCTCAAATTTTTCCCAGCTAGTAGGTTGGGTTGCGCTCGTAGTGCGGTCTTGGACTCCCGCTTACAAGCTCTTGAAATGAATTCAAGAGACAGCGGATCGGCTTTCCCCCACCGAAGCACCTTTCGGGTATAAGAGGGACTTTACCCAACACAGATGTATCTTACTCTGGTTCAAAATTGCTATAGTATCCGCGATGCAATGCCTAGCAGATACATTAATTAATATCACTTTTTCACTCTTGTAAAGCTCCACAATCTGGATGGGCAATTCCAGAATTTTGCAGGATGGTTTCAGGGGAATTTGCTACCAGCCACACGCTACCATCAGAAGTTTTAACCCAACCTTGAGATTGTTGAATAACAGGATAACTTTTCTCTGGTGTATCACCTTCTGAGCGTTGGCGCACTCCCACTACACCATTGTTACTGACTTGGATATCATCGCGAGAAGCCCAGTTGACTACCCTATCTAGATTTCCTAAAGATTCTTCCGATGTCGGAGTTAAGCCACCGCGCCCTGTAATAATAAAAGAGCTTCCTTTAGCTATCTTGTTGTCTTCAAATTTACAGAGGTTTTGAGCTAAGATAGCATCTGCATCGATGGGAACATTAGGTAATTCGATAATACCAGAGGTAGGATCCACATCGGGACTGTTGATAGTAATCGTCCCGTCAATATCTAGCTCGGAATCTGCGGTAATTTCACTACCTGGCTCTTGAAAAAGTCCTTGTGTGGTAATTAAAATGTTTCCGCCTCTACCTTCTACTGCATTAGCGGTGATGTTGCTGTTGTCTAGTAAAGCAATTGCCTCTGAGTCAATGGTAATGTTACCGCCTGTTGCTGATTCGGTAGCATTGGTAGTAATTTCACTGTTACGGAGTAGGAGAGTATCTGCATTATTTATAGTAATATTTCCTTGGTTGCCTCTTCTGGTTTCAGCATTGAGAATACCTCGATCTAAAGTAATATTTTGAGCATCGATGGTTAAAATTCCTGCTTCTCCTGTACCTGTAGCACTAACGTTAACTTCTCCTCGATTGGTAACGATTAATTCAGGTGTAGTGATATCTAAGTTACCTGCATTGCCTATGCCTTGACTTTGAGATAGTAGAGTACTCGGAGCAATTTCACCTTGTTGGTCGAAACCAAATCCACTAATTTCGATAGATTCCGTTGCATTTACTTCTAGCTTACCCCCATTACCTTGAGCAAAACCCAATCTACTTAGATTCGCCGTATTTTCAACACTACCAACTGAGACTATTGCACCGTCACGTATCACTAAACGTTTTGTGTCAAGGGTTAAGTTTCCTCCATTTCCTTGGGCGTTACCTCCATCGGCTTGAGCTAATAAGCCACTGGGAATGCTGCCCTTTAGCGATCGCCCTATTACTTCTATAGATTCTGAAGCATTAACTGTTAAATTACCACCTTGACCTTCATTCAAAGTACTGACTGCTATTCGCGCTCCATCCTGAAGAACTAGTTGTTGAACATTAATTTTAATATCTCCTGCACTGCCACTATCACTAGTTTGAGAAAATATACTGCTATTATCTATCTCACTATTATCATCAATTCGGTTCCCTATTAATTTTAAAGAATCGGCAACTATTTTAATATCTCCTGCCTTGCCACTACCTCTAGTAGTAGCTTCTATTATTCCTCTATTCTCTAAAGTCAATTGTTTTGCCTGAATAAAAGTTGTTCCTCCATTAGAACTGCTGGTATTTTCGGCAAAAATAAGCGAATTGTCGCTAATTGTTACTGTTCCACCTATTATTTTGATATCTCCACTGGGAAGTTGCTCAAAAAAGATATTAGATGCACTATTGCTCTGTATTCCGGCAAATTCACAAAGTTTGACTGTCTGAAAATTACTTGCATTATCAAGTTTTATTGTCCAGCCTTGGTCAATTTTATTGAGACTTGCAAAACTGTTAGGTGCAGAGCTTATAACTTCAATATTTCCAGATGGTGCTGTTAATATACCTCCTTCGATAAATATGTCACCTCCAACTAAAGCCAGAGTTTTGTTAGGATTGGTCTTTAAACCAACGGGTTCATTAATTGTTATTTCAGTACTAGGTATAGATACTGTTTCAATTATCTTAGAGCGATTGCGAATTGGGTTGGCTGTTTCCCCAAATTGTAAGCCGATGGGTACACTGACAGTAAGCAAAGGTGTGACTTGTGTATGGATGGCACTATATTGAGTTAAATCTTCAAATACAATACTCTCAGCAGTAGTTGCCAAAAAAGAACCGCCAATATCAAGTCGAGCATTAGCACCAAAAATAATGCCATTAGGATTGAGCAAGAATAAATTAGCAGAGCCTTGAGCTTTGATTGTACCATCAATATTAGAGATAGAAGACCCAGTCACTCTAGTAAATATATTCTCAATTTGAAGACTGTTATTAAATACCGCTTTTCCATTGGTAGGAACAGAAAATTCTTCAAAGCTATGAAATAAATTACCATTTTTGATAGTTCCACCGTCTATCTGACAAGAAGTGGTGCAGTCTGGGTTGACAATAGAATTTTCAGGCAAAGTCTTGTCAGGAACTATCTGTGCTTGACTTAAATTACTAAAAAATAAAAAGAAAAAAAGGAACTTTCCCTGGAGTAAAAAACACAGCTTCTTTTTCAGCATTTTCAACCAAATTCACTATAAAGTAGCCAGCTATATCGAATTAAGAACCGAGATGTTTGTAGTCCATTGAATCTATCTATTGTGAAGACGGTAGCATACAATTTCTAGCCTTGGCAATGAGCGCATAATCGACACTCAATTCCACAATAATACTGGTGTTCTTGACACCAGGATTTGCAATCTGGCTGGATAGAACTGACATTTATCTGTGAAGTCATTTCATTGTTAAAACTCCTAGCAAATAAAGCTAGTTCAATTCCTTTACTGCCTATTTCCTTGATTAATGATGTTGAGATTCCTGATAATTCACAATATTTTGCGAGATTAATCCTAGTAGTCGCTAACTCACTAACAAATAGTCCTAACCCATCTAAAATATCATTGTAACAAGAAATATTGGCTAATAATTTAACAGCAGAACCTTGAGCTAAAAAATCATCTAAAAAACAGATTATTTCTGAATCACTACCTTGTCTAATAATTCCTTGAATAATATTTAATATTTTATTTCTATCAATTAACAAATCATCCAATTGAGCAAGTAATTTTGATTTAACTTGATTGGGAAAATCTGTCTGCTTGATTTTACTTATTCCTTCTTTTACATATTTAGCAATTCTGTCTTCTTGAGCAAATTGATAGTCTGTATAACTCTTTTGGCAATCAACTTCTACGGTAAAAATATAATCTTCTCCTGGTTGCAACAAAGTTTCGCCATCATAAGTTACAGTTGTTTCACTTGTTGCTCGAACTTCTTTGCGCCAAACAATTCCCGTTGAACCCCTTAGCTGAAGTATATATTTAGATGCTCCTTCAAAAGAAAGCCAACTAAAACTAGGTGGGTTATCTGAGTAAGAAGTAATACTAACAAACCGAAAAACAATTAATCTTGGAACGGGAATATTTAAAGATTCTGATGTTTGGGAAATATTACCAACCATAATTCATACGCCTAAAATTATGAAATTTTTTTGTTGTCAATTACTGCTGAAATATCCAGAATTTTTAGTCTAAACAACTAGTATTTCTGAAACCAATAGCGATCGCACTTAAGCTTCGCCCCATAGAGCAATATACACTAATAAGAAACACGATCGCCCTGGAACAAGAGGATTGACAAAGAGCGATCGCTGTAGTGAGGAAAAAAACTAAAAAAATAAACTTAGAACACAATAAAGTCACTTCTTTCTAAGTTGAGGCAACTATCCAAATTGTCGATTTTTGCTTGTCCAGAACGACTAATTAGAATATCGTTACCAAAATTACCGTATAAAATATTATCCTTAGAACTGCCTTTAAACCTCTTCTGTTTCTTCTTACTATCAACTTTTCTATATTTCCAAAACTTAAAAAGCTCTAAACATCTATTGGTTTTTTCTGCTCGTTGCTGGCGATCGCCAATAGAGCTTTTCCTAGTTTTAACCATTTTTCGATACTCTCAAACTAACTCCAGGTAAATATTGTTTGTCCTATTTATCTCTCAGTGAAAACTACAAATTTTATGCAATCTTGTAACATTAGTTAACAATATTCTGTTAAAGATTAAATAATAAAGAGCGATCGCTCTTGCGTGATATAGAGGATAGTAAAAATCCCTACAAGAGCTGTTCCGAGTTGTAACCATTGTTCAATAATCTCAAACTAACTCCAAGTAAATATTGTTTGTCCTATTTATCTCTCAGTAAAAACTACGAATTTTATGCGCTCTTGTAACATTAGTTAACAATATTCTGTTAAAGATTAAATAATAAAGAGCGATCGCTTTGACAATAGATTAAATTATCTTTCTCCCCAACCCCCCTTAAAAAGGGGGGATCAAAGGGGTTGGGGGGCAAAATCATAACTATAATTAGTAACGCCCAACTTTTCTTATTCTTGTAACCAATTCTCTAGCTGCAAATTGGGAATCTCAATAAAGTGACGAGTATTATGAGTCACAACAATATCTCCCCTCGATCTTGCTACGGCAGCTATTAATGCGTCTATTTCTCCTGTTGGTTTTCCTAGTCGCCTCAATTCACTCTGAATTTTGCCAAATTCCACTGCTGCTTTTTGATTAAATTCAACAATAGTAGGAATGAAATTGAGAAATTGATCGATACGATTAAGATTTGATTCAACTTTTCGGGAACAGTAAACCCCCTTATAGAGTTCTGCGATAACTATAGTTGGTACATAGCATTGAGCATATTTTCGATAAAATTCTGCTAAAACTTTGGGATTTTGCTCATTGATCGCTACGCAGATATTAGTATCCAGCAAGTACACAATAAATATCTACTCGTCCAAATGATTTGTTGCTCTGCCGTAATAACTATGACGCTCTCTATCAATTTCTGCCATAATTTCGAGAAACTCCTCTTTCCCTTCCCAGGATTTCTCTAAAAATTCTTTCATCTTTTGTAATTTTTCTTCAAGGTTTATTTTCTCAACTTCCTGCACTTCTACTAAAACTTGGCTATCATCGGGAATATTGAGGTTTTCCGAAAGCTTTATCGTTTGACCGCTTTTGATACCATTGAGTTGTATTGACATTTAGCGTTATTCAACCTTTTCCTAAATTAATTATAGTTGTGAATAAATCTTGATACCAGTAACAGTAAATGCGATCGCCACTAGACCAGGAATAAAAGCCAACCAACCACCTTGAGTCAAAACCAACCAACAAACACCATATAAAATAATTACACAGCTACCTATTCCCACACTGCGATAAATAGAGTTGTGTCCAACCCAAACAACTAAACCACTAGTAACTGACCAGAAACCAATCCATAACCAGTCTCCCCAAACAGGAAGCCACCAAATAAGGGGACGATTATCTTCTACCGCACTGATTAATTGACTGATTACATGGGCGTGAAGCTCTAAACCTCTCATCTTACCGATTGCAGTATCGTGAAGATCGGGTACTGATTTAGCAGTAATTCCTACTATAACTATGCGGTCTTTAATCCAGTTGGGGTCAAAAGTTTCTCGCTCTTCTAAAATCTCTCTAATAGTTACTTGTTGTGCTAATTGGGGGGTGCGACGATAGGAAATAAGAAGTTGATTACCGCGATCATCTAGTTTTTGATAACCACTGCTACGATTGACTAATCTAGTTATAATTTGCTCACCAAACTGCCAATTTTCCCCCGAAGTAGTAACATCAATATCTTTGCTTTTAAAATAACGATATACTAAATGCCAAGCAAAAGAATAATTGGTATCGCAATAAGTGGTGTTAGCTACAGGATTAGGACTACGGGAGAGTAAATAACGGCGCACGTTATCATCTGCACTATTAGTAACTTTACAGTCACGGTAAATATTAACAAAACCAACTTGTTGATAAGGACTAGCTTGAGGTGGTGCAACACTATTTTCTAGGTTATCCCCCATACAGATACTTACTACATTAGGTTGTTGCCAATAGTTTGCTAATTCTAAATTATTGTCGGGGTTTTTTCCTAGAATGGGGCGATCACGAAAAATATCTATCCCAATAACTGCTGGTTGATGCTGTTGCAATTTATCGATCAACTCTGCTAAGACTGAATCTGGAAGAGGATAACCATATTTATCGTTACCAATATCTCTTTCATCTGCACCTACTAGGAGGATACGGCGATCGCCTGACTCTGGTGGTAGTTTTTGAATGAGATAGTCAAAGGCTTTTAATTCCCAACCCTGTAGCATTCCTAACCATCTTAAGCCGATAACTGCGACAGTTGTCATCAAGCTAGTAGCTAACACTACAGAAAGTCTCGGTAAGGAGTGAGAAATATTTTTAGGAGGTTGGTTTTTTACCTTAATTAATTGTTGCCAAGTAGGAGGAATTTCCCCTGGATTTTGGACTATTAGAGGTAGCCAAGAAGCGCAGGGATATCTATCTTCTATTCCTTGTAATTTTGCTCTAGCTTCTTTGACTGCTAAGTAAAAACTTTCTCCTCTAGCATAGGCTGTTAAAAAGTATTTCAGAAATTCTTGTGCAACTTTATCTGGTACTGGTTCGCGCATCACCAGAATTTGCGGTATTTTTAATTCTGCTAGTTCTCTTGCCAAACCTAAGCCATCACAAGAATTAAAAATAGCAATTTTTAAACCATTTTCTACTGCTTTTTTAAGAGATAATTTTACTTCTTTAGTTGTTAAAATATCTTGCTTATTAATATAAATATAACCTGTATTTTTAGAGCTATTGCTATTACTATGTCCAGCAAAAAATATAATATCCCATCCTTGATTATTCCATAAATGTTCGGTTATTTTTTGCCTTGTAGGTTCTACCAGTAAAGTTATGGAACTATTAGGTAATTGCTCCAATAAATGGCGATCGCGTTCTGTATCAATTCCTTTACTGTTCCCAATAATTGCTAAAATTAAGACTTTATTTCTGGAGCTAACTAAACTTTTTGTTTCCTTCTCATAATTATAATTACTAATAGCTATTTCCGCTTTAGTATAAGGTTCAAACCAATTAACTAAATGCCAGGGCAAACATTGTAATTGTATATTTTCTGTTTGAATTAAAATTCTAATTTCATCAAGGGGATTGAGTTTAGACAAAAACTTGTCTCGTAGAGGTCGAAAAGCATCAGCATCAAGCCAATCATTGAAACTTTTTAGTAATTGACCCGATAGGCGATCGCAATTATCAGCATAAGAATAATTAGAAACAAATGCTTTTTTAGCTTCTAACCGATTGCATAGAGCCAAACCTAAATAAGAATTTTGCCATAAATTATATTTTTGAGGAATATCTGGGGCTGGTGGAAGTTCGGAATTAATTTCTAATTCAGTAGGTAAACCTTCTTGAGCAATCAGTAATGTAACTGGAAACCCTTTAGTAAAACTTCCCTCTCTTATTTTTAAAGTAACTATATATATAGACATGAATCATACCAGCTATTAATACCGTTTGTGTTTAAGTTTTCTACATAATGCTGAGGAGAAGATGAGACTTCATTACAAAGTCGATCTTCTGGCTAATTACCTAGATATATTAACTCTCCTCCCACCGACTGGGAAACTGGGAGACTGAAGACCGCCCTATGTCTTAGTTTTTGTAGCCATTAATTCTTGTCCTACAGACGCGATATGTTGTATAGGCAAGAAATACGAAGTCTGTACCAAATAATTTTAAAATCCCTCACCGCGCTGGTGTATTACGTAATACCTAACATCTTTTATTCAGTATTTGTCGACCAGTGCCAGATATCAGTTACAGCTTAAAAGTTTCAGAATACTTGATATCATCTAAAATTATTTCTACTTTAAAAGTTTCTTCTGGTTGTCCAGTAAATTTTAGTTGAATATAGTTATCTCGGCTTCTAGCTTGAGCTTGCATAAAAACTGTATTTGATGCTTCTAAAACTTTTAATTCCATTGCTTCAGGTAAATAGATATCATTAGGATTAGGATGTAATTGTAGGGTAACTGCAATCTTGCCGTTTTCTTCCTCACTAATTTCTAGTAATAAGACCACATTGCGTGCGCCTAATTGGACTCCCAGATCGATTAATTTAGCCATAATTACACTACCATCAGCAGTGGATGATTCTGGTGAATCTGAGTCTGGTAATTCAACATTTCTAAACCCAAAAGCAGGGCTTAATTGTTCTGGATTTAAAATACTTTCTACTGTTTCCCATCCTGTCTCAAAAATATTGTTAAACCATTGACCTAAATTAACTAGAGAGTTATCCCCAAAGGATTCTGGGAATTGATGTAAGCGATCAATTAACTCTTCTGGCGGTCTGAGATTAGCAAGTAATAATTCTTCTGTAGTAACTTCTGGTGTAAATCCTAAAATTGCAGCTACCTTCAACGAATCATCTATTTGGACTACTACATAGCCAATACGTAAATTCCATACTTCCAGAGGAATCTGACAGCTAGACGCAGAAGTTGTTTGAATCGGGCGACATTCTAATTTACCCACTCCTGGTATATCTAAATCTGCTACGTTGTTACATAGCTGCATAACGGGATTCCAACTGTCGCTGTGGGATAAATCTGTAGAGATACCCAACATACTTAAGTAGTTATTCACCACGGATACGGCTATGGTATTCAACAGAACTTGGTCTGATTTTTCCTTAGTAGGTTGTTGTGCAGCAAATTGACTTGCTATTTGACGGGTTTCCTGTGTAATCGGTAGAGGAATCGCAAAATTTTCTATTGCTGGAAATTGAGAAACCATAATTAAGTACCTAGATAAAATTGTCGATAAATTTTTCTGTAACCTGTATCCACCTTTATAATTTATTTTTTTGCAGCACTACTTAGATATATCCTTGAGATTTACTAAATTCTCGTAAGAGTGGCTTACATTTGCGCTGATAAAAACTACTGAGTGTCCCTGGTGCTACGCCATATTTTGCTGCTAACTTTTTCCAGGGGATTTCAGGAGGTAATCTGGTTAAAATTAAAGCTTGAGCCGTAATTTGAGGATGATTCTCTAAACAGATTCTACATAATTTATTTTGAGAGTCTGCCAAAACCCACTTTTCAATCTCTTCTAGCAAGGGAGGAATATCAGGTTTAGCAGGTAAACTGTCTGTGGGATCGATAATTTTATTATTTTCATCAACCCGTATAGATGCTGTTTTCTGCTGCTGCTTTTTGGCTCTAATATAACTATCTTTAAGTCGCCACTTTAGATAATTGTTTAACCAAGTTACAACGCTAGCTTTATCAGGATCATAAGCTTTGCCAGATTTTCCTTCACAGATATTCTGACAAAAATAAATCCAAGTTTCTTGCAAAGCATCCTCATAATAAGGAGTATTTTCTTGCCACAATTTGCTATTAACTAATCTAATGATTTTGGTCAAATTTTTCTGGCGTTGTTTGCTCCTAGGAGGATATCGACAAGCTTCTGTTACAAGCTGTGATAGATATTGTGATGATTTTGCCATCTGCTATTCAACTTTCTTTAGCAAGGAGTCTATTAATGCTGTTGATTATTTCATCGCCTTTTGTGGTTTATCGGTAACTTTATTAAGATTTCAGTCCTATAGCCAGTTATTACGCAATTTGTTACAAAAATAAATATACTTAAATCGCAATCAATACTCATGAAAGATCGCAATACTTTTAATATTTCCCCAATTATCCGTATTACTCTCTTGTGTTTATATATCGCTTTAACTGTACCTCTCCCTTTTCTAGCAGAAGCAACATCAGCACCGATTCCTGCTAATTTATTGTGGATTGGTATTCTTCTAGGTGCGATCGCTGTATCTGCTGCACTGAGTCAAAAAGTAGTTCTGGATGAAACTAAGATACAAGTAACTTATCCTCGTTGGATACCTACTTTCTTGTTTAAAGGTTGGACCCTAAATTGGCAAGAAGTTTCTGCTTTGAAAATGCGTACCACTGGACAAGGTGGCTTGGTCTATTATTTTATAACTCCCGAAAAAGACCGAGCTTATCTATTACCGATGCGGATTGCTGGGTTTGCTAAAATGGTCCAAATTGTAGAGGAAAAAACAGGTATTGATACAACAGATGTTCGTCCTTTATCCCAACCTTGGATGTATTTAATTCTATTTGTTTTTACTATGTTTCTATGGTTGATTGATGGTTGGACAATTTGGACAGCAATTGGGATGAGGTATCAGGGATGAGGGATGATGAAGTAATAAGTAATAAGTAATAACAATCAATCCCCATTTCCCCTGCCCCCTCACCCCCTAGGAGGAGACTTAATATATCTAGGTATTGAACCTAAAATAAATCCGCTTTGTTGTGAAGTCTCCTTCGGTGCCCCTGACCCCACACCCCAATTCCCATTCCCAGTGACACAATATGTTAGTTGTCACTAAAAGGTGTAGAATTGTAAAGATATGTAACGTAACTTACACCATCTTTACATTCCTATTGTCGATGAGCTTTTTTAACCTGTCTGAACCCATATTTCGTAACAAACAAGACGCTTTAGACTTCCAAGATCGTCAAGGGTTACTACAATTCAAAATCACTATCAAAGATAAAACTTTATTTTCAGTATTTTACACAAGAATCGACCAAGTTTTTGTGATTTGGAGCTTGATTTCAGCAGTTATCTTTTTTACAGCACAATTTGCTCCTATTGACTGGATTACTCAAGCAATTTTTTGGTCAATACTTACGGTAATCGGGACAGTAGGGATGAGCTTACTAACCTACTTTTGGGTCAGAGTTGAAAGGTTGCGTTGGGTACTATACACCTGGGTGATTTTGATGTTGGGGGGTGTTATAGTCACTGACTTGGGAATTTTTTGGGGTTTAGGGAAAGTCTTAATGCACTTGTGTGATATGTGGTTGATTCTAAGTGCAGTGGGCTATATGGCTACTGCTATTGGATTGCGATCGCGTGCTTTTGTGGTATCTGGACTATTTCATCTGTTGGGAATTGTCATTCTACCCTACTTTATGGGTTGGCAGTTTGTGATCACTGGTTTGATTATGACCCTCAATTTGTTAGTTTTTGCCGAAACTCAATGGGATATGCGCCCTCCTACTGATAACTACGATTTACTTACAGAAGAGCAAAAAATCTTTAACCAAGAACAGTTTTTACTGCGTCAAATCAATTATCAATAATCGATATGTGAGGGACTCCGAGTGAGGAAACTGGGAGAAAGTAATACTTATTACTTATTACTTCATCCCTTCATCCCTATCTCTAACCACCATGTTGAGTGTTGAGTGTTGAGTGTTGACCCTTGTGAGCGTGGGTTCAAGCCCCGTCCGTGATAAGCTGTTACGCATAAAAATTTGTCTGTTGAGATTGACAGGGGGACGGGTCAAGGGTTTGATGGGAAAGTTATCTAATTCAAAAATATACAATTTAAATGCGTCTTAGCTTAGACGACCTGAAAACTTCACAAATTAGATACAGAATCTTTAATTAGTATAGCTTTCAGCCATTGTAAAATAGTTGTATGAAAGCTAGATACAACTACCGCATTTATCCCAAACCTTCTCAAATCGAACCCTTAGCCAAAGCTTTTGGGTGCGCCAGGGTCGTGTGGAACGATGCTTTATGGTTGTATCAAAAAGCTAATAAACAAGGGCTGCCAATGCCTTTTGATGTAGATAAACAAGTTATTACTCAAGCCAAAAAAACACCACATAGAGCTTGGTTATCTGAAGTATCCAATATTGTTTTGCAGCAATCTTTTAGAGATTTACAAACCGCTTGGAAGAATTATTTTTCTAGTTTAAAAGGGAAAAGAAAAGGGAAAAGAGTAGGTAAACCAAAGTTTAAGAAAAAGCAGTCAAGGCAAGCAATTAGATTCAGAAAAGGTGGTTTTAAAGTTCATTCTGAATCGGTAAAATTAGCAAAAATCGGTCATGTACCAATGATAGTATCTCGACCTCTCCCTAGTGAGCCGTCTAGTGTAACCATCATTAAAGATTGTGCTGGTAGATATTTTGCTTCTTTTGTCGTTGAGATACCTCAACCAATTCCACCCCCCTCAGTCCCCCCTAATAGGGGGGATGCCGAAGGCAGGGGGGTCGGTATTGATTTGGGTTTAACCCATTTCTGCATTTTAAGTTCCAAGGAAAAAGTAGAAAATCCTCGACTGCACAAGAAAATGCTGAAACGCATTAAAAAAGCGTCGAGGAAATTAGCAAAGGCTAAAAGAGATTCCAAACGTAGAGAAAGAAGAAAACGAAGGTTGGCTAAACTTCATGCCAAAATCAAAGATCAAAGAACGGATTTTCTTCACAAGTTAACTACAAGGCTGGTGCGTAAAAACCAAACCCTAGCGGTAGAAGACTTGAATGTAGCGGGATTGGTTAAAAATCGTAAACTATCAAGAGCAATTAGTGATGCTGGCTGGTCAAAATTCAAGACTATGCTAGCTGCTAAATGTGATAAATATAGTCGAGATTTAATCATTGTGGATAGGTGGTATCCTTCCTCTCAAATTTGCTCTTGCTGTGGCAAATCGGGAGGTAGAAAAGAGTTAAATGTTCGTGAATGGGAATGTTTGTACTGCAATACTTTCCACGATAGAGACGTTAACGCAGCTATCAACCTACTTAAATATAAAGACGCTGGTGGGCAATCAGAGTCTCAAAACGGACGCGGGAGCAAGTGTAAGACTACAGTAGTAGCAGTTTGCAATGAACCGTCAACCACCTATGAGCAATAAGGTTTGTTCTAGGAATCTCGCTCCTTCAGGTGCGAGAGGAAGTCAATTTGGGATAACACTTCTGAGTAAAGTTGTTCGAGACGAGTAATATTTTGGCTTAGGGTATAACGTTGCAAAACTCTTTGTCTAGCTTTTTGACCCAACAAAGTCGTCATTTCTGGTTGATCGCGAAATAGGGGTAATAAGGTTTTGAGTTGGGTAGTAACCCCAAAAGTATCCAATACTACTCCTGCACCACCTTCTAAAACTTCGCCATCAGCACCAGCATCCGTAGCAATACAAGCCACACTACAAGCCATAGCTTCTAATAGAGAAATAGATAAACCTTCTACCAAAGAAGGAAGAATAAAAACATCTGCTGCTCTGAGAATATCAATACGTCGCTCTTCTTCGGCGACAAAACCGAACCAAATAATGTTATGTTCCTTGCCATAATAAGGCTGTAAAGAACTTCTCAGATGCCCATCACCGACAATTAACAATTTACTATCATCTCCCATCGCCGAGTGTTTCCAAGCCCTCAACAAAGCTTCTACATTTTTTTCTGTAGCAATACGCCCTTGATATACAAAGAGTTTCTTCGCTCGTAGCTGATATTTCAGATTGGAATAACCAGGAGCATATTTCTGTTCATCAACACCATTAGGAATAATCGCAATTTTGCTACTACTAACCCCTAACTTCACCAGTAAATCTCTTTGTATTTCGCTAAACACAATGGTGCGGTCATAATGAGCTAAAAAAGGGGCGTAAAGTTGATAAGTTAAATACTGAGTGCTGGATTTAAGATTGCGAATTTTGCTATCAAAGGGGGGATGAAAAGTCGCAACTAAAGGTAAATTAAGTTCTTGACAAATTTCTGGTAAGAGAAAATCTAAGGGTGATAGAGTTAGCGACGCATGAACTAGATCGGGTTTTAATTCTCGCAGCGATCGCATTAATACTTTACTAGCTTTGAGGGCGGGAATCGTATAAACCTGAGACTTATAGATAAATGGTAATGCCACTTCTGGACAATCTTTACCATTTTGATGCTTGGTTTCTGTCTGTGCAAAATGAAGAAAACTAACTTGATGTCTTCTCTCTAATAACGCATTAGTAATTTCCCGACCATAGGTAACGTTTCCACAAAAGGGTGATTTTTTTCCCAACCAAGCAATGTGCATCCAGATTAATTAATGACAACTGATATATTTTTTTGTCAACTTTAGTTAATTTACCAGATGTATTGCCCTTAAGTATCTAAAATCCTAAGTTTAATATTATTTATATGGTTTTCAATTGGGGTAATAGCTGCTCAAAAGCTAATCCTCGATGACTCACCTTCCCTTTCCTCTGTCGAGTCATTTCCGCAAAAGTTTGTTGCCATTGGGGAACATAAAAAATTGGATCGTAACCAAACCCTCCTTGACCACGAGGCGATTTTAAAATTTCCCCTCGACAAATACCTTCTGTTTCTAGAGCAATTGAACCATCAGGAGCAGCTATGGCGATCGCACATATAAATTGAGCTTTGCGATTAGAATTGTCTCCTAACTCTTTTAATAAGCGAGCGATCCTTTCTGTATCAGTTGCACCATAACGAGCAGAATATATACCAGGCGCACCATTTAGAGCCTCTACTGCTAGTCCCGAATCATCAGCGATCGCCCATTCTCCCATGGCTTGAGCGGTTTGGGAAGCTTTTAAACAGGCATTTTCCCTAAAAGTAGTACCTGTTTCTTGTATATCTAATTCCTGTGGTTTCAAAGTTAAGATCCAATTCTTACCAGTAAGATACTCCTCCATCTCTTGGAGCTTTCCTGGATTACCTGTTGCTACAACTAATTTTCTCATGAACTTTCAGAAATTACACGACTGCAACACCAGTCACTAGGTAAAGCGGAGGGCCATCCCATTCTTAAGGCTTCAGGACAAATAGTCATCACGGTTAACTGACAATCTATCAATTGGAATCCTTCTTTTTGGCACTGTTTTAAACTATGTTTCAAAATAGAATCATCTTTAAATTCAATGGTTTTGTTGCATTGAATACAAACAATGTGATGATGGTGATGGGGATAGGGTTGATTGAGTTCGTAATGCTTATGTCCTTCCGCTAATTCTAATTCTCGTAAGATGCCCATGCGAGTCATCAACTTGACACTACGGTAAATCGTAGAAAGACTGATCCCTTCCTCTCTTTGTTCTAGAAGGCTATGCAATTCTTCTGCGCTTAGATGATCCCCTTTGGGAAGGTTTTGGAAAACATGAAGAATCTTCTCCCTTTGTGGTGTCATCCGCCAACCTTTTGAATTTAGCTCCGCCTTTAACGACTCTGAGGTGTAATGAGGCATAGGATATAATCTCAATTAATTCTCTCTATTGACAATGATATCTTATTATTAATAAGTTAGGTTAGTAAACTTTTAAGATTTATCAACAAATATTTAGATTAAACTGTTAAAGCTTAATAAGAGTTGACAATTGAGGGTTCAATGCTACTGCTTTTTGATAAGCTTGTTCTGCCTCTATGCTACGGTTTTGCTTTCTAAGAGCGTTTCCTAGTTCTACGTAAATTATGGGAGGATAGGAAGGTAAGCTCAGAGCATGATTATATTTAGCGATCGCCTCTGCTAAATTACCTGATTCTTCTAGACAATTACCTAAAAAACGATAGACCCAAGCTGGTTGCTGAGAATTTAAACTAATTCCTTGATTATAATATTTGATTGCTGGTTCAAAATAATTTTGCTTTTGATACAGTTTTCCTATATTAATATAAGTATTGGGGTTATCTGGATTTAATTTTAATATCTGCTGATAACAATTTATCCCTAGTTCATATTGTTGATTCATCTCATACAGATTAGCCAGCTTTTGCCAGGATTTAATACTTTTAGGTTTTAGTTCTAAGATAGATTTCGTAATAACAATTGCTTCGGTAAATTGTTTTTGATTTTTTAAGCGATCGCTTAAACTAGACAATTGTTCTATAACAGCAGACAAATCAAGAGGAATATCTAAATTAAGGTAATCAAGTTGGGAATTTGAAACAAGCTCTACTGGAGATTTTTCTCCGGTTTTTAGTAGGGAAAATTTATGGCTCTTACGAGAAAACTGCTCCCATTTTTTTTCAATATTGAACTCTACCAAATCTTGATTATTATCATAGAATTCATAGTATTTGTTAACAGCATTATAGACAGAATAAGTGGTATTTAAAAAT
The DNA here is from genome assembly GCA_030065935.1 of Xenococcaceae cyanobacterium MO_167.B27. GTDB lineage: Bacteria > Cyanobacteriota > Cyanobacteriia > Cyanobacteriales > Xenococcaceae > JASJCP01. The sequence goes on from JASJCP010000003.1 coordinate 56,116, forward strand.
TTATAATCTAACTTATTATCAAACTCAAGATTGAGTATTTTCTGAACAGAAGGATAAATAGGAAAGTAGTTATTGTACTCTAAACTCTCTTGACCACTTACAAGCTCTGATTCAGAGTATTGAACTGACATACCAAGTGTTTCCAAAATCCGGTTAACTACATAGCCAATAATAGGATGATGAGGGTGATTGATGGTGTTAAATAAATTAATTTTATGATGATTATCTATTATAAATTCAGATATTTTAATATCAAGACAGCTTTCTCTTTTTGATAATTCCCCAATGGTCAAATTAAAATTATTTTTAATATAGTAAGAGCTATAAAAAGATTCATCAAAAATTGAATTGATAATTTTTTTGACACTTTTACCCTGATAAAAGCCAGAAAGTATATTAAAGTCGTGATAATTATATATATCTCCCTTGATTGGCTGATTGTTTAATGGTTTTAAGTAAATCATTTCTGGGTGATAACCTGTAAAATAAGCTACAGGAAAAGAAATCACTTTGCAATCTGGCTTTAGCCGACTTTTGAGATAATTAGTTCCCAAACTAGGCATTTTTCTGTAATTATCTGAAACAATCTGATGAATAAACAGGTCAACTTCAGATACCATCGCCTCTAAATCAGGTATTTCTTCAGCTTTAATACGATGTACTTTTTGGGTGAATACTTGTGAGTAAATTTTAGAAAAATCAGGATTTTGGAGCAAGCGTTTTTTGATATATGCAGTTTGGCAGTTACCATATATTAAACATTTTTTCATAAGTAATAATTTTAGCTAGCTAGTAAATTTTTAAGCTAGAATACATTATTTTAAAGCCAATAACCTCAGTAATTTTACTTACAGTAAAAACAATCGCAATTTTTGAACCTCTATTTTGAGAGATTATTGACTTAATGCTTTAAGAAATTTTTGTAAGTTGCCTAAAATTCCCGATTTTTTTCTTTGAGGACTGTTGTTACTACTCCCTTCTGCTTCAGGATTTGTTAACTTGAGTAACAAACGGTCTAATTCTTCTCCCATCGGTTTACTAGCTAATTCTATTGCTAACTCATAACCTTCTTCTTTCTCTAGCCAAATTTGCCAAGGTGAAGGATGAGTACGCAGAATAGAAGCAGATTCTAAAGGACGAATATAGTAGGAAGAATAAAGAGTACTGATAAATCTTTCTCTAAGTTGACGGGCTGCATAACCAATACCCACAATTGCTACATCTTCTAACTGTGGTATTAATAATATTACAGGGCGATCGCCCGCTACATTACAAAGTTTTTCAACACGCTCTACTTCCACAGAAGAAGGACAAGCTAAGATAAAAATCTCATCATTATCTGCAACTTGAGTTTCTATGGGGGTAAAACGACTACCCATATCTGTAACTTGAAATGGTATTTCTCCCCAGTCTCTTTTGGCTAACATCGCAGCCCCTGTATCGGGAAACATAACTTTAATTCCTGAGTCATATTCTTCAAAAAAATCGGCAAATTCTTTAGCCAATGCTTGTGCTTGTAAAGGAATTTCAGGAATTACTAATTCTACCTGGACTCTAGTATAGCCATCAGCGATCGCATTTTTAGTAGCTGTTTTGGCTTGCTCAATTGCTTCTTGTAGGCTCTGGGGAAACTGGTTCATTGTTGATAAAAAAGTTATTTTTACAATTTTTAAAATACCAAAATGTCACACTCTTCCGTAACGGGCTGTTTTAAGATTATCGGGGTTTTTTTGATTATATAGCCAAGCCCACATCTGATCCCCCAAAGAAAAATGCCACCATTCTTCAGGGTGACGTACAAAACCTACATTAGTCATGACTTGGTTTAATACTTGGCGATAGCGATGATACTTTTTTTCAGGTAGTTCTTTACTATTAGCATAGTAGTCAGGATGGGAACGAGGTGATAACTCATCAATTTCTCCTCCCATAGCTAAAGTTGTTCCTGTTTGATCTACTAGGGTTAAGTCTATAGCTGCCCCTGTACTATGGGGTGGTGGAGTAGCAGGATCGGTGCTTGGTGCAGCCCACAGTTGATATACTTTTTCCCAAACTTGTTGGCGTTGTTGGGCTGATATACTGTGGTATTCCCAACCATATTCTTTGAGAAGAGAGTCAAAGGTATAGTCCACCATGAATTGCTGTACACCAACAGGACGATAAGCATCGTAAAGTTTGAGTTGCCATCCAGGGTGACTTTTATTCAGTAAAAACTGTGCCATCTCCAGAGCTTCTAATACTCCTTGACGTAAGCAATAAGGAGATTTATCCCCATATTCTGCTCCTAGTTTTTCGTAAGGATGAGGTAATTGGATGGCAAATTTTTCTAAAGGTATAGAAATTAGAGGTTCACCACAATCTTCGATTGGTATATTTTGATAAGGCTTCACGATAAAAACTCCGAAGCTGGAAGCCCCGTCTCAGAGAGAGCGGGTAGGGAAGGGACAAGGGTAATTGCCTGTATGATTCTAGATACATTATCGAATATCTGATGAAGAAGCATTCATCTTAGAGCAATACTGTCTTCAAAGTGAAAAGACTAAAACTGATGTTATTAGGTCTTATATTCGTCAACTTAAGAGAAAGGTAAAGAAGCGGTGCGACCCTGGCGAGGTTTCCTCGCCCAAGGAACGCGCACCAAGAGAAGTTAGTAATAGTTAGGGTTTGACCAACTATTCATCAACCCTATTTTAATAATTTTGGTTTAATTGCTCTTTTAACGATGCTAGAGAAGCCCAACGACTATCAAGATATTTTTCGCTTTTAGTTTCGGTTTTAGCTGCACCTTGACAACTTTCTCCGCACAATTGACGCAAAGGCATCGCTAGAGAAAATTGTTCATAAAGCCATTCTTCAGGGTCAAAATAACCGTTGGGGGACAGAGTTTCTGATAAATCTTCTACAGCAACTTCTCTTTCTAAAGGAAAGCTATCTATCTGTGTTGCTTCGAGCCAGATTAATTCGGAAGTATTTACTTCTAAACGATGGTTATAATTCTGTAAACAGCGATCGCAAGTTAGGGTTACAATGGTTTCTGCTTGGACAATTAGCTCTAAAAAATTTCCCCCATGTCTGACAACTAATATACCTCGCACTGGAGTTAGGGTATTCAAACCTGTAATAGCATCATTGATAGTAATTTCAATTTTGCGGTTTGGAGCTTTAAGTATTTGGGGGATATAAATTGATTTCATAATAAGTAGAGACTTTAACAATAGACAGTAACCAGTAACTCTTTCTTTGAGGTTAAAATTTCTGTTTTATTTAACACTCAATAGTCAAATAGGCGCAAATTGAACTGACTTTGGTTACTGATTTAACGTCTTCGCACTACTAATCTACGGTTTGGCTCTTGACCACGGCTTTCTGTGGTTAAATCGGCTGAATCCTGTAATAAAGAGTGAATTTGCCGTCTTTCTGCGGAAGATAGCTCTGGTATCTCCGTTTCTTGTCCTGTATTTCTCACCTCCTCTACAGCAGCATTAGCGATGGTTACTAGTTCTTGGTATCTTCTGACTCTGTAACCATCTAAATCAATGGTGTAAGAGCCTTGGATATCAGATTCTCGGTCAATATTGAGTATTGTATTGGCTAGATATTGTATAGCATCTATGTTTTTGCCTTTTTCTCCAATCAACAATTTGACTTGTTGTTGGGTAAGGTTAGTACTATCTATACCTAGCCAGCAAGAATCTGTATCTGTCGGTGTTGTATCTAACCCTTCTAAGATTACATTGGCTTTCGTTCCTATCAGTGCTAATAGTTCTTCTAGCCAATGTTTACCTCGTTCTGCTTTATTTTCCATAACTTAAGAGGTTTTTTCTTTCTTTTTAGAACGCTTGCGCTCAAAGGGTAGTGCTTCCCGTGATTTTTCCGCTTTCTCTTGCTCTTCAACAATTTTTTGGATGTTATCGGGTAATGGCTCTCGCATTAAAACCCAAGTTTGCCCCATCTGGAACAAATTGGCTACTACGATATACATCAATACTCCAGCAGGTAGAGGGAAGAAAAGAAACATACCACTAAACAGTACGGGAGTGATCTTATTCACGGTTTGCTGTTGATCGGCATTTGCACCACCACTGCTTCCTTGACTTCCTGTCATTTGTTGGTTGATGTAAATACTAATCCCAAAAAATAGCACCATCCCTAAAATGTCGAAGTTAATATTACCGTTTTCATCGGTAACTCCAACTTGCCCTAGAGCTTTAATGAATAAAAATCCTTTATTAGCTGCTATGCCAGGAATTGTTACTTGAATTGTAGCGTCTCCTGGTTCTAAGGCTTTAACTGTTCCGTCTTGTGCTACTTTAACTCTTTCTGAACCTTTGGTAATTTCCCACTGAGGAGCTAGGTCGTTATTAGCTAATGAATTTTCTGCTAAAAGATTGGATAAAGATTTCCCTTCGGGGGTTTGGAGTTCTACTTTGGTATTTTGTCCTACCACCAGCTTGTTACCAGCAGGAAGTAAAGCTTCTATCTTGTCGTGAACTGCGTCATTAATGTAGATATTTTGAGCTTTGGTAACAAAAGCTTGGGGTTGAATAAGCTCCATTTGCTCTCTGGGTAGAATCTGCACATCTACCGTATAAGCAGTATCAGTGAAGGGTGAACCTCTTAAAGTGGCGAATAAAGCAAAGAGAATTGGCATTTGCAACAGTAATGGCAAACAACCAGCAAGGGGATTACCAAATTCCTGCATTAGTTTTCCCATTTCTTCCTGTTGCTTGGCAGGATCGTTTTGATAGCGTTGCCGAATTTCGTCTTGTCGCTCTTTCATAAGAGGTTGAACAATACGCATTTTCCGCATATTGCGAATTTGCCCTGCACTTAGGGGGAATACAGCAAAGCGAATTACCAGAGTAAGAGCGATAATTGCTAAACCGTAACTTGGCACAATCCCGTAAAAAAAATCTAGGATTGGCAACATTATGTTATTGGAGATGAAGCCGATACCAAAATCCATTCTTAAATCCGTCCAGCCTTTGAGCGGTAATTTTTCTCAGTCTAGTGTAGCTGATTGCCGTTAGTTATCGGTCAGCTTGTTTGTAGTATAAAGATAATTTTTGCTTAAGATGCGATCGCTGCTGCTGATTTACCTGTTTTATTTGCTGCTTTCTCAGCGATGTAGTCAGAAATCTCGCGAAATCTCGGTACTGCTCGTAATTCTAAGCGACTTTTGTCTTTGAGAGTTACTACTAAGTCTCCCCATAAACCGATTCCTCTGGGAACTTTTACCACTTTAACTACTTCGTTGTAGATAATGTCGGTGCGTTCTCGACCCATCCAACCCCCAGTTACCGAAATACGACGGTCTGTAATGCGATATCTTAGCCATAAAGCTCTAACAATTGCGCCTACTGTTAGAGGGATACAAATCACTGTAAAGGCTAGTAAAATATTGATGATTAAATCCCCAATATGAGGTCCACCTTCATAATAAACGTCTTCTTTAATGCCCATTGACTATTTTTGCTTCTATTAATAACTGTTCTAATTCTCGCAAAAAATGCTCATATTTGCATTCTTTTGCTGAGGGCTTTACGATGATTACGATATCCCATCCCTCTGCCATTGTGGGGAGTATTTTGGCTATCGCACCTCGAATTTGCCGTTTAATCCGATTACGTTTAACTGCTTTTTTACTTACTTTAGTGCTAATAGAGATACCGATCCTACTGGGATTAATTGGGAACTGCTGGTCTTTCTTACCTGTGAATAATGCCCTCAATACTAGGTTAGGACTATAACAACTGATTCCTTGTTTATAAACAGAGCGAAAATCTCGCCAATGTTTGAGTCGATGGATTTTCCGCAATCCCACACTAATCAATAAGTTTTTCTAGGTTATACAGCTAAACGACGACGACCTCTTTTACGGCGAGCTTGGATCACCTTTTTACCATTTTTAGTTCGCATTCTAGCTCGAAATCCTGATGTTCTTTTTTGCTTGCGGTTTGTACCACCAAGAGTACGCTTGGTCATTTATTCTCTCCCTCCTGAGATTGGTAGTTTTCGCGATAAAAAGTCGAAGGTACTCCGCCTATGATAGGCGCAAGCCCGCTTCGAATTCGTCACAATCCCTAATTTTACTACAAGATTTAGATTTTAAGGATTGATGCTGATAATCCAAGTCCCTACATATTGACGAATGGGTAAATCTACAGCAGGTAGAACGTCGCAATGAAAATAATAAGTTCCCACATCGGGATTTCTGACACCAGAAAAAACTAACTCCACCCTTCTACTTTCTCTAAGGGGTTCTTCTAGGTCAATTTCAATGATTTGACTTTCTTGATCCCAAATTACTTCTCGCAGAGGTAAAGATTCTTTTCTGTTAACCCGAACTTCGATTCTATCTGTATCGAATTTTCCATCGAAGTAGTCAGGATATTTTATAAAAAATTTAGCTGCACCTCCTGTTAATTTTTTCCCTGAAATTCGCAATCGATAGCGATCGCGAGCCTTTCTCTTTCCGTTATAATCTAAGTAGTAGTTGAGGATATTTTCGCGATTAACCCCACTAAAGATGGTTAAACCCCCTTGTGCATAACTGATTAGGGGAATACTGCTAACTATACAACCAGAGATGGCTAGGGTTGTAAAAAAACGTTTCCAAGAAATAGGAAGATTTAACATAAGCTCTCACACCTCTAGTAATGAATTAATATTTTGAGTGATTTTATTTAAGGTTTCCTTTGATTTGACTTTAACAAAGTTTGCTATTTTTAAGACGTTAGACGATGCAAAAAGTGCCACCTTTGGTTAATTGATAATTATCTATACATAGCAAATTTTAAATTTAGAATATGGGTACATTCTGGTCTTTCATAACTCCGCCTGAAACCTTGAGCCAAATAAAATTTATCCGCCTCAGAATTGGTGGTTCTTAAATTAAGTACATCAAAGTGCTGTTGAGCTTGCTGAATAATCTGTTTTATCAGTTGAGTTCCAATACCTTGTCTTCTTTTTGACGATAATACATACAAATGGCGTACACGACCTAATCCCGAAACAGGATGGTAAGGATCGAGGTTTAAACCACATAAGGCAACCAGCTTATTATCATCTCTTGCTCCAAGCAGGATTTCACCTTCTCGGTTAAAACAATTTGTGCCAGAAATCCACTCGTCAACAAGACGTTGAACTAAGAAAATACCTTGATTTTTACTGTCTTCAATCAAGGGTTGAAGTTCCATAACATCAAAATGAAGTGGATCGATTCTTTTTATTTTGATAGCCATTGAATCCTCTGTCTGAGATTTCACTGGAAAACTTATTAATTTAATTAATCATCCATTTGCCAAGGTTGAGTGATATTTCCTTCATCGAGGATTTTCTTGGGACGCATTATTAATACTAGCTGACCAATGATGTTTGCTTCTGGTGGAGTTTCACACCATTGCAACTCTAGTTGGGTTTCGGTTTCTACGAGAAAATAGCTGTTAATATCCCATTCTTTAGCAGCGCGGTCTATAATAACTAATACTTGTTCTATTCTTCCTGAGAGGTATTTAGGAAGACGATCGCTGGTACTCAAATAACCGACAGGATCCACTGCTTTTAAGATTAATTGCCAACCAGGAACAGGAACAAAACAGCCCCCAGTATTAAGATTGATACTGCGGAATGGTTCTTGAATTTCTACCCCAGAAAGCGCTTCTATGGCTTCGCGAGTAGGGGGAGAAGTCACCACTAGGGGAATAATGCGGGGTAATTCTTCTTCGACTTCTAGGCGATATACAGGGAGTAGAGGCGCAGTTTTTTGAGAAACTACGGTAAAATCGCTCAATAGCTTTTCAATGGCTTCTCTTGCTGATTGAGAAGAGGCGAATTTTAGTCCTTTAGCAATGAGGCGAGATCGTTCTTGTAAGTCTTTTTTCTGACGGGCGCGTTTCCAACATAAGTAGGCTACCATATCCCCTGGATGGTTAGTAAAGCCCCCTGGAAGCTGAGACAGTCGAGAAACCTCTTTTACCGCTTTGGCAATTTCGTGTGCTTCATCTACATCAGATTTCTTATCATAAGCTAGTTGGGCTGCTTGGGCTCTTTGTTCTTGGTTAAGAATGCGAAACTCGTGTAAAATATCGCTCTTGGGTCCTTGAAAGTAGCTTAATACTGCTTCTGGGACTCCTCCTTGAGCAACGCTATCATATACTTGAGCAGCAACAATAACCAGATTTTGTTGACTGGCTTGAAATCCTGTATCTTCAAAGATTTGGGCTGGTTCACATCCTGCTTTTTGCAATTCTTGACAGGTTTTACCCCAGTCGATCCAGGTTCCTTCTTTGTGGAGTAGCGATCGCAATTTGCTTTGAATTTCTGTGTCTGATAGTTGAGGTTGTTTGTCTTGAGGGGTATTAGTCATAGCTCATCGGCTACTTAAATTATGGTACTGATTGTTATTTGTGGTGCAACTGCTAGCGGTAAATCGGGATTAGCTCTTAAGTTAGCGCAAAGATTAAATACGGCTATTATTAGTGCAGATTCCCGTCAGGTTTATCGTGAGTTTGATATCGGTACGGCGAAACCTTCGATAGAAGAACAAGAGTTGGTTAAACATCACTTAATTGATATTTGTGACCCTACAGAAACTCTTACTTTAGCAGAATATCAGCAACAAGCACAGCAATTAATTAATGATTCTCCTATTTCTCTTTTAGTAGGGGGTACAGGACTGTATATTAAGTCTATTACTAAGGGTTTAAAGATTCCTCGGGTATCACCTCAACCCGAATTGCGATCGCAACTTACAGCTTTAGGACAAATTCAACTCTACAGTTTTTTGTCTCAAGTTGACCCAACCGCAGCAGCTAAAATCCATCCTAATGACCAAGTCAGAACTTTAAGAGCTTTAGAGGTATTTTACGTGACAGGTAAGCCTATTTCTAGTCAGCAAGGGGAAAATCCCCCAGAATATCCTATTCTACAAATTGGTTTAGATGGCGAGCCAGAAGCTTTAGAAACCCGAATTAGACTTCGGACTCATAAAATGGTGGAATTGGGATTAGTTCAAGAAGTACAAAGTCTTTGTAATAAATATGGTCAAGACTTACCTCTATTGAATACTTTAGGTTACGCGGAGTTTAAACAGTACATCTTAGGAAATATCTCTTTAGAATTTGCGATCGCTGATACAATTCTTCATACTCGCCAGTTTGCTAAACGTCAAAGAACTTGGTTTCGAGCTTATCCTGAAATTACTTGGTTTAATGTGGATAGTATTAACTTAGTGGATGATGTTTGGCAGACTATCAAGGAACAACTTTAAGAGTAGCGATAGTGACAGAAGTGCGATCGTCTAAAGCTACTTCTAAAGTTAAAATAGTTTGGAGTGGAATTCCCATCACATTCAGATTAAGTTTAAATCCTTTATTTTCCCCATCAGGAAGATGATAAGCTTTAGCAACATCAGGACGAGATAAATTAACGGAAGTTTCACTGAGTAAGACACCATCACATTTGATTCTGACTTGAGTTGCTGGTGATTTTTTGCCAATTACCCAACCTTCAAGAGAGAGAATAGGGGAATTTATCACCAAGGGAAATTGTGGAGAGTCAAGATAAAAACCTGTAAGTATTTCAGTTAATTGAGGGGTGTTGCTTGTAGTTAAGTTTAGAGTCCTACGAGAAAAAGAATGTTTGCTTAACCAATAATTTGCTTGTTGTAATTCTTGGGTTTTCTGTTTTAATTCTGATTGAGTTGTTTGTAATAAAAATTGTGTTCTTTGCCAATCAGCTAAAGTGGATTGAATCAAGGGAGATTCTTGGCGATGTTTGGCTCTTAAATGTAGTGCAGATTCGTATAGTTGCAAGTCTGCTTCATTGAGTTTTGCTAGTTGATTGATTAAGTTATCATTACTCATAATTTCTTGCAGACATTTTTGATATCCCTGATAGCGATTACTATTTTTAACAGTAGGATAAAATTTACTCCAGCCCAGAATATTTTTTAGGGTTATTAAATCTTGATTATAAAATTCTTGAATACCTACAAAATCAAACTCTTCTAATTCCATCCCTGTCAGATGATGGCTCAAAAAGTTCCTCATTTGAGGTATTTTAGCAAACTCTAAAATGCTTAAGTTCTTATCTAACAACTGTGCATGAATTGCATTATTACGATCTTTAATAGTTTTAGCAAAAAAGTATTCGGAAATCAGGCGAAATAGTGGATTTCTTAGCCAAACAATTCTTTTAGCTTTGGGGAATAGATTGTGATATTTGCTAGGTAAAAAATGTCCGTGAATTACAGCAATTTCGGGATTAATTACTGTACCAGGGTGATAAATTCTATCAGGAGGATAATCATCTAATACCCGAGCGGGACCATACACATTCAGTAATACGTGACGAAATGCTGTACCAGCAGTTTTGGGGATGTGAACGGATATTAGTTGGATCATTCCCTAAATTATAATTTTCCTAATATATTATATATAATCTATGATATTCAACACTTGATAGCATATTTTTTGCGATATTCTTCCGCAATATTTCGAGAAAGTTCAGAACCCATTTTTTTAATAGTATATTCCAGATTAGTAAGAGTTTCTGGTAAGATATTTATACCAAGATAGTCTAGGATGGTTTGGAGATTATCTTCGACATTTTCTACTAACTGTTCATACTCTATTACCAGAGGGGATATTTGATAAGTTTTTAGAACTTTGTCTATATATTTTTGTTGTTGTCTAATAAAGAAAAGTTTGTGATTGACTTCTTCTAATAGTTCATCATCAATAGTAATTGATTCTAATTGATCTTGGTAATTGAGTAATTTGTTTTGATTATTAATATGCCATACTTGGGTCTTTTGAGCTAATAAAATTGAAATAGCTTGAGCAACTTCATCTTTTCTGACTAGATAAATATATTTATCAAGAGCAGTCAAAATATTTTCAAATCCATTTTCTAAATTTTCAAAATCGTGGAAAAAGTGGGAGATAAATTTTGTCCCAAATACACCATTGAGAGTGACTCTATGAGTCATGAGATTATTGAATAGTCTGATATAGTCAAAATTACAATATTTAGCTAAGGTAAAAGCAGGTTTTCTTAAATGTTCTGTGGGATATCCTGCGCTTTCTGTAGCTGCTAAAAGATGACATAAAAATGTTGAACCTGAGCGCGGAAGAGTTAGAACCCCATAGGAGACAGTAGGTTTTCTGAAGTTACACTGTGAAGATTGCAACAGACTATTTTTAGACATAAAATTCACAAAAATGTCATCAAATAACTTCAACACAGGAAGAGCTAAATCGGTACTAGCTACTAGTTGATTAACCTCATTAAAAATTGTGGATTCGTTTTCTACAGAAGCGATAATAATCCCTTGACAATTTTCAAGCTTTTGAAGTTTAGAGATAAAATCTTGTTGATTATTATTTTGCCATAAATGACCATAATTAGACTTTTCTAGTTGATGCTTTTGAGCATAGTTTTTAAAGTAATTAAGACTTTCCTCTTCTCCAACAAATAAAATATTACCTTGTGACAATATGTTTTTGAGGAATGCGCCCTCTTGAAAGACATTGTAGATTTGGTTTACTTCCATAAGTTGCTCCCTTAATTAAATAGATAGAGTATTAGGCTACTGGCGTAAAGCGGGACAAGCTAGTTTAGAGGAGATATTAGGTTTTAGGTGTTAGGCTACGAGTAGAATAGGAATTATTCTGATTGCCTAATTTGTCTGCCTCTTCTTCAGTTTTTCTAATCGTTAGAGTAAATTATCTCCAATAGTTATTGTAGTAAGATATTGTTGATTTTTTGGGTAAAGGCTTCAGGAGAACATTGATATTCTACTTTTGCTAAAGCATTATCTCTGAGTTTTTGCCATAAAGATTCATCTTGATAAAGTTTAATACATTGGAGAGCAAAATCTTTAGCGTCATCTGCTACTAAAATATCTTGTTCATTTTGCCATTGTAGTTGTTGAGCAATTAAAGATGTCGTTACTATAGGTAATCCATAAGCAGCAGCTTCATGTACTTTGTGAGGAATTCCAGCAGCAAATCTAGTTGGTGCAACAAACAGACGGGAAAAATTATAATATTCAACTAAATCCTCAACTTTTCCTTTCATTTGAATTGTTGATTCATCGAAGTTAGCAATTTTTTCTTTGATCTCTGGTACAGAATTATTACCAACAATAATTAATTGGACTGTCTCTCCTAACTCTTGTTTGATAATCGGGAATATTTCTTGACTGAACCAGATAATTGAATCTGCATTGGGAGACTGTAAATCATAAATTGAACCTACAAAAAGAATGTCCTTTCTCTCATTAAACTGTTTAGGAGTAGGATAGCATGAGAGAGAATGTCCTAAAACTTCTACTTGTTGATAACCATATTCGATAAATTTTTGTTTTTCTAAAGACGATACAGAAATAATTAGATTGCTGTAACTGGCTAAAGCTAGTTCATCTCGGATTTTTTGCTGTTTAGTTTCCTCGGATACTGGGTTATTTTGTAACTCTTGATAAGCAAAGTCTCGCAAACAGTATAAAGCTTCTGCATCGTAAATGATTCTGATTTTTTCTAGGAAGTTATGATTATTTAGTATAGAGTTAAGATAACTCATATTATGAGGACGACTCACTAAAATAATGTCATAAAAATTCTGTCTTACTTTTAAAAAATCTCCTAATTTTTGTAATCCCCAATCTTGGATGATTTCTATATTACTCTTGATATCATGATAAGTATCTTGCCATGACTCTGAATGACTTATATCCGTAGCGTAAAAAGTTACTAGATATCCCAAGTCGCTCATAATATTGAGTATTTTATGACTACGAGTATAACCAGAGCCTAAATAGGGGTGGGGAATGCGGTCATCAACAAATAAAATAGATTTACTTTCCCCTTTCTTGTGACTAGCAACTAAAATATTAGCAATATCTGGAGCTTGTTGTGATTGTAGCCAATCTTGATGTTTAGTATTAAAGATAAGTTGATTTCTTTTTTGTAATTCTATAGCATTATCCTGTTTATCAGAACTGGCAAATTCATAGTGTAGGATAGCTACTTGGGGATTATAGATGATTTTTTTTCCTGCTTTATGTAGTCTGACACAATAATCAGTTTCTTCATAATAAGCTGGTTGATAAGCTTCATCAAACTTACCCAATTCTAGAAATAAATCACGGGTAGTTAGTAAAAATGCACCAGAACAGTAGTCAACTTCTCGTTGAAACATATATTGGGATGCTTCTGGATCGTCTCCTCGACCATAACCTAAACAAGAACCATCCCGCCAGATAATACTTCCTGCTTCCTGTAGAGTACCATCGGGAAGAATAATTTTACCTCCTACCGCACCGATATTTTGATTTGCTTCAATAGTTTTTACCGCAGCATCAATACTATTTCCTAATATTTGAGCATCATTATTCAGGAAGAGTAAATATTTTCCCGTTGCTATGTCACTAGCTTGATTAGATGCTAGAAGAAAGTGGCGGTTTTCTGAGTTACGAATAATTTTAGCACCGTGGATTCTATCTAATAGTTGGGAAGTGCAGTCCCTAGAGTTGTTGTCAATAATAATTACTTCTAAAGATTTAAAGTTATTGTGTAAAATTGAATCTAAACAACTCAAAGTTAGTTCCGCTCTGTTATATAAAATCAAGATAATACTTACTATGGGTTGTTCTACTGGAGTAAATTTAATTTCTGCTCTGGAAAAAAGGAAGTTTTGAAGCTTAATGTTATTAATCTTATCTAGAGTTATTTTGGCTTGTTGCAATTGTAACTCTGGACTTAAATTATCTATGGTATTCTCTTCTATGGAAATATTTTTATTAAGGATTTTGTCTAATTGAATCTGTGCCGAGGTAAAATCTGGTTTAATTTGCAATGCAGTTTGATAAGCAATTATCGCTTCATCAAGTTTCTGATGAAATACTAAAGCATTGCCCAATTCTAAATATAATTCAACATCATTAGGTTTTAATTCTAATGCTTGATGGTAGTTTTGGATATCGTGGGGATTATCTGTTATTATTTGTAAGTAATGAGATAAGAGTTTTTGGCGATCGCTGGTAGCTCGTTGATAAAAAGCATCTCCTAGTTTTGTATGGATTGCGGGTAAACTGGGGTTAATATTTAAAGCTTTTTGATAAGCAATGATCGCTTCTTCCCATTGCTCTAACAGGGTAAGAGCTTCCCCTAAATTGTAGTGAAACCAATCACAGTTAGGAGCAATTTCTAACCCTCGACGATAAACATTAACTGTATCTTCCCATCGTGAGAGTTTTAATAAAGTTTCTCCCCAATGTTGATAGACGCTGGTATTCTGGGGGTTAATACTATTAGCTTTTTCATAATAAGAAACTGCTAAAGCTAATTCTCCCATTTCTTGGTGATTAGTAGCTTTTTCTAGATAATCTTGAAATTGCTTAATCTGAGAGATAGATAAATTGTTGGAGGAAGATAGTTGATGGTTCATCGACATTGTAATTGAATTGTGCCAAGAACAATAGTCATTGTATTGGCTAATTTTACTTGTAGAATTAGTTGACTGTTGAGGGGTAAAGTATTGCTTGCTAAGGTAAGATGAAAGCCACTATTATTACTAGCTCTAAGATGGGGATAAACTTGCGCCACATCACTTCTTGGTTGATTAATTGGAGTAGAATGAACCACCCTACCATGACATACTACTTCAAAAGCGATCGCATCAGATATACGACCTATTACCCAACCTATGATATCCAGAGAATTTGTTTTTAGACACCCTATCTTTGGCTCATCAATGAAAAATCCCCATAATACTTCTTCCGAAACTGTTGTTAAAGCCACAGAAATCACTTCTATTCTGGGTTTGAGGTTAAGACTGTAATCTTCTTTTTCTTTACTAAGATTGATGTTATAACAGAGATCATTATGGATAATATGTCCCCATGTTTTCTCCATGTAGGCTACTTCCTGTTGAATACGTTGCTGTTTCTGGGAAGTATCTTCTTTTTGGCGAGTTTGTGACTCATGGTGATATAGTTTTACGTGGGGTAAAAAGATATTATGGTAGCCTTTTTCCTTGAGTTTCAGACAAAAGTCCACATCGTTATAAGCTACGGCTAAGTTAGAATTGAAACCATCTACTGCTTCAAAAACTTCTCTACTACACATCAAGCAAGCTGCGGTAACAGCAGAATAATTAGTAGTAGTTAATCGAGAAGATATACTATTTACAGATAAGTTACGGTAACTGTGTCCAGCTATTCCTGTTACCCCCAAGATTACCCCTGCGTGTTGTACCCGCTCATCAGGATAAAGTAATAAAGCACCCACAGCACCAATAGAAACCCGTTGTGCTTGCTCTATCATAGCCTCCAGCCAATCAGGAGAAATGACAACAGTATCATCATTGAGAAACAGTAAATATTTACCCGAAGCGTGAGTAACCGCCTCATTATTTAATTGGGAATAGTTAAAAGGAATATCTAGCTTGATAGTGCGAAGTTTATTGGGGTGTTGTTTTTCCCAAGTCGTAATAATCTCTAGAGTTTCTGTGTCATCACTCTCATTGTCAACAATTATCACTTCGTAGTGAGGATAAGTGCTGAGGTTAAAGATTGATTCTAAACAGTGGTTGAGGAGCTTTCCCTGATTTCGAGTAGGAATAATGATGCTAACTAGAGCTTGCTCCTTAATTTCGTAGCGTATGGTTTTAATATCAGGAAATTTGGCATTATCTATCACTTTTCCTGGCTCTCCCCGACGCTTTAAAGCGGAGATGATTACTTTCTTGGTAGCTTCGGAAGGAGTTTTATAGGGACAGTGCGCCACAATGGAAGAAATATGCACAATATTATGACTTGCTTCCGTGAGTCGCAATAGCAAATCGTAACTATATCCCTGATGGTATCCTGGTGCAAAACCTCCTATCTCTTCTACTAAGCTGCGACGACACCACACCACAGAGCCAAAGTAGTTACAAGATAATAGTAAATCAGGACACCAATCTGGTTTAAACCAAGGTTGAGTTAAAGAGTTTTCCGCTTCTAGTCGATCTTCATCACCATATATAATGTCTGCGCTACTATGATTCTCTAACTGTAAGATTAATTCCCATAGAGCATCAGGAGTTAATATAGTTTCCTCCTGTAACAAGGTAATATATTCCCCCTGCGCCATTGCTAAAGCTTGATTAGCAAGACTTCCTAAATCTGCTTCTACTCCTGTTTGTATCTTAATACGGCTGTCGGATTGACTATACTTCCTAACAATTTTGGCTAGATGCTTTTTCCTAGAAGCGAGTAATAATTGATCTTTCGTTTCTTTGTGCCAAACTACAAGTAATTCCCAGTAGGGATATACTTGCTTTTGGATAGAGGTAATAGTGTCTGCAATATTTTCCCAATTTTCCAGGGGTAAGATAATACTGATAAGAGGTTTATACTCTAACAGTGCAACTCTCAGACAAATCTGACGTAAATCTTCTATTGTCTTAGTGTGATACTTATGCCATAGTGCATAATCAGAATCAGAAATCGTAAATTCGGGAATTGCTGAATATAGTTGGCTTCTCTTGTAAGCAATTTTGCCAAGAAAAACAGTGTAATCCTGTTCTGGGTGTTGATAATCTACAGCATAGCTAGCATAGATAAAAGCTTCGTCTAATTTCCCCTGCTGTTCTAAAATTTGACTTATTTTGAAATATATTGCTCCCTTATCTGGGGAAGTAGCAACAACTCGTAAGTAATAATCAACAGCAACTTCCAAATCTAACTTAGCTCTAGCAGACAAAGCATCAGCCAATTTTACTTGTATCGAAAATAAATTAGGTTGTAACTGTAACGCTTCGTGATAAAATGCGATCGCATCATCCCAATTTCCTCCTTGTACTAAAGCCTCTCCCAAATACTCATAAGCAATAGTCAGATAAGGCTCAATCTCAATTACACTGCGGAAAAAAGAAACAGCATCAGCAAAAAGCTCCAGCTTTAAAAGTATTATTCCCAAATTAAGATAAGATTCAACAGCGCGATCGTTAAGTTTAATTGCTTGTTGATACGCATCTATAGCTTCTAACCAAACTTCCCGATGAACTAAGATATCACCCCATTCCTGATAAACTTCCCAAGTAGAGTAACCCAAGTTTATCGCTTGTTGATAAGCGGATTGTGCTGCTTCCCACTGCTGTTTCTCTTTTAAACTCTTACCTTGGAGATAATAAAACTCCCCATTATTCAGGTTTTCTGCTGCTGATTTGCGATCGCTTTCCATATCCACTATTATCAAAAAAGATGGCTTTTACTCAGCTTCTTGACCAGTACATAAGTAATAAATTTTGTTTCCAGTCTTGGAGATGGTAAAAAACCTACCCTTGTAAGGATAGGGGGAGAGACACCTAGAGAGAGCGGGAGCGCGCGGGAGTTTTACATCCTTCTTTCCCCCCAAATTTGGGGGGTTAGGGGGGCAAAAATCTTAGCTGATATTACTTTTCAGATATAGCAATCGGATGATAGATAAGGACATCTCTTAATTCCTCTGCGCCTACCCCCCAACCCCCCTTAATAAGGGGGGATTCAGGGGGGATTGGGGGGATTAAGGGGGGATCATATTATCAAGCTTGTCCTAACATTTACTTCGACTGCTATATCCTCTAAAACCGCCCAACCTAAAAACTGAGATATTTTCCTGTATGAGTGCAAGATCTAAGTTTTAACCGTCTGTTGTGAATTTTCCCAACCAAAAATCAAACTTGTAGTAACTTGAGTTTCGCCTTAAGCTGTTGTACTTCCAACTGACTTTTCTTCAACTCTTCTTGTAAATCTTGAGCAGTTTGTTTCCAAGCTTTAGCTTGTAACTCATTAACTTGAGTATGCTGACTATCCAGAGCAATCTTACTCATAATATGCTCCACTCGATGTTGAATCTTCTTCCCAATATTGGCTGGATTCAACATCTGTTGCATTTCTTTCGCACCTCTCAAACCAACTTGTCTAGCTGCTTCGTAGTTATGAAAAACATAGTGCATTAAAGCAGCAGTATGCTCCACACTGGGGTCTGCCCAAATGTTACCCTTCTTATATGAACCACTATCTTGTAAGACTCTAACCAAATCGTAACTAACCAAGAAACTGTTACCAGTGTTCATAAACTCCACATTAGAAGAATAGCCTGTAGCGATTACTGGTTTTCCATAGTACATCGCTTCCGCCATAGTTAAACCGAAACCTTCCGCACGATGCAAAGATACATAACAATCACAGTTATAAAATAAAGCATTAACCACTTTTTTCGGCAACCGCGCATCAATAAACTGAATCGCAGGATGGCTTTTAGCTGCTTCTTTCACTATTTCTAACTCTTCAGGATAGTGTTTAGAATTAGAAAACTTGATCATTAAAGTTACATCTTGATTTGTACTTCTAAAAGCACGTTTGAAAGCTTCAATTACCCCCAGAGGATTCTTTCTAGCTACAGTACTGTGGAAATCAAACATAAAAAGAAAGATAAACTTATCCTTGGGGAAACAGGTTTCCTCTCCATCCGCACCAGGAAATACCGTCTCTTCTTTACTTAAAATAGGAGCAGGAAGATTAATACTGTGCATAATCTTAACCACTGGTACAGGAGATACTACAGATAACGCCTCAGCACAATAGCCACTAGGAACCCAAATTTCATCGTAATATTGAAACAACCACTCCCATTCTTGAGGGAAAGTCGGTAACTCCCACGCCCAATAGCCTATATTATATTTGCCCTTAAGATAATCTTCCCCAATATTATCCAGAAATTCGGGCATCGCCTCCGCGTTGAAATTTAATAAATTAATGGCATAGGGATTATCATTAGTAAATTCACTAGCAAAAGTATTATCCCCATTACCGTGGCTACTAGAATCAATATTACAGATAGCATGAGGAATATCTGCTGCTTTAATTGATCTAATTTGCGCTCTCGAACTTTCTCCTAAACCAAACTCTCCTCGAACATATCCAACTACATTAATACCAAATAAAGATGTACTCGCACTATTAACCATCGCTCAAGAGTTCCTAAAATATCCTTAATAACAACAAATAATAAATACTATTCCGTTAACAGGAAACCATAGCCTCATCCATGAGAGACTATGGGAAAAAAATAGGGTGTTGCATTAGAGATTAAGCATCAAAGAAACTACCCCATTCTGTATCCTTAAACTTATCTTTTAATTCAGCATAATTAACGACAAAATCAGAAATAGGAGGATTATTTCGTTTACCTGTGCCTGGTTTTAAAGGAAAAGGAGGTAATCCCAAGAAATCCTGCATTTTACTAGTCATAGTTTCATAGTCATTACACATCTGTTCGTAAGTGATGTGGAAAATATTGTGATTACTAAACCGCTCGTTATATTCTGCTATTTTCTTACGTTGCCGTTTAAAGTCCTGCTCTAATTTCTCTGGGTCAAAAACCATAGGTTTGAGGTCGGCTTTATCCAGATTTTTAATTTGTTGTAACTGTACTGATAAATAACGTCTTAAAAGATTTTCGCGACTCAAACTAAGAACATATAAATCTTTCATATCTCTAAGAATATCCCAAAGTCTGGGCCAATTACCAAACTTTGCCCCAATACGATGCAGACAAAAACCAACCGCTTTTACTTCTGGGTCATAATCACAATAAATAAACTTATCTAAAACCTGTTTAGCTGGAATACTGTCATCATAAGGATATTTTCCCTCGATGTAGTCTGGGTTAAACATTTCTGTTAAACAGATAACATTAGGGTGTGCTTCTAGACTACTTTTGAGCATATGAGTGCCAGAACGGGGACAAGTAAGTAGTAAGAATTTACGATACTGTTTCATTTTTACCTCTTAATTTTGAGTTCAAGTTTAACACTAAAAAATTTAGATTAGTTGGAGTTTAAGCCATTAATAATTGAAACTGAAATTTATCTAGTATTTTATGAGATATTACACTCCATTCAAGATTATTTTTGATATATCTTTTTGCATTTTCTAGCCTCATTTTTTTCGTTACAATATCTTCTTTTTGACAACTTACGATTAATTCTGGGAACTGCCAGACATCGCCAATTAAACAGTGTTTTCCTGGTTTTATGCCCAAGCTTTTGACACCAAAGCGGGTAGAAACTACAGGAATTCCCTTACAAAAATATTCCAAGACAATTGATTGACTATCAGAACCCTTTTTCACAGGATTAAGTGCCACATCCGCTAGGCTGAGAATAATAGATTTCGTATTTTCATCCGCACTAGGAAGAAAAGTTACATTAGGAGGAGTTAACCTTGGTTCAAAGAAAACTCCCACATCTCCCAAAAGCAGAAAATTCATATTTTGCAACTTAGAAGCAATATTTAGAATCGAGCGTGCTTCATCAGCATTATGAGGACTTCCTGTACCAGTAAAAACTGCTAAAAAACCATCTTTCAAACCTAATTTTTCTTTATTAACTAACCTTTGCTCGTAGGAAGTAAATTCAATACGTTCTGTATCAATACCATTAGGAAGATAAATAACTTTACTGGATTCCACATCTTGAAATTGAGCAATACTCTGAGCATCATGCTGAGAAGAAGTAATAATTAAATTGCTAACTTTAGCGCATTTGGCTTCTACCTCATAAACACTTTCCCAAAACTCTTGTCCTAATTCATTTTCTGGTAAAAGTTGTTTTTTGAGTTCTGTTTCAATTCCACTAACTTCATACCAGACAGGTTTATTACAAACTTCTCTAATAGCAGGGAAAAGATAGGGTTGATAAGTAAGTACAAAATTAGCACTTTTAGCCGATTTTTTGAGGGCTTGGAGATATTTAGGACTCAGGGTGTAAAGTTGGATTAGAGTAGCATCCGCTACATTTGCTCCCAACTTCTGCACCAATTTCATTTCTGCTTTCTGATGTTTAGGAGATTTAGGGACTCTAGTTTCCGTTAAACCAGGAGCAATAATCCCCTGAAAAGCAGCTTCACCAGCACCAGCTAGAGATACAATCTCGATGTTAAAATCTTTAGCTAGATGACGGTATATGTGGAATATACGGCGACAACGGACATTATTTGGGGGAAAAACCGCAAAAGGAACGGCTAAAGTGATTTTTGGTCTTTTTAGGATCATGGAACTTACTCACAGACGCTATGTCAGAGTCTTTTCTATAGTTCCCAAAACATCTCCATCAGCAACGCCCAATTTTAAATTAAAATTTCCTGACGGGGTTTACCTTGGTCTAAGGCTTCTACATAAGCTGGTTTATAACGGGGATTTAGTTCCTGTTTCAGAAAAGCGGAGTAGGCGATTTCCACAAAAGTGGCGTTATCTAAGTGGGAAGTTAAATCGACAAACACATTAGCTGCTTCTTCTGAAGTTCTTAAAGCATAAAGCACTTCTCGGCGCGACACCCCTTGTTCTAGTTGTTCTACCTGGGATGCTAAACCACCAGGGTCGGCTTCTCGTTTGAGAAAGGTGCGATACAATTCCTCTACAAAACTAGAGTTGTCCAGGTGTTCTGTTTTACTAATAAAATCTAGGTCTTCTTGATAAAAGTCTTGTTCTAGATTTTGCAAGATATTCTGAGTCTGCTGGAATTGTTTAATAGACTCAAAAACAACTTCTCTAGATTTACCTTCCCCTAAAACTGCTACATCACCTGATTTTCGGTGTTGACTATATTTAAGATTGAGATAAACACGATGAGCAATATCCACAAAAGTCTCATCGTCTAAGCAAGCAGTAACTCTAAGGAATACTCCATCCGCTTCCCCAGAAGTACGCAACCCAATGAGTAAATTCTCTCTTAATGCTCCATTCTTCAACTGTTCCACATTACCAGCCAAACCGCCAGCATCCGCTTCTCTTCTTAAAAAAGCTTGATAGAGTTGTTTAACAAAATTGAGGTCATCGAGATGGGAAGTTTCTCGCAAGAATACTTCATTTTCTAGATAAACATACTTCCCAATATTAATAGTAGTATCTGCACCACTGGTGAGAACATCATTAAATTGCTTTTCTCCATAAATACCAGAGAGGCGCAAACTCAAGGTATAAGTGCTGATATTCCCATACCAATAATCTTCATCAACTACTGTTTCGGCTGCTTGCAAAGAAGCATAAGCCAAGATGCGATTTTTAATTTCCTCAGCATTAATCTGCTCGGAAGCAATTTCTTTAAACATATATCTAGTGGGAGGTGAGGTCAAACAGTCACGGCTATTTCATTTTTCCCAAACAAGACGGATAAATTTCCATATCAGAGAATTGCTCTAACCAACCAAAATTTTTACCCCTGAGAAATTTCCCAAATATAGCGATCGCTCTTTGCTATCTATCTATGATAATCTGTAAAATAAATCTAGATATGCAGCACTTAGGAGTTTCCGCTCAAATCAGAGTAAACAAGCAATATCCTACTTTTTCGATTAATTGTTAGAAGAGGAAAAATTTGTTTCTTTAGAAAATAAGCTTTTGGGAAATATTACTAACCTCACCCTCAAAGCAAATTCTTTTTTTAGGAGCAATAGCAATAATAACAAAGCAACTCTTAATCAGGATATTTAAAGAAACAAATCTTAGTTATTGCTTCAAAATTTCAACTACTTGTGTATAGCTATATTTATGAAAAATAGGAAGATAATTTTTGATCAAATCATCCAGTCCTTTAAACATATTCATAAATAGTTTAAATTTTTGATTGTTTTTAAATATGTAGGTATTTATTTTTTTAAAGAAAACAAAATTTGGGTAATAAAGATTTACATTACCAACATCATGCTTGAGTAATTCAATCTCTCTGGGTTCAAAGGGATACTCTTCATCATCACCATATTTGGGAATGCCAAATTTTCCAACGAGATTATTTCTAGCTATGATAAGAATTGGATTACGGGAGTTATTTTCAATAAAGATACCTCTTCCACCTTTCTTTAACGAAGCGGATAAACAGAGGGAAAATTCTTCAAAAGGCTCAATATGATGTAAAATAAACTTGCCAACAACTATGTCAAACTTTTTGTTCAACTTTCTCAGCTCCAAAGCATTAAGTTGATAAGCCTCAATTTCTAGTTCATGGTTTTTTGCTAGGTTTAAGGTCTTCTCTACAGAATTTTGAGAGAAATCAATAGCTGTGACTTTAGCACCATTCTTAGCAAGATATAACGAGATATAGCCATTACCGCAGCCGATTTCCAAAATCTCCTTACCTGCTACGTTACCCAACAAGTTCACAAGCATTTTATCTTCGGAAGATTCAGGAAATAACTTGGGAGATAATTTGAGTTTATCTTTGTATTTTTCTTCCCAGAATTTTTGAGCTTGAGATGTCATTATTGTTCCTTGTTAAAAAGTAGTTTATTTTTTCTATTTTACCGAACTTATCTTAAATCAATTATACATTCATCTGATAAATCAACCCCAATAAATAATAAATATTAAAGGGTTTTTAGACTTTTTTAAAATATTATCTTCTTCATAATTCAACATTATTTTGTTAATACCAATTTTATTAACTTAAGCTACTAAAAGTAATTGGTTATAGCGATCGCTATTTTGGGTAGTCCTGACATGAGATTTTTCTTATTATTTTACATCTATACTAAGTCGACCGTTACTTTTGAGAATTGGTATAAGAGCTATTTTTACCTTCTCCAACACTCTCTAGCTGCAAAATTTCAGATTGCCCCTCATAGCAGCTTCGCTAGTTCTTCTCCTAATCAGCAAGAGTAAACAAGTGTCGCCAGGGAAGGATGGGAAAAGAATTACTTATATAATACTAGTTAACTATATAAAGAAATATAATCGCGAAAAATCTCATCATCAAGAGATATATCTGCAATCTAACCAGAGATCAACCAATGTCTACAATAAAAATAGGAGTAGCTGTTGCAAGGTGGAGTTCAGTTATTATGGCATCATTCAACTGTACGAGTATTGACTTGGAACTAGAGGCGATTAAGCGTTTTCGTGACCTCGCCCCGTTTCTTGACCCAGAATGCAGAGTATACCGTGAACTTAACGGCTGTTCTACCGTACTATGCCTGGATTTTGCTACTTGTCCTCAAGACCTGAAAATCAATAAACAAGAATGGCTGGAATTTGCCCAGCTATTGGTACACTCATCTCACTATCTAGGTTTAGCTAACTCTTTGGTTTTTAAGAATGGCGAGCGCATACTATCGTGGATGACTTTCAACCAGATAGCCTGAATTTTAATTATATCTGCTTTGTTTTTCGTGTTGCGCGGGAGGTGAATCTCTATGAAGGAAGCAATGCTCTATAAAAAACTACCAGAAAATCGTGTGAGCTGTAATTTATGTGCCCATCATTGTCTGATTGTTGATGCTAAAAAGGGAATTTGTCAAGTAAGAGAGAATCAAGGCGGTACGCTCTACACTTTAGTTTATGGGCGAACTATTAGCCAAAATATCGACCCCATCGAGAAAAAACCCCTATTTCACTTTTACCCTGGTTCGACCGCCTATTCCATCGCTACCCCAGGCTGTAATTTTCGCTGTGCCTGGTGTCAAAACTGGGAGATTTCCCAAATGCCAAAACAACAGCATTTAATTGCTGGTTATGAGGCGACTCCAGAAGAGATAGTAACAGAAGCACAGCGATGGGGTTGCCGTAGCATTGCCTACACTTACACTGAACCAACTATATTCTTTGAATATGCTTATGATACTGCCCGTTTAGCTCGTGCTGCTGGTTTAGCTAATATCTTCGTCACCAATGGCTATATGACAGAAGAAATGCTAGAAACCATCCAGCCTTATCTGGATGCAGCTAATGTAGATTTAAAAGCTTTTCGGGATAAAACTTATCGCAAGTATGTAGGAGCCAGGCTACAACCAGTGCTGGATAGTTTAAAGGCAATCAAACAACTCTCCATCTGGCTCGAAGTAACTACTCTAGTAATTCCTGGTATTAATGACGATTCGGCGGAGTTAGAAGATGCAGCACAATTCATTGTCCGAGAATTAGGTGCGGATACACCTTGGCACATTAGTCGTTTTTTCCCTGATTACCAGCTAACCCACGTACCACCAACTCCGCAAAAGTCACTGGAGCGAGCTTGGGAAATTGGCAAATCAGTAGGACTCAGGTATGTCTATCTTGGTAACGTCCCTGGGGAAGAAAAACAAAACACCTATTGTCCAGATTGTGGAACTTTGTTAATTAGACGCAATATCTTTGGTGTACTTGCCAACCGCATTCAATCAGGATGCTGCCCAGATTGTGGGTTTGCAGTAGGTGGAGTAGGTATGTCAGAGAAACCTCATTCAGCATCACTTGTAACCAGACAAGAATAAAGATTTGGGAGAAGTAATCATGTTTGATTGGAATGTAGTAGTAAATTTGCACGAACATGGCTTCAGACGAGCTTTCAAACTACTCCAAGGATTGGGAGCAGTCTACACTACCAAATTTTTAAATGTTTTAGTCATGGAAGTGAGCAATATTCCTCGCTTTCTAGAAACTCTAAATGCCTGGGTGTCAGAAGATCCTAGCCTACTAAAACTCCTATCTCGGACAGTACCAGTAACCTCAACTTTTTCTTTTCAATCACCAGAAGAATTTGAAACTAAGGCTCAAGAAGCAGTTTTGTACTTTCTGCCACTCTTAGCAGGGAAAAGTTTTCACATAAGGATGCACCGCCGTGGTTTCAAAGGTCGGATTTCTAGTCATGATGAAGAGCGTTTTTTAGATAAAATTCTTCTCGAAGAGCTAAGAAAAATGGGCAACCCAGGACATATTACTTTTGAAGACCCAGATGCGATTATAGTTGTGGAGACTGTAGGTCAACAAGCGGGACTTTCCTGCTGGACTCGGGAGGATTTACAACGTTATCCTTTGCTAAAGCTGGACTGAATCTCTAATAATTTACAGAAATTCGATCAATCGCCGAAAATGCGCCTATGATGCTCACACTGTTGTTAGCCATTTTGAGCTACTTCATCAAAGCCTGGTCTGATAAATGCTCTAGCATTTGGAAATTCTTTTTCTGCAATCTCTCGAATTTGTTTAAGATAATTGATAATTTTTAATATGTCTCTTTTTTCATCTTCAAAATATTTCAATAATTGACTCCAGGCATTAATTGAACGGTCTATTTCAATCAAAGCAATTTTTGCTGAACCATCAGAGTCTTTTGAAATATCTTCTAATCTGATTTTTGCTTCATTATCTCTGCTTTTTATGGCTCTTGATAATTTAACCGTTATTGCATATTTATAATAGCTAATAACTTCTACAATTTCTTTAAGAGAAATAGGAATCTCAGTAGTATGCGGGTGTATCAATTTCAAATGGCATAGCTTTTTTGGCTTTAGAAGCCCATTTTCTATTATGTTCTGATTATTTTTAAACCACTCATCAACCATATTTGCATAATTCATTGATCTATGAGTTAATATATCTACTTTATTATCTATTTCATCATCTTCATCAATTTCAATTGATTCGAGATCGACTCCCTCTTCTTTCGCTAAATCTTCAAGAAGGCTCAATGCCAATTCAAAAGAATCCTTGATACTATACCAAAATCTTTCATTTGCTTCATCAATTTCTTCCAATTTGCAATTTTGGTCTTCTTCTATGGAATGATTTAAACAACGAGAAGTGAATTGGCATCCTTCGCACCATCTGTCACAATAATTGTAAATGCCAGGAATATATTTTGGCTCTTGTGCTTGTTTAATTAGTTCTTTCTTATCCATTTTTATTTTAATTTCTATCTTGCTTTAAAACGAGTTTCTTTTACAGTTCTCAAACATTCCTCTAAATCATCACCTGACCACGCATCGATTTTTTTTAAATGTTCTACTAAATTTTTTCCTGTAGAACTTATCAATTTTTCCTTATCTGTTTTTACATTATTCTTCTCTTTGGTTTTTAGAAATCTTAAAAAATCTAGAGTTGGCTCTAATAAGCTATCGGAACTTGATTGAATTTCTTGTAATAGTTGTTCTTTGATTGTACTCAAAATTCTTATTTAAGCTTATTATCTTCTTGTTATTGTTCTTATGTTGCGTAAACTGATATACTAGACATTACTTAACCAAATTATGACTTTTTTTTTTAAATTTATTAACGAAAAAAATTAATAAATCAAATATTTTGGAGATTATTCTTTTTTGTGATATTATTTATTTCATAATGGGAATAGTTGCACTTATCTATAACAGTCACCACTCCCATTATGAAGCATTAAAAATACAATACACCTAGCGATCGCAAAAGTCAAGCCCCTATTTACAAAAGAAAATATTAAGAAAAATAAAAAATTTTCACTGTATCAATTAACTATTATCTAAGTTATTGAGCAGGATGTAATCGTCAGACTTTGATATCAATATCTCTTGTGACCTCGGCTAAATATTCTTCTAAGTTCATATTATGAGCTACAGCAAGTTTTTTCAGAACATCTATGGTCACTTGATAGCCTTCATTTTCAATTCTTCTCAGATGTCTATCTGATAAACCTTCAATTTCATTTTGATTGAGATTATGAGCTTTTCTTACTTGAGAAATAGCTTTTCCTAGAGATTGATTATACTTGAGTTTTTCAAGGTATAGCTGATTTTTAAACTCTGGATCGACCGCTGCTTTTATGTCTTCTAAATCGATATGAACATCGTTCCATTGCCAATGAAGATAACTGCCATCGCGATCGATCTCAAAATTAGTTTTTTCAGATAAGGGTAGTTTATTTAGACAGGGTATAGCGTCAAAAGGTACTTGCCAGAAATTAAGATCGCATCCCATAACAATTAATATATTCTCAGAAGCTTTAGCTGTAGCAATAAGTTCATCTTCCGATTCCCATTCCCAAGCCTGCTTGATTCTCTCTACTACTGTCGTATCTTGTTTGTATTCATAAGAGAGGAAAGTTTTGTGGAATTTTTCGCCATCGAATACTTGCAGAATGACTGAGTTTTCTGTGTAGATGATAATTAGTTCAAATGAGGTTTTGTTATTCTTAATTTGCTCAGTCTTTAAAGGTTTAAAACCTAAAGAATCAGAAGGGTTCAAGGCTTCTTTTAAGTTTAAATTGTTTGTTTCAATTGAACTAATCATCAGACATTTTCTCCTTAACACATACTTTAGCTTCCCAGTCGAGATAAAGCTTTTCTCTATTTTTGATGACAAAATCGAGAATTGATTTTTCTTCTTTTGAACTTGGAAATTGTTTTTTATTTTTGGGAAATTTTACAGAATAATGTAACTTCTCAGTCGAAGTTATGATATGAACTCTTATTTCCCACTGTCCTTTCTTTTTGACATGGAAATGTGGAGGGTGGTGATCGCTTGAGCGAAAAAATGCCTCTAATCCATGAATATAAAAGTTTTCAACTTTGACGAAGTCGAAGGTACTCCGTCTTTGCAAGGCGGAGTACCTTCGACCAAAAAGAAACTCTCCTTGATGGCATCAACACAGCTTAAGTCTTGAATGTATCAAATCCTGCTGATTTAACAACTTTATGATAACCTAAGCGGACATTTAATTTAATTGAATTTCAAATAATGTCCTACTTGGATTAAATACTAAACGAGACTACCAATGAATTAGGGTTTGCTGAAAAAGTAACCTCAAAAAATCACTAGAATCATCTTGTTGAAAAGATAAGTTTTGCTATTAAAAACTAGATTTTAATATCAGCTTTTTTAATATAAAAAACACTTC
>JASJCP010000263.1 GCA_030065935.1 Xenococcaceae cyanobacterium MO_167.B27
GCTTATCCGACATAAACAATTATACATAAACAACAACAACAACAAAAATATTTTATTTGTCGATATTCATTGTATAATATCCGAAGCGGATTTTTTATACAAGAAAAATAAGCTTAATGAAAGTTCAAAAGATTAAGCTACCTACTACAGACGAGATGACCTGGATTTTGATAGGAGATGATTTCTTACCTATCGATTCAGTCAACGACTATCTAAGCTACCTAGAAGCTTTAGAAAGGTCGCCTAACACTATTCAAAGTTATGCTCATCATCTCAAGCTGTTTTGGGAGTTTATTAGCCAAAAGCATTTCAACTGGAGAGAGCTAGAAGAACCACAGTTAGCAGACTTCATTCTCTGGTTACGTAGTCCTGACCCTAGAGTAGTTTCAATTGAATCAAAAGAAGCAAAACGTACCGAAAGAACAATTAACACGATTCTTTCTGCTGTGTATAGTTTCTACCAATATCATCAACGACAAGGAACAACTAAAGATTTAGAGCTATACAAAGAAGCAAAAATACTCAATCCCAAGTACAAACCTTTGCTCTATGAAATGTCTAAAAATAAGACAACCCAGACCAAATTACTAAAGGTAAAAGAACCTAAGAAATTTCCTAGTACTTTAAAAACGGAAGAAGTACAAAAGTTAGTTGATGGTTGTAACAATATTAGGAATAATTTTTTAGTTAAATTACTTTTTGAAACAGGAATAAGAATAGGTGAAGCACTAGGTTTAAGACATGAAGATATTAACTCAGTGGGAGGCAAAAATGAAATACATATTGTCCCCAGAAATGACAATGTTAATAATGCTCAAAACAAGCCTAAGTCAGAAAGGATTGTACAAGTTTCAGGAGATTTAATGAGACTTTATGGTCGCTACATTGTAGATGAATATCCCGATGTTGACTCTGACTATGTGTTTGTCAACATTTGGAAGGGTGAGATTGGTCATCCAATGAAATATTCCACTGTAAGAGGATTGTTTAAAAGCCTTAAAAAGAAGACGGGTATTGATGTTTATGCTCACTTATTAAGGCATACTCACGCCACAGATTTAATTCGTTCTGGTATGGACATGGCTTACGTTCAGAAAAGATTAGGACACGCCAGTATTCAAACAACAATTAATACTTATGTCCATCTTAGCGATGACGACATGAAACAAGAATACAAAAAATATTTGGAAAATCAAAATTACAAATAAATGTCAAATTTTCTAGTTAATAATTCAAGCTCAGATATCCACATAAAAATACAAACAAAAGAATTAAAATGTCCTAGATGTTTGAGCTTCAACTTTCATAAGAATGGTAAATATGGTAGCGGTAAACAAAGATATAAATGTAGAGACTGTAAAAAGATTTTTACTGAAAATCCAGCATATTTAAAAGCTGGTTTAGTGTTGCCTAAGAATATAACAGCTACGGAAATGTTTTCATGGGATACTTGGGACATTAGAGTATTAGGCTTAAAGGAGTCTGTTGCTAACGGACAATACACCTTAAACTTTTCCAGTATCCAACCAGAATGGTTAAAAGTAGCTGCTAAACAGTGGATGAAGTATAGAGTTACTATTGATGCAGCGTCAACTTTAAGGTCAAAGCTTAGGTCTATTAAAATATTTTCTACATTTATAGAATCTCAGTATTTTAATTTGCAAGCAACAGATATAAACAGAGAATTTATTGTAGAATACTTAACTTATCTAAATCAAAAAAATTATGTAGCAGGAACAAGAATTGGGTATATCTCAAATATTAATCAGTTTATTGAAGAATGCCAAAGATTTGATTGGATTGATATTACTAAAGAAAAACTAATATTTGAAGATTATCAAAAAAAAGACAAAAAGCTACCTAGATTTATTCCAGAGGCTATTTTGAAACAACTTGATAATAATCTTGATGCTTTACCCCAAACAGTAAAGTGCATGGTACAAGTTTTGAGAGAAACAGGATTGCGAATATCAGAACTTTGCCATATACCATTTGATTGTCTAAAACAAGATTCTACAGGAGATTATTGGCTTGATGTTTATCAAATTAAAATGAAAAAAGAAATTCCTCCACTTCTTGTTTCTAAGTATATTGCACAACTTATTTGCGACCAACAAAAATACATAGTGACAAGTTTAGGGAGTGACTTTTCTTATTTGTTTTGTGAAACCAAATATCGTAGTAGTTTTTCTTTAAATCCAGAAACAAAAAGGTCTGAGTATATCAAGGAAAAACCTTTAAATTATTTTCAGCCTATTGCTCAAAAACTTCATTCAGAGACTTTAAGAGGTTATCTACATAAATTAGCTAGAGAAAAAGAAATAAAAGATGCTACTGGAAAAATCTTTCCTTTAGGCAAATGCCATCGGTTTCGGCATACACATGGGACAGAGCTTATTAATAACGAAGTTCCACAACATATCGTGCAAAAACGCCTGGGTCATGCGTCTCCAGAAATGACATCTGTATATGCACATATCCACGACAAAACCATGAAAAAAGAAATGGCAAAGTTCTGGGATGGCAAAATATTTAACAATCAAGGTCAAATAATAGTATCAGAAAATCCAGATTTAGATACTTCTGAAATGCAATGGATTAAACGCAACATGAAGGCTCAAACCCTACCTGATGGCTTTTGTGGGTTGCCCGTTACTCAAAGTTGTCCAGTGCAGGGAAGTCCTTGTTTAACTTGTTCCCATCTTCGCACCACAATTGAGTTTTTAGATGTGCATAAAAAACGCTTGGAAGAAACAGAAAAACTAATTGAAAATGCAAGAGCTAATGGTTGGGAAAGACAAGTGAAAAAAAATCTACCAATAGCAGAAAACCTCAGAAAAATCATCCGAGGTTTAGAGCAAAAAGAAGTAATTTATGGTGACGAAAAATTCCCCGAACAAGAAGGAGGTAAGCAAAGTGCCTAAAGGTAATCCCAAAGGTAATCCAGATATATTAATGGCAACAGCAGAAGCTAAAAAGAAAGATGCTCTGGAACGAACCGAAAAAGCTATTGCTGAATTAGTTAGAACAGGTGCAAGTATTACGTTTAAAAGTATTGCAGAAAAAGCTGGTGTATCTGTTCCTTATCTTTATAAATACGACGAACTAAAAGAGCGAATTCAACACCTGAGAAATCAGCAGCAACAGCAAGTAAGAAAACGCTCTAAAAAACCTCAATCGTTTCAACCTGCTTCTGATAAATCAAAGCAAGTAATTATTCAGAATTTGAAAGAAGATAATAAAAAACTTAGGAGTGAAATAGAAAAACAGAACAAGCACATTGAAGTAGTCCAAGGTAGGCTTTATGAATTGTCTAGAGTTGCAGAAGAAAACAATAGATTAAGACAAAAACTAGACCAAGTAATTGCTGAGTTGACAACTACCAAAAAGCAATTAGATGATTATCTCTTAGCTAATCCTCATGCACACCCAAAAGTTACGCCCATTGATTCAAAAAGAAAACCAACAACCTCTATAAATAATGATGAATTAAAGTCTAAATTATCCGAATTGGGAGTAAGAATGAACGCTACTCTTAAAAAGATAATTGAATCAAAATCTAATAATGAAATTAATAACGCCTTAAGTGCAGTAAAAGAATACCTTGCTACTGGAACAAAAGTTAAATCAAAAGCAGGGTTACTTAGGAAAGCACTCGAAGAAAACTGGACACCTAATTTAACTGATGAAGAGAGAAAAATTAGTCAAGTCACAGATGATTTTTCTGAATGGTTTAAGTTAGCAAAAGAACAAGGTATTGTTGAGGCAAGTCAAGGTACAAAGGACGGAATAGTTGTGTTAGAATCAACAGGACAATGGACACCCCTAACTACTATGTTGGAGAAAGGTTGGACATTAGAGTATCTACAACAAAGAAGCACCAGATAATAGTTGACTTTGTTTACCTCGTATAAAAACTATTATGCTATCAAAGCCCTACTGTGTAAGCATTGTAAACGTTGTATAACGTATAACATGGCATGGTCTTTACGCTGCCTACTTATCTTGAGGTGCTTAATGCCATATCGTTTTCTTGCCTTATGATAATTGCGAGACTGAGGCTTTTTCCCTTTAACATACTTTTTGGACTTACGACGATTGTATCGATTGAGGGCTTTTTCTCCCTTTCGATAAAATCTTGGGTTCTCAATTTGATTACCCTTATCGTCAGTATAAAAATGATTCAGTCCCACATCTAAGCCAATTTCTGAGTAGGATGGTTCTATTTTTTCTCTATTATCTACATCGACTAAAAACTGACAATAGTAGCCATCGGCACGTCTAACTATCCTGACTCGTTTAATTTGTGTTTCCTTGTACCAGAGTAGATTGCGAGTACCTTTTAGCTTGAGTTTGCCAATACCTTTTTTGTCAGAAAAGGTGATGTATTTCCTGTCATCTGACAACTTCCAGCCAGTAGTTTTGTATTCTACTGAGCGAGTTTACTGAAATTAAAACAACAGGGGGTTGATACTCCTGATATTGCAGAAATTGCCCAAAATGCGATCGCCCAAGCAGAGATCTTAGGTGCAGCTAGAATTCAAGCTTTTGCTTTGGCTACTCTAGGACAATGGTATGAACTAGAGCAACAGTGGTCACAAGCAGAAATTACTACTAAACAAGCTCTTAATTACACCATTGGTTATAATTTTCAAGATATTGCTTCTGAGGTGTTTTGGCAATTAGGAAGAATTGAGCAAGCCCAAAATAAACGCCAAGCTGCGATTCAATCTTATACTAGAACTTACGACTTACTTCAATCTTTACGTAGTGATTTAATTGCAACTACCCCCGATACTCAATTTTCTTTTCGCGATCGAATTGAACCAGTGTATCGTGAGTTAGTAGAGCTATTATTATCATCAGAAATAGAACCTACTCAAGCAGAGTTAGCCCAAGCTCGTCAAGTTATCGAGTCATTACAACTAGCAGAGTTAGATAATTTTTTCAATGAAGCTTGTATCCAGGCTAATCCCGTACAAATAGACCAAATTGCCCCCAATACAGCAGTTATCTATTCAATTATATTGAAAGAACGCTTAGAAGTAATTATATCTTTGCCTGACGGTAAGCTATTACATCAATCTACCCAGACAGAAGATTCCATCGAAGAGGTAATTGGAAAACTACGCAGTTCTATTGCTTTAGAAAACTTCCCCACCCTTGCTAGCCGTTCCTCAAGCCTAGAAACAGCTAGAACCAGAGATGATAACCCTTCGCGAGGTATTCAAATAATCCGCACAAAAACCCAAACCAGTAATTTTCGTCCTCCAGCCGAACAACTATACAATTGGCTGATTGCACCCTTTACCAAAGAATTAGAACTTAACCAGGTAAACACATTAGTATTTGTTCTCGATGGAGTTTTACGTAATATTCCCATGGCTGTATTACATGATGGAAAGCAATATCTCATCGAACAATATGCGGTGGTGCTAACTCCTGGGATGCAGTTACTAGATCCTCAGCCTCTATTAAGGTCTCAAGTTACCACTCTAACGGCGGGACTTAGCGAACAGTCCCAGTAGATGGACAAGTTTTTCCCAGGGCGATCGCTTAAACCAAAAATGATTTAGAGGTACAATTTTTATCAGTACTTTAGTTCTGAATTCCTCTTATTAATATAAGCTTGACTTATATTAATAACTGATCGAGCTTTAAATTATAGTAATATCTTCATGTTTGACAAATCAAACTATTATAAAAGCAACAATATTTTCTAATTATTTAAAGTCAAAAAATAATTGAGGGATTGGATTCAAG
>JASJCP010000076.1 GCA_030065935.1 Xenococcaceae cyanobacterium MO_167.B27
GGGGTCTTAAACTTTGGGAGATAGTATATCGCTTGTACCAAAGCAGGATAGATAAGAGTCTATATGGGAATCCCTCGTCTCTGACGATGGGAGGTTCAACGCTTATGGCAAACAGAGAATGTTCTATTAGTTTTCCACGATATTAATTTCATGCCCCAAGACTATTTAGAACAATTGATCGGAGAATTTTGGAATCCCTTAGCCCATAAAGCTCGACAAGCTGGGTTGCATGCCGGCAAGTACAAATTATTGATATTTTTTATAGACTACGATGGATCTGTGGGCAATTTAGATCACCTTTTTGCGGATTAAGTTAATAGAAACCAGGCTGATGCTCCCGTGCGATCGCCAAATATTAGTAAATTCACAGAAGAAAATGTAACTGATTGGATGTTACACGAGTTTAACGAATTGCCCTACGAACTAACCCATAACGTTGATGATACCGTTAGTTCTATCCTCTCTGAGAGTGATGACGGGATTCCCGAATATGTGTTACAAGGTATTTTTGAGCGTTGTGGTTACAACTACTACGACGAAGTAGAACGACTGTGGAAACTCTAAGTAATCTACCCCCATATACAGGTAAGATACAGCCTCAACCTGGAGAACGGGATCAATTAGGACAATTATTATTGCCTTATTTACCGAGTCCAGAGTTAGTGGAGGCAGTCAATATAGCGATATATTTACAGCGACCGCTCTTAATAAAAGGGGAACCAGGATCTGGGAAAACCGAATTGGCTCGTGCAGTGGCTTACGAGTTGAAGTTACCCTTGGAATTATGGTGTGTCAAATCCACCTCTGTAGCGCGAGAAGGTCTTTATTCCTACGATGCGGTGGCTCGTTTGCGGGATGCTCAACTGGCTGCCAATAAAATCCTTAAACAGGAAGAAATTAAGCGTATTAGTGATCCTGCTACCTACGTCCGATGGGGACAGCTAGGAAAGGCTTTTCGCAATGAAAAGCAAACAGTAGTTTTGATTGATGAAATTGATAAGGCGGATCTAGATTTTCCTAACGATCTGTTGATGGAGCTAGATCGGCGATGGTTTAAAGTGGAAGAGACAGGGGATATAGTTAGAGCTAAGGTAGCGCCGATTGTCCTAATTACTAGTAATGATGAGAAGGATTTACCCGATGCCTTCTTGCGTCGCTGTTTATTTCACTATATCAATTTCCCCAGTGATGAGCGTTTAATAGAAATTATCAATGCCCATTTCGACGATCCACCAGAACTTTTAGTTAATCAGGCGGTAAAACGTTTTTTAGAGTTACGAGACCAAATGCAGAAGGATAAAACTCATGCTGGCAAGATGGTCAGTACCAGTGAATTGATTGACTGGTTTCAGGTGTTGCGTCGCGAACCAGAAGATGAAGTACTAGCCAAATTACGAGGAAAGTTGCCCTATGCGGGGGTGTTGTTAAAACGTTGGGAGGATCATATGCGTTATTTGAAAAATGGATATTGAAGAATTGCCGTTGCTGGAGTTGTTTACCCGATTGCAAAATGCTGGCTTATCACTGGGAATAGGGGAATATAAATTACTGTTGCAAGCAATCAGAGGTGGGTTTGGATTTCCAGATCGCTCAGCATTGGCACGATTATGTTGTACTCTTTGGGTCAAGTCTCCTGAAGATAAGCGGATCTTTGATTATCATTGCGCTTCATCGAAATTGGCTAAACTGCAAAGAAAATTAGAAGATAAAAATCGTAGCAAGAAGGCGAAAAGACTCCTACGAAAAACTATCTCTAGACTTCATCAAAAAATAACCAGACAACGCAAACATTGGCACTATACCGAAGCTCATAATTTAGTTAAAAATTGCCAAGTTTTAGCTATCGAAGACTTAAAAATTCGCAATATGAAGCGAAGAAATAAACCTAAAAAAGTTGATGGCATATTTGTTCCTAACGGGCAAGCTGCATCTACAGGTATGAATAAGTCTTGGAGCGATAATGGCGTAGGCAATTTTCTAGAAATACTATCTCAAGTTGCCCAAAAATATGGCACTAGAATAATCAAAGTAAATGCTAAGGGAACTTCACAGTATTGTAGCCAATGCCTCAATAGAGTCAGTAAAACCCTTTCTGACCGATGGCACAATTGCGATAACGATAGCTGCCAGTTAAGCTGCGATAGGGATTACAATTCAGCAATGCTCATTAAAAAGCTGGCTGTGGGCAGCAGTCAGGATAAAACGCTCCCTTCTCTCAAGGATTTGATGAGTTGAGGAGAATCTCTCACTTAGAGTGAAAGAGTATGTCAATATTAATAATGGTTGATCTGAATAAGGATATAGATTTATGCCATTAGCAGTTGGAACTACAGCCCCAGACTTTACTACAGTTGACGATCAAGGCAATCAAGTTTCTCTCTCTGACTATAGAGGAAAAGTGGTAGTTTTATATTTCTATCCCAAAGATGACACTCCTGGTTGTACCAAAGAAGCCCAAAGCTTTCGCGATAACTACGAGCAATATCAAGATAAAGATTTAGTTGTCTTTGGTGTCAGTATGGATGATCAAGCATCCCATAAGATGTTTAAAGAAAAATATGGCTTACCCTTTCAACTTCTCGTGGATCAAGACGGGACTATTACTAAAGCCTATGATCTTTATGGGGAATACAATGGTGCTGGTTATGCTAAACGAGTTACCTACATCATTGATGCTGAAGGCAAAATCAGTTATGTTGATGAAAAAGTTAAGACTGATAGCCACGCCCAAGATATCCTTGGTAAAATAGCTTAACATCAAGCCCGTTTGAATAACGGTATAGAAAGTATCCGCGTAAGGCTTACGCGGATACTGATTTTGTGAATTCTTTGAGGCGCGGAAATTTTAATGAATATGAGTTAGAGAGTGGGGTACTTCTAGATTATTATTTTCCATTAAATCACGATCGCTCATAATTTCTTGGGGAATACCATCTGCAATGACTCTTCCTTGATTTAATAAAATTACCCGTTCGCATACTTCTAAGATTAGTTCTAAATCATGAGAAGAAATAACAATAGTTTCGGGTGAAGCTTGAAGAAAGTTAATTAATCTGCGTCGCGCTTTTAAGTCTAAATTAGCACTAGGCTCATCGTAAAGGATAATTTGAGGCTGCATTGCTAACACAGATGCGATTGCCACCATACATTTTTCGCCTCCAGACAGATGATGGGGAATACGATCTACTAAATGAGATACCCCTGTAAGAGATAAAGCCGTATCAATTCGCTCTTCTACTATTTCGGGGGATAGTCCCATATTTTCCGGACCAAAAGCAACATCATCCCTCACTGTGGGACAAAACAACTGATCGCTAGGATTTTGAAATACTAATCCAATTTCTGGATTAAATTCCCCTGGCTTAACCAGGCGATCGCATATTTTTACTGTTCCATAACTAGGAGCTAAAACACCACAAATAGTTAAAAATAGCGTCGTTTTACCTGCACCATTTGCCCCAATTAATCCCACCTTTTCCCCTCTAAAAATACTGAGGTTGATATTAGTTAAAATAGAAGGCTCTTGATTATATTTAAAACATAAATTCGTAGCCGTAATGTCTGCGGTTTTTTGAAATGGAATTTTGGTGATGCGGGTTAACTCTTTCATTATTGAAATCGCTCTAGTTGTTTTCAGCCACGGGATAATAGAACCTAATTTATCTTATAGTTAGAAATAAATCTAATCCTAATAAGCTTATCGCAATGCTTAAAATTAATACTGTTGCCAACAAATCTTGATAGTTTTCTGGATTAATTAGTAACTTTTTTACCCTCTTCTTACCTGGTATTTTATAACCATAACCTCTGAGAATCATTGCCTGATAAATGCGAGTCGATCTTTCATAACTCCTCACTAACAAACTGCCAATTAATCTTGCTAAAACTTGGAGATTACGATACTTAAAACGATGCTTATCAAATCCTCTTAATTTTATAGCTATTTCCATAGAATTTACCATATCTCCTACTTCTTCTAAATAGCGATAAGCTAGTAAGGTCATATCCACAATTACTTGAGGCAATCCTAGCGATCGCAATCCTTTAATACTACTTAGAAATGGTGCAGTTCCAAATAGCACTAAACTAATAGTTAGGATACAAAAAAAACGCACCACAATTACAGCAGCCGTTTGACATCCTTCCAGTTTTAAAGTCAACTCACCCCATTGGAATAAGACTGTTTCTCCTACCATAAAAGGTAACAAAAATACCACAGCCAAGATAAACCAACCAGGGTAGCGCAAGCGAGATACTAGATAGGAAAATGGCAAACGAGACAAGAAAAAAATAATGCCTGTGATGATAATAATTATAGGCAATAAAATCAGGTTATTAATAAATGCAAAGCTAAAAATCAACCCAATAAGTCCTACAATCTTATAGTTTTGCTGCCAGTGATGAATTGGCGAATCTAGATAAGCATAACGATCTATTGCTAATTTCATGAGTTAACTTCAACTAAGTTAATACTTCGTAATTTTAATTTTACTAACTATATATTAAGTAGTTCGGGTTTAACTTTTTCCAGAAAAGCAATCAACATAACTGTCACTGCTCCTTCGATAATTGCCTGGATACCATAACTAACTAAAGACAAATAAATAGCATTTCTTTCTTGTGCTGCATCCAAGTCAGGAGAGATAGTAGAGATAGCAATAGCAGCAAATAGAGTAGCTGAAAGGAGTAAGGCAAAAGCACCGCTAGCAAAAGCCAATACTTTTGTCCAAAATTGTCTATTTCGCGGAACTTTGTCTCGTAATCGAAATAAATGGTAAGCTGCGATCGCGGGAAGTCCCATAATCACCGTATTGATACCTAAAGTCGATATTCCCCCATGATTAAACATTACTGCTTGAAAGAATAAGCCAATAGGAATAGCCAGAAAAGCATAGTAGCCCAAAATTGCCCCCATCATGCCATTGAGGATTAAATGAATACTGGTGGGGGGGATAGGTATATGAATCAGAGAGGATACGAAAAAAGCTGCTGTCAATAGAGACGCTTTAGGGATATTAGCTTGGGGATTAGAGTCTTTCTTAATCTCTCGCAGAGCATACCAAGTCATACCACCAGTGAGGGCATAACCAGAAATACAAACACTGGGAGGAATTAAACCGTCGGGAATGTGCATTAAGTAAGTAGAGACAATTAAAGTTAATTATGATGTGAAGAATTCAGAATTTCAGCAGTCAGTATCCGCAAGGCAGTGCCTTGCAGATACTTTGGCGCTTGTTTTTGGTAAGTCATGAAGTTATTGCCTAACAGATTTTTGATGGCTAGAAGGGTTACGGGAGAAAAATAAAGCCGTACCAATAAAACCCCAAATACCAGCAGCAGCCATCAGAATTTTTTGTAAAGGGGTTAAATCACTGTTACTAGATAATAATTCAACTCTATCTATTTCTGGCTTTTCTTCAGATGCAATTAATCCTTCTGTTATCGGAATACTAATAATACTGCCATGTCCTGACTGACGCACTTTAACATCCCAATTGCCAGATACATCCTTATTAGGAACAAAGGTAAACTCTCCTTTTTCATCGGTCATTCCCTTGAGCCAAGGAGTAGTAGGATCCTCTGGAGAATACACAACCGCTTGTGCTTGTGCCATTGGCGTACCATCATCATAAGTCGCCCTAATTATAATCGCAGCAGCTTGTCCATACTCTATCTTCGCTCCGTGGGCTAATGCTGGCTGTACCGCCATACAATTCAACCCTAGCCACAGTAAAACCTGCCAATTCTTCATATATTTCCTTGTTTCTCTTTTTCCTTTAACTCGCTCATGTAAAAAATACGGGAGCAGTAATAAGCTGCCTTTTCGCAATAGCTATCCTGCCCACTTCGTCCTCCAAGTGTTATAGGTTTTGAATTTGATATCTTTTGGATTAGCCGACTGAGTTAATCGCTTCCCAGTTTCAATCGAATGAAGACTAATTACCTTTCTTTCTGGTTCTCTCTTGGTTGGCTTAAGCATTTCACCACCTACGTAGGTTAATCCCCATTTGGGATGATGAACTATAGAACCGCGTTTAAAACCAGCAGATATTGTTCCTCCATAACGCGAACGAATATGCCCTGGTGCGTGTTCTAATCTATGTAACTGACGACGATGAAAACGCAGAGGGGTAACAATTAATAAGTTTTGATTGCTAGGTAATGGTTTTCCACCAACAGCAGAATAGGCAAGAGTAAAGCTGTCAACACAATGAGCAGAAAACACCTCAGCCATTTTGTTTTTGCTTTTGGTTAAACCATTACGATTTCTCAACTCCGCAGTCTCATGTCCCTGGAGAAGTTCAACTGGTGCTAATTTCTGTAATTGAGAATAAAACCAATCTTTCCCTACTTGCAACGGAGAGAAGGTTTTACCCCATTTTCCACCCCTTGATGTAGCTTTAATATCTTCTACGACAAAAACTGTAATTGGGTAAATTTTAGATAACCAAGTAGCTATTCTGAGTTTCCATTGCCATCTAGCTTTGGTGCTAGGAGCTAATCTAATTTTGTTAGCTAATCTGTTCCATCTGGGCTGACGACAAGGAGCTTTGCGGTAACGTCTATTTCGACGCATTTCACGTCTAGTTGTAACGTGCTTTTTTACCCAATCAACAGCATGAGCTTGGATGTTGAGGTATTGATGGAATGAACTAGCAATTGTATATCCTTCCAAGAGCGATCCAGGGTCAATGCCACAGGCAATTGGCTGGTAATTTCTAGCACTAGGTTCTACATTCAAACGAACGCAAAATATTCCTTTTTTCCAGAATCCCGTTGCTTTACCGCTTTTAATCCATTTGTCCGCTCTGAATCGCTTTGTGGGCATGAGTGGAATTTGATTTGAATCCACTACTGGTACTGATTTTTGCATTGGCTATAAACCGAATTTATACTTCCCTTCGCTACTGACTAACACAGAGGATACGGACTAGGGAGGCATCTGTATCGTGTTTTGAACTGCCACGTTCAGTTAGTTCAGTAAGAGTAGCTAGACACTCGTTTAACCTGCCTCAACCAATTGGCTTTCGGTCTTGGCAAGCCCCTAAATAGAATTTAGGGGTGTGTGACCGAACAATGTCCCTCTCCTACATGACCTAATCCTGCGATCGCATTAGTCAATTTTTGGTATTCTTCAGGAGATAAATTCTGTTCTAAATCTTGCCAGCCTAATTCTAGTGTGTCTGATGTAGCTAAATCCGCCAGAGGTTGAAATCCTACAGCATTTTGATTGATTTCATCATCTGCATCCGCCTCTCCATCCCCAAAGATATGATCGAAGTGAAAAGTCATTTCTACCTCAGCAATGTCATTAGGCTGTAGCAATCCCTTTCTGCTATCCCCAACAAATTCGCCACAAACATATTTTGTAGGCTGATTAAAACCCAGAACAAAATTAATCTTGCGCTTAGCCTTTGTTGCTGTACCTTCTAGTAATATAGTGTGACTACCAGCAATAGACTGATCCGTTATGGGGAGCATCTTCCAAGATAAGGCGTTATAAAAACCTTTTGGAGCTTTACTCTGTGTAATTACTATCGGGTCAGCATCTTCTTCCCCCTGGGCTAAATTGATGGTTTGAGCTTCTTGAACTAATCTAATTGCTGTTTCCGACTTGATTTGGGATTTGGCTTCAGGATTAAAACCCCCTTCTACTTGATAAGCTGTGACCTCTCCTACAGCAATATCAACTCGCTCAAAATTAATTTGCCAACCATCTTTCGTCACAAAACCTTCTCGCACAAAATCTTCTCCATTGGCAACAAGACTTAGGCTACCTTGAGATTCTACACCCTCAACATCTGGGTTAGTATTCCCCTGTCGACTACAACCCACTACTAATAAGGATATGAGGAGTATTGTGTTACTTTTAATTAAGTTTAGTCTCATAATATTTAGATTATGGAACAAGCAATTATCCCAAAAAAACTACTTTCCTTAATGGTTAAACTAGTGTTTTTGGAGAATTTCACTATGAAATCATTGGTTAGTTTCAATATCAATCCCCCTATCAGGGATTTTGGGTATTGTTTAGAATTATTTAATTTTTACTCCCGATTTTCCCTGAGAATTACTCGTTTAAAAAATACTGGATGTCATTTTTGGTTAAATTGCTTACAATGCGATAGGAGAACAAACAGCATAAACTTTAAAGTCTCTTTAAAAGATTCATGATTAGAACTGATAATTCCTGCGAAATCTTCACCAAATTGCAGACAATCAAAGCTAAAATCGATAGAGAATTAGAAATTTCTAGTCAATAATACTGACTGTCAAGTTACAAGATCACAACTAAGCTAGAGAGGGGGGAATGCCCATAAACAGCATCAAACTCAACTTAGATTTTAGTTAGGAGCAAGCAAATCCCTTAATAAGCCTGTAAGCAGGCTTATTAAGAGTGAATTTGACCAAATAGATTAACTGTTAGTTTTTGAAATTGAAGGAGCAAGAGGAAACCAGATGACGCAAGCTAACCAAGTACTAGCAACCATTGCAAATCCCCAAAGTGATTGGGAAATTTTGATTGAAGAAGACCGCGATAATCTTGCAGAAGAAATAGAAACAACACCTGTTAAAACTGCTAAATCAGCAACTCCTAAAAAAACAGGAGAAAGAGGTAGAAAAAAACCTTATACAGAAGACTCTATTCGCATCTATCTTCAAGAAATTGGTCGTATTAGGTTATTACGAGCCGAAGAAGAAATTGAATTAGCTCGTAAAATTGCTGACTTGCTAGAACTCGAAAGAATCCGCGAGCGTTTAGAAGAATCACAAGAAAGAATTATTAGTGATGAAGAGTGGGCAAAAGAAGTCGATATGGACATTCGCCCCTTCCGTCGTCGCCTATTTTTAGGTAGAAGAGCTAAGGATAAGATGGTTCAATCTAATCTCCGTCTGGTAGTTTCGATCGCTAAAAAATATATGAATCGTGGTTTATCCTTCCAAGATTTAATTCAGGAAGGCTCTCTAGGCTTAATTAGAGCAGCCGAGAAGTTTGACCATGAAAAAGGTTATAAATTTTCTACTTATGCTACTTGGTGGATTAGACAGGCAATTACCAGAGCTATCGCCGATCAATCTCGGACAATTCGTCTCCCTGTTCACCTTTATGAAACTATTTCTCGTATTAAGAAAACTACTAAACTACTTTCTCAAGAAATGGGTCGTAAACCCACCGAAGAAGAGATTGCAGAACGCATGGAAATGACCATCGAAAAACTACGTTTTATTGCTAAATCCGCTCAATTACCCATCTCTCTAGAAACTCCTATTGGAAAAGAAGAAGACTCTCGTTTAGGAGACTTTATTGAAGCAGACGGAGAAACTCCTGAAGATCAAGTATCTAAAAGCTTACTAAGAGAAGATTTAGAAAATGTCCTTGATACTCTAAGCCCCCGTGAAAGAGATGTGTTACGATTGCGCTATGGCTTAGATGATGGTCGGATGAAGACCTTAGAAGAAATCGGGCAAATTTTCAATGTTACCCGTGAGCGAATTAGGCAAATAGAAGCCAAAGCTCTTCGCAAGCTACGCCATCCCAACCGCAACAGCATTCTTAAAGAGTATATTCGCTAACTAAACCCCAGCAAAAACCATTACGGTACATCTTAAGGATAAAAAGTGAGGATTAAGGTAAAACGTAGCTCACAATTCAGCCTTATTTCTTGATAAATAAGGCTGAATTATCAGGGATGAGGAAAGTTTTTCCCTACCCATTATAGTAAAAGCGATCTTTCCTTACTCCTCATCCTTTATCCCTCATCCTTTATATCCCACCACCCCTCATTGAGATTTAGGGGGGAGAATATAAGTTGATTTTATAGGCTTTAATTGTTGAGACTGTACTAAAGTTTGATAAATCATGGCTGCGACTTCAGCACGGGTTGCAGGTTCATTGGCTTGA
The DNA here is from genome assembly GCA_030065935.1 of Xenococcaceae cyanobacterium MO_167.B27. Lineage (GTDB taxonomy): Bacteria > Cyanobacteriota > Cyanobacteriia > Cyanobacteriales > Xenococcaceae > JASJCP01. Next base: position 9,905 of record JASJCP010000076.1, read on the forward strand.
AGAGAGTCAAAATCAAAGCCAGGACGATGGACAACTAAATCTGATTCAATAGCTGCTGCTACTTGAGCTTTTGCCCAATCTGGTATCTGATTGCGATCGCTGAATCTGCTTAAAATACTGTCAGGACGACCATTAGGGGTTAATTTCAGACCAGTAGCCAGAGTTACCCATACTTGATAGCGAGGAATCTCTTGTTCAGGACGAAACTCCTTATCAGAGTAGCCTTTCATAAAGCCAATTTTCACTGCTTTATCAATATCAGAAGCTATTTGATTATCTGGGGAGATATCAGTAAAGTTTTTAGTAGGCAAAGTTTCAGGATTATCTCTAAAGGCATGACTCACTAAGGTAGCCATTCCTGCTCTAGTAATTAGTTTATCTGGTTCAAAATTTTTATTAGATGTACCGATAATAAAGTTGTCTTCCCCCAAAGGTTGAATAAACCGATAAGCCCAATGTTCCTCGGGAACATCCCTAAAAGCTAGTTTTGAGTTTGTGGGTGCTGTTTCTTCTGCTACAGGGGTAGGGGGTGCGGTTTCTTCCGTTGTGGGTGCTGTTTCTTCTGCTACAGGGGTAGGGGGTGCGGTTTCTTCCGTTGTGGGTGCTGTTTCTTCTGCTACAGGGGTTTCGAGTTCTGGTTCTGGAATAATTACTCCTGATAAACTGGGAGCAGCGATGGTGAGGGGAAGAAGTTTCTTTATCGAACTATCTGATCTAGCATCTCTACTTTTTCCAGTCTCAAAACTGATAGGAGGAAGAGAGCTAGAGGGCGCTTTCCCCTTACCTAATCCAGAACTAGCAGTGAATTCTTCTTCTATAGTTACGTCTGAGTCTCTCTCTAAAGTTAGCCTAGTATCATCGGCACTTTCCGTATCTTCTAAGAAAGAAAATAATCCCCCTTCTCTTGTAGAAAAGGCGCTTTTTATGCCTGTAGATTTATGGCCAAAAGACCAGAAGAAAATTGCACCAATAACGCTAAAAGTTACTATAACAGCCAGCCATTCATCTAGTACCTTTCGGCGAATCCCAGGACGGGAGTTAGACTCAGATGAACCATCTGGAGGGGTTTGGGGTGATGAATTCGTCATATCTAAAGACAATAGCTATACAACGCTAGTACCAACTTAAACCATAAGCAATTTGTTGACAAAAGAAACCGTGATTAAATCTTCAGCTTTATCCTGGTAATAATTAACTGGTTATGGAACTATTAAAATTGGGCAAGGAGCAAGATCAATAGTGCGATGTGCCGAACTTTTAGAATTTTGTTCAGCAGTCAAACCCAATCCTCTACATCCCATGACAATTAAATCTGCATTAATTTCATCTGCTACATCACAGATCGTGAAAGAGGGAATTCCAAATTTTTCAATAGTTTTAGCACTAATTCCTTGTTGTTCAAAAAGGGTTTTCGCCCCTAAAAGCAATTTTGCTACTTCTGGTTCAGAACTCATAGCAGTTTCTTGATTTTCTTCTACTACTGAGAGTAAAAATAGGTCGCTGGTGTAGGTATTAACAATATTGATTACTACATCTGCTGCTTCCCGTGTTTCTCTACTGCTGTCTATAGGAAATAAAACTGTTTTAAACATACTTTTTCGAGACAATTTGTAAGCTAGAGATTGAAGCTAAGGAGATTTTAACTCTGAAAACTACCCAGTCTGAGTATTGCTTCATATGAGTTAACAGTCCTCAATAGAAAAAAACCGACTCCCTTTATTGTTGGGTGAGAGTCGGTCAACTTTCATGATGAGGAATAAAGGATGAAGGATGAGGTATGGTTTGAACCGAAGCTCGTACCTCTCCCCTTGAAAACTAAGGTTAGTAAAGAAAGGACAACACAACCAAGGTATATTTAAGCGGAACTTTACCCCCAACCTTTTTTCTCCCTAAAAGACGAGAAACCTATACCACTCTTGATCCCAAAGAAGGCAATCCAGGCTGATTCCGAGGGGACTTATCCCTCATCCTAATCGGGGGGAGTACCGTGGTCAAATGTTCCAATTTTTAGAAAAGTTTTGTTTCTTTGCTGTTTTATGCCTTTTTACCTAAGTAGTTCTGTAGTTGTCTCAGAGCAGCAGCACCAATGTTAAATAGAGCCCAACCTGCTGCTATACCCAAAGGAGCAAGAACTACTACAATGCGCCAATCCATAACTATTTTCCTCCCTGTTTACTTAAATTATTTTAAAAATTTACGCAAAACTATACATATCCAAATCTACCATGGAAAGGGGGGTTAGGGGGTATCGATTTCCCAAAGATAGGACTGAGGAGATGGTTAAATAGTCTGAATCAAAGTAACTAGCAAAAGCCTAAATCTGTTCCAGATCCTGCGTGAACTAGAGCTAGTTTTTGGTAGCGTTTGGCGTGTTCGATTAATTCTTCTGCTTCCTCATCGGAGATATCTCGAACTTTGCGAGCGGGAACACCTACCATCAGCGATCGCGGTTCAACATTTTTGGTTACAATACAACCAGCACCAATAATACTCCCTGCTCCAACTCTTACTCCATCTAGTACTACTGCGCCAATTCCAATTAAGCAACCTCTTTCAATGTGTGCAGAATGAACTACAGCACGATGACCAACGGTGACATAATCTTCTAGTATAGTGGGTTTACCAGGATCGCCGTGTAAAACTGCTCCATCTTGAATGTTAGTGTATTGACCAATAACAATTTTTTCCACATCTCCTCTGACTACTGCGGTGTACCAAATATTAGCACCTTCGGCGATGGAGACATTGCCAATAATCACAGCATCAGGAGCAATAAAAGCTGCTAGAGAACAGTCAGGGGAAGACCAAAAACCAGGATAAGATTGATTCGTCATAGTTGTGGATTGTGTCGCAACAAGAGTTTGATTTCGACAATAAAACTTTATGTATTTTTGTATCTTATATGAGAAGTAGCATCTTGTCCCCAGGTATCATATACTATGGCTTATGGCATTTAGCTTTTTTTTATACAGATTAGTTTGGGTTGAATATCAGGAGAAACAATGGATTTTATAACTAACCTTTTCAGTGGTTTTGGCAATCTTGACTTTACCGTAATTTTACAATTAACTTGCGTAGCTTTAGTTATGCTTTCTGGTCCTGTAGTTATTTTTTTACTAGCTCTCAGAGGCGGAGATTTGTAAGTATATCTTCTATTTTTATTATTTTAATATCTACGAGCCTTCTATCTACTAGTTAGAAGGTTTTTTATTTATATCTTCAAATATAATTTGTTTATGACTTACACCATTAATATTAAAGCAATGACTAGTTCTTTAACAGATGAACAATTTGCTCAATTATGCGCCAAAAACCCCGACCTTAAGTTTGAAATTAACAGCAAAAGAGAACTAATTGTCATGTCTCCTACTGGTAGTGAAACAGGAAGGCGGAATTCTGATTTAATTGGAGACTTTATTATTTAGAATCGCCAATATAAACTAGGAGTAGTATTTGATTCTTCTACAGGTTTTAGTATTCCTAATAATGCAAAACGTTCTCCTGATGTAAGTTGGATTGCTCTTGATAGATGGAATGCTTTAACTTTAGAAGAAAAAAGAGGTTTTGCTCCTATTGCTCCTGACTTTGTTTTAGAATTAATGTCTCCTACTGATAGCTTAAAAGATGTTCAAGCTAAGATGAAAGAATATATAGATTGTGGAGTAAAGTTAGGCTGGATTATTAACCCTGAAGCTAAACAAGTAGAAATTTATCGTCAAGGAAAAAAGCCAGAATTGTTAGATAATCCTAGTGAACTATTGGGAGAAGATGTTTTACCTAAATTAGTTATTGATTTAGAAAGGATTTGGGATTAAAAGTACAATAGTCTAAACGATAAGCTAGTAAAATAGGCAATGCCCACCCTACTGGCAATCCCTTCATTAATAAAGCGCATCACATCAGGGTCGCTATCTAAAGTGCGATCCCTAATTGGCTCTGACCATTTTTCTGCCATTTCTTTTTGAGTCAGGCTTCCGTTAGCTTTGGCAAACTCCCTAAATTTTTCTAAGTCCGTAATTTTAGGATTGTATCCTTGTTGATATCCTACTTATCCTCGATAATCTCCTGTTTTCTCTCTTTTTTTCAACCAGAGATTGATTGTATTGCGACTAATTTTAAAAATACGACACCTGGTTGTACAAACCCTATATTTACCCCAGGTAATACTTCTGAAATAAAAAATATTAACCACTTAAAATAAATTTTTGTTAAATGGGCAACATATCTCTCAACATTTACCATACTCTTCCTAGTAAGACTTAAACAATTTTTAAGCCCAAACAATACCTAAACTTGCTTTGTATGGAACAAAGGAGAAAAAACAACAAGATGTTAAAAGAAAATCAGCCAAAAGAAACAGAAGGGGACAAGAGAGTTCTAGATCTACTAACTGGGGAGCTTTCTATTGAAAATGGTAGCTTTGAGACTGGAACATTCGTTGATTGGGAAAGGATTGGCGATACTAGTATTCAAACAGCTGAATTTGGTACCAATCCGAGTGATGGAATATTTCAAGCCTTACTCACCAATGGCTTCAGCGATTCTGGTAGTTCAGTTGTGGACTCAGATATAGAAGAATTCTTAAACTTGACACCTGGAGTTCTGGACAGTCTTGGTAATGGGGACGTGACAGAAGGTTCTGCCATTAAGCAAACCTTCACAGCAAATGCGGGAGACATTTTAACGTTCGACTGGAATTTCCTCACCAATGAGGCAACGCCAGAAGACACTTTTAATGATTTTGCCTTCTTCTCTATAACTCCTTTTACCTTAGAATTAGCAGACACCACATCCCCTCTGTTTACCGACACTTTAGTTCGAGATTTTAGTGAAGAAACTGGCTATCAAACAACTTCTATTGCCATTTCCGAATCGGGAACTTATACTTTAAGTTTTGGTATAGCTGATGTGGGTGATGATAGCGTCGATTCCGCTCTCTTGGTAGATAATATTCAAATTGGCTTTGATGATGAAATAGAACCCAATGATACGATTTTTGAGGCAACTCCCACAGGCTTATTCGGAGAGGGAGAATTTATCATTTGGAGCGAAATATTCCCCGAAAATGATGTGGACTTGTTTGAGGTATTCCTCGATGCAGGAGACCAGTTAATTGCCGACATTGATGCTGAATTTTTAGGTTCAGGACTCGATTCTGTGCTGTCAGTATTTGATTCGACTGGATTCCTGGTCGCCCAAAATGATGATGATTTCGGTAGTCTTGACTCCTTTATTGATTTCACTGCGGGATTTAGTGACACTTATTATGTCGGTGTGAGTAGTTTTGATAACTTCGATTACGATCCATTTGTTGAAGGTAGTGGTATTGGAGACAGTTTTGGTTTCTATGATTTATTCATCACCGTAACGTAACTGGGTGAGTTCTTGCTTGAGGCATTGCTGAATTAAGAGTTGATCTGATAGGAATTTTTAAGCTTTAAAGACTAATATCAACTTTTCATTCAGCAATGTCAAAAAAATCGCATTCTATCCAAGTAGTCCTCTTCTGTCACTCTCCGAAAACTTTGGCAATTTTCGACTTTTATAAGCCTTATGCAGAAAGAGATTGCCAAATTATTTACTAATAAAAATTAGTGCATCGCCCTACAATGCGAATTCACACAGGGACATATAGGGACAAATAGCACAATTATCCACAGAAGGTTTAGCTTTATAGTTTCCTGCTTCTATTTGAGTGATTAACTCTGGTATTTCTAAAGATATATTCTGTAAATCTGATGGGGAAAAAGTGTATATACAGTCATGACGCAGATAGGCAATATGTGCAGTAGTGTAACCTAAAGCTTCAGCATAAGCCCAGAGTTGAAAACGATGATGATAAGGATTGATAATGCGATCGCTCTTATAGTCTAATATCCAATTATTTCCGATTAAGTCTGCTATACCAGTAAAGGTTATATTCCCTAACTTTAAGGTAACTGGTTGTTCTTTGGCAATTCCCCTATCTCTAAAAGGTTTATAAACCGGATGCTGTAAGAATCTATTTACTAATTCTAAAGCTTCGGTGACAACAGCAGTATCTCCCGATAAATCACAAAAGGGCAATAAACCACTAGCGTTTTTAATATTATGTTCTAGGGCGATGTGTACTAGCGTCCCAACTTCCATACTATAAGCTATTCCTTCTGTGACCCCTGGATGTCCTGCGAGATAATTAAATTGAAACCGTTGGGGACATCTGGCGAATTCGCTTAAAGCAGTAACAGGCAGTTCAAAGATACCAGATTCTACAGGAGCGATGAGTAACTCGGGTGCAATATTAGGAATAGGAGGAAGAGGGGGACTAAAAGATTCTGCTTTGGTTAAGTCACAGGGGATAATTTCTAGAGGAATATTTGCAGCAGTCAAACCTGGAGATAATTTAGCTAAATAGCCTTTATCTGGTTCACTTGCAGTTAAAATCAAGTAATCTCTAGCTCTAGTGATTGCCACATAGAGAATTCTCAAGTCTTCTTCTGCTTCTTGCTGCTGTTTTTGATATTCTAACCAACGGTATAAGAGAGGTTTTTCCAATTCTCCTTGTTGGTTTTTGGTTTTTACTGCGACACCCCATTGAGGATCGCAATAGAGATAGGGACTGTTAGAGGAAGTATTTTTATAGTTTAAGTCAGCAACAATTACTAGCGATCGCTCTAAACCTTTAGCTGCATATATAGTCATTAATCCTACAGCATTATCTATGTCTAGGGGAGGTCGGGAAATTTCTGCTTCATTGTCGTAGAGTTGTTTTAAATCCCTGACTACACTAAAGATATCTTGTGTCCCTGTTTCCAATTCCTTCACTAATTCCCGAAATCCCTTCCAGTCTGCGAGTCTGCGGTTTCCCCCTGGGAGATTAGTAATTACTGCGCTATATCCTGTTAAGCGATCGCAAATTTGCAGTAATCTCGATGGTGTTTCTTTATCTCGTTGAGTAAGTAATTCTGTAAGTATAGTAATAGGATATTCTAATTCTGGATCAGATGAATTTTGGATTGCTTCCCACCAGCTAGGGTTAGTTACTTCCTTTTGTCGGGGAAAAGTTTGGGAGACTTGAAAGAAAATGCGATCGCTCTTGGCAAAAAAAGGACTCCGCAACAGGGCTACTAAAGCGATATCATCTTGAGTATCAGCTAGAAACCGTAACAGTGACCAAGCATCTTTAGCTTCTCTAGTAGATAATAAGTTACCACCTCCTGCTGGTGCGATGGGTATTCCTAACGCAGATATAGCATCTCCATATATAGTTAGAGGCGACCAAGTGCGAGTTAAAACTAAGATATCTCCTGGTTGAATGGGGCGGAGTTTTCCAGTAGGTTTATCATGTACTAAAGTTTTGCTATCTAGTATCTGTTTAATTTTTTGTGCGAGGTGATAAGCTTCTATATACTGACGTTGCAGTTTGTCACTGTTTTTATCTGAAGCAACAGCAAAAGCCTGGATATAAGGAATTGTATTTACAAAGGTCAAATCATTGTTCTCTCCTATTTCCTTTTGTATATTCCCAGTCTCCCAACTCTCCCCTGCTCCCCCTGCTCCCTCTGCTTCCCCTGCTCCTTCTTGACGAAATGCAACTAATTCTTGATGATTTTCCCCTAATAATGGCTCAAATATCTGATTGATTTGAGTAATTAAAGGTTGGTGAGTGCGGAAACTGGTGCTTAAAATAACTTCTTTGCCTTGATTGCTGACAATTTCCTGACGAAATTGCTTAAATATTTTAATATCAGCGCGACGAAAGCCATAAATAGACTGTTTTATATCTCCAACAATAGTAAGCTCTGCATTATTAGTTAAAGCTTTCAATAAATCTCCCTGAGTCGGATTAGTGTCTTGAAACTCATCTACTAAAAATACTTTCCATCGTTGTTGATAATAGTCTCTTACTTCCTGATACTTTAAAGCTTCGAGGGCGTATATTTCTAAATCAGTAAAAGTCAGTATTCTTGTTTGGTGTTTGACTTGAGTTAAATAGTTAGTAACATCCCTATAAGCCTCAGTTAAAGCAGGTAACATCTGTTGTAGTCTAGTATCTGCTTCTGTCAACTCCGAATTAATTAAACTTTGCTTGATTACTTCCCGTGTAAAATCCCGTAATTTTTGCAGTGCTTCTTTTACTATTTTGATATCTATCCAATTCTTTTTACTACCCTTCCTAGTATCAATCTTATTAATAACTGCAATTGCTGCTTCTATCCCCTCCTTATTCAGAGAGGTTACGAGGGATTGATTCTCTAATTCTTCCATCGCAACAATCACATCTTGACGGAGTGTTTCTAACTTATCTCCCGACTTCCCCACATTATCCTGTAGAATATCTCTGGTATCCTGCCAAATAGGACTGCTAATTAATTGAACTAAACCTTCTCTTAGTGCGATCGCTATAAGTTTAGACCAATCTTGAATCCCTTGTTGTAGTGCTTTTTCGGTAGTGTAAGGATCTGCTAATAAACTAGAAATACTCTGTTTCATCAAAGAGTAAGGAATATCCTTATAACACTGAGAAGGAAGAACCGCTAAAGCAGAATCAAGACTATTCTTCAGCCATATTTCACCCTTTGCATCCTCTAAAACCGTGAAATTAGCTGGTATTCCCGCAACTTCCGAATGTTCCTGACAGATACGGCTAGCTAAAGCATGAATCGTACTAATGGGGGCTGCTTCTAGTTCTGCTAAGATATCATAACGGTCTGGTAATTGTTGAGTAACTAGAGAACGGATACGGGACTTTAATTCTTTGGCTGCTTTCTCGGTAAAAGTTACTGCAACGATCTCTAAAGGGGATAAACCGCAGTCTCTTAAATAGTATAAATATCTTTCACTTAATAAGTGAGTCTTTCCTGTACCTGCACCTGCTGTAACTACTACACTACTAGAAGTATAAGCTGCTGTTTGTTGTTCTGGTGTTAGGGACATGAATTTATGATGATAAGGATTACAACAACTAGAAATAAAGATAACAGGTTCCTATACAATTGAGAAAAATTCCTATTTGTATAGGAGACTGTTCTAGTTTTCACCAAATAGCAAGGAAGCAGGAATATAAAAAAAGGTGCTGGGTAGTTAAAAGTAAATATATCCCTTTTTCTCTTTTCCCTTGCACCTGAGATAAATCTTTAAATTAAAAATTACTAACTAAACCAGAATAAAGTTAGTAGGAGAAGTAGCATCAACACCTTCTACAACAGCTATCAAATCATCACCAAAGGAAATGTTTGTATTGCCAGTAGATTCGTCAAAATCTATGGTGTAATTAGATAGAGAGCCCAGAATCTGAATTCGATCTTGAACACCAAAGTTGTCAAAGTCGATAATTCGAGCAAAATCACCATCACCTTGATCCTGATAATAAACTTTCCCAACATCTTCTAAAACGCTTCCGTCAGGCAGAAAGACATCATTTCTTGCCCCGAGAATGAAGATATCTTGATCATTAAGGTTATTACTAATGAGTTCATCTATCTCACCATTACCCTGTGCATCAAAATCAGTACCATTAAGAAAGTCATTACCGCCTGCTCCAGTTAGAGTATCATTACCACTACCACCTGTTAAAAAGTCATTGCCTCTTCCTCCAATTAAAGAATCATCTCCTGTTGCACCGAATAAGGTATCGTTATTATCTCCTCCGAAGAGTCTGTCATTTCCATCTTCCCCATCGAGAATGTCAAAGCCATCTCCTGCCACTAAAGTATCGTTATTATCTCCTCCGAAGAGTCTGTCATTTCCATCTCCTCCATTGACTCTGTCATCTCCCATAAAACCTTCAAGAGTATCGTTATTATCTCCACCAAAGATGCTGTCATTTCCATCTCCCCCATTGATTCTGTCAAAACCAGTTCCTCCGTTGAGTCGGTCATCACCTTGATTACCCTCTAGGAGGTCATTACCACTATCTCCATTGATAGAGTCATTTCCATCTCTACCAAAAAGAGTGTCATTGTTACTTCCTCCATTGAGGAAATCATCTTCATTTCCTCCATCTAGAGTGTCAAAGCCACTACCTCCAGTAATGTTATCAACTCCATTACCTCCTACAATGAAGTCATTACTTTCTTCTCCTGCAAGAAAGTCATCTCCATCTCCGCCAAAGATTCGATCATTACCAAAATTTCCAAAGACAAAGTCATTACCTCCAGCCCCATCCAGAGTATCATTGCCATTTCCACCATTAAGGAGGTCTTCACCCTCTCCACCAAAGACTAGATCATTTCCATCATCTCCATTGAGGAAGTCATTACCACTATCTCCACTAAGAGCATCTTGACCATCTCCCCCATTGAGATTGTCAAAGCCATCTCCCCCGTTGAGATTGTCATTGCCATCTCCCCCATTGAGGATGTCTTCAGCATCTTCCCCATCTAGAGTATCATTGCCATCTCCCCCATTAAGAAGATCTCGATCATTACCACCATTAAGGAGGTCATTGTTATTCCCACCATTTAGAGTATCAGCACCATCTCCCCCATTGAGAATGTCATCACCTCCTATCCCGAGAAGAGTATCATTACCATCTCCCCCATTGAGAATGTCATTATCTCTTCCTCCATTAAGGCTGTCTCTGTCATCACCACCATTGATACTGTCTTCTCCATCCCCTCCGACAATAGTATCTTCACCATCATCTCCTTCAAGGGTATCGTCTCCTGCTAGACCTTGAATTAAGTCATCTCCTGCCAGACCTTGAATTAAGTCATCAGCCCCTACTAAGGTATCGTCACTACCTACTAAGGTATCGTTGTCTGGTGTTCCGATAATTGGTTCCATGCTTAAGTATTATAAACAATCTCCAAAAAGTCTATTGATTATGAAAATTGCAGTCAAAATTGTCCTCAACACTGATTGTGCAGAACAAAAAAGAAAAAATTGTTGCACAAAATTTATGGACTTATTGATGCTTTGAGGTCAAGCAAGTTTTAATCAAACTTATAAAAACCCGAGAAGAACAAAATTAACTGTTTATTAGCTTAAATTTATACTATATAAATTATCTAATTGTAAAATCAAAGTAAAGATTAAATAAAGACATCTGAATAATGTATCAAATTTTAACTTATATTTGATAATTCAGATTAATAAAAATAATCTTAAACCCAGATATCAATACTTTTAAATTATATTTCCCTCGCCAATGCCATTTCTGGTTTTCTCAGGGAAAAATCAAAAATTATTGCAATAATAATGTGGAATAGCCTATTGATCTTCTTGTTCACAAGCACCAATACTTACCCAAGTACTTGAACCATCTTCCCAATGTTCTTTTTTCCATATAGGCGCATTATGTTTAAGGGTATCTATAGCATACTGACAAGCTGCAAAAGCTTCTCCTCGATGAGGACAACCCACAGCTACTAATACGCTAATTTCCCCAATAGATAAGTGTCCGATGCGATGGTGAATTACTACGCGGTTGACATCTTTCCATTTATGGCGAATTTGTTGTGCAATGGAACGAAAAACAGCGATCGCCATTGGCTCATAAGCCTGATACTCTAAAGATTTTACAGGTTTTCCCTCAGTTTGATTCCGTACTGTACCACTCATTAGCACTATAGCACCATTAGCAGGATCATCAGCTAGAGAATATATTTCTGCTAAAGATAGGGGTGCAAAAGTAATAGCGAAACTATCTAGTTCGTTGTCAATGGTTAATAGTTGATTGTTCATTGGTGAAAAGCTAATTGTTGTTAAACGATAAATGTTAACAGTAATTCAAGATTTCTGTCGCTACTCTTTCAGGCTTTTCTAGATGGGGAACATGACCGCATTGGTCAATCCAAACTAATTTATTGTTGGGAATAAATTTAGCAAACTTAGCTGCATCTTTGGTGCCTAAAATTTGGTCTTGTTTGCCCCATAAAATTAAAGTTGGTTGAGTAATATCCTTAATTTTCTTAATGAATGAACCGTAACCGCCACTTTTAGTAAAAGAGATTAGAGCTTTATTCCAATTGGGACATTGTAAATGCAAAGCGGAACAAATCTGAGCATCAGCACTAGCCAAACTTTTATCATAATAAGCTGCTTTACTAATATTTTGTCTGACTTTAGAATTGCGGAGAAATTCGGTAGCCCAATAGTCGAGAGGGGGGAACATAAACTTACCTATTACTGGCTGTTTGGTTAAACCAGCACTATCTAATAAGACTAACTTTTTAACTAATTCGGGATAAGTAAGAGTAAAATCAATTGCTGTTGCTCCTCCCATGGAAGCACCTACTAGAATCACTGGTTTTTGAATTATCTGTTTCCAGAAATAGTAAAGATGATTCTTAATTCCTGCTGCACCATAGGGTAAATTAGAAGCGCGATCGCTGAAACCAAATCCTAATAAGTCTGCTGCATAAACTTCCCTCATTTGTCCTATTAATGGCATAATACGACGATACTCTAAAAGAGAACTATCAAAACCATGCAGTAATAATATTGGTGTGTTTCCTTCTCCCTGTTTGACATAAGCTGTACGGATAGGTTCAGCACTAAAAGAAGTGGCTATAGCTTCTAGTCGAATTTGTTTGACTAACTCAATGGATGTGGCTTCTGTTAGTTTCTTAGCCTCTGTAGGTATATAGTCTGGAAACATTTTTTATAATCAAAAATTTGTTATTGCTAAGAAGTATATAGCAATTTTCGGTTGAGTGAAGTATGTCTTGATAGGTAAGCTAGCAACATTTTACAAAAAGGGAGACCATAAGCAGGAGCGATGAGCAATTAACAATTAACTACTAACCACTAACCACTAATAAATGATTATGCCTTTTTCCTACTTAAGAACTGTATATCTAGCTGATACCGATGCTGCTGGTGTGGTTTATTTTGCTAGAGCAATGGAGATGTGTCATGAAGCTTATGAAGAATGGTTAGACACAATTGGAATTAGTCTGGGAACATTACTCCAAGAAAAAAAAATCGCTCTTCCTATCGTACACGGGGAAATCCACTTTTTTCGTCCCATGTTTTGTGGCGACAAACTGGAAATTACTCTACAATCAGAATCAATCGATGATTTCAGCTTTGCGATCGCCTACTCTATTTTTCGGCTCAACTCTCCTGATAAGGCGATAGTCCAAGCAACTACTAACCACGTCTGTATTAATCCAGTAACTAGAACTAAAGCACTGTTACCTTCAGCTATTGTTAAAAGTGTATAAATAATATCATAGTCCCTAGGGAAAATACATAGGTCTTAAGATATACGAAAGTAAAATGTAAAAAATGTTAATATCTAGAACATAATATTTTAAGCATTTTCATTAAAACACACACATCGTAATATATTGTTAATTATTCATGACTATTTCTAACAATCTGCTAGACAGAAAGCTAGCAGGCATGGCATTAACGTTTGTAATGACTTTGACAGCTTGTGGAAAGCAAGAGCAACAACAGGGGTTTGCACCTCAAGTTTTACCCGTGGAAACCCAGAGCTTAAAAGTTAGTAGATTAGAGGAGAGTTCCGAATTTCTTGGTAGTTTAGAAGCGCAAGAAAGAGTTACATTAGCTCCCAGAGTCGAAGGGCGTATTATCAGCATTGCCGTCAAAGAAGGCGAACGCGTGAAACAAGGACAACTAATAGTACAACTGCAAGAAAATAGGGAAGAAGCAGAAGTAAATGCAGCAGTTTCTGATGTTAAGATCCGTCAAGCAGATGTAGCTAACGCTCAAGCACAGGTGAAAACCGCAGAAGCAGAAGTCGCCAGAGTTGAAGCACAAGTAGAGCAAAGTAAAGCAGATTTACGCAGACAAGAAGCAGAAGTGGCTTTAGCTCAAACTAATATTGAGCGAGCCAAATTTCTAGTTCAAGAAGGCGCAGAATCGAAACAATTTCTTGATGATCGCACTAGGGATTTAGATGCTGCGATCGCCCAAAGAGATGCTCTCAAACAAGCACTAAGAGCTAGTAATAAAGCTTTGATTGCAGCACAAGAAAACGTTAGAGCAGCTTTAGCAAATGTGGAGCGAGAAAGAGCAGGGCTAAGTCAAGCTCAAGCCAGAGTAGGAGTAGCCAGCGAAAATTTAGAATTTAATCGTATTGTTGCTCCCATAGATGGCATTGTGGGTGATATTGTTCCGGAAGTAGGGGATTATGTGGAAGCTGGCGATCGCTTAACTACGATTACTCAAAACAACAATTTAGAACTAAATATTGCTATTCCTATCGAGCAAGCTCGTAGGTTAAAACTAGGCTTACCTGTTGCTATTGTAGGTAATCAAGGAGATGCCGAAATTGAAGGGAGGATTAGTTTTATCTCCCCTACCGTCAATTCGACTCAGCAATCAATACTAGCTAAAGCCACATTCCCCAACAATGGTAGTCTGCAAGACGAACAATTTGTCAGAGCTAGAGTAATTTGGTCAGAAAAGCCTGGTGTTTTAGTTCCTACTACTGCCATATCTCGCATCGCTGGACAAAACTTTGTCTTTGTCGCCGAAGAAACAGAAAAAAAAGGCACAACCACCTTAGTAGCCAGACAAAAAGTTGTTAAGTTGGGAGATATTCAAGGTCAAGCTTATCAAATCATTTCGGGTATCGAAGCAGGAGAGAACCTAATCACATCGGGAATACTCAATCTTGCCGATGGTATTCCCATCTCCAGTGAGCAGTTATCAGTGAAGAGTTATAACTTGTCACCGAATCAATCAACAATTAACAATTAGTAATTAACTATTAAATACTAATTACAGTATCCGCAAGGTAATACTTTGGGGATACTGTCCCACGCTTCCACCCTCCCAATAATCGGTAACAACAAACCACTAACCACTAACCACTAACTTCTAGCTTCATTATGTTACTGAGCATAGCAGACACTTTTATTAGAAAGCCTATCTTAACGGCAGTATGCGCCATTATTGTGGTGCTGGTAGGAGCAATTAGTATTCCTGCTCTACCAATTTCCCAACTACCTCAGATTGCACCAGTCCAGATTGAGGTAGCATCCACTTATATTGGTGCAGATGCAGAAACCACAGAAACTAATGTTACCAACATTCTCGAACGAGAAATTAATGGGGTGGAGGGTATGCAATATATCTCCTCTAACACCAGTAATAACGGGATATCGAATATTACTGTTTCCTTCCCTGTAGATACTGACCGCAATATCGCTCAGGTTAACGTTCAGAATAGAGTGGCTCGGGCAGAAACTCAATTACCCAGTTCGGTACAACAAACTGGTATCAGTGTGCAGCAATCATCCCCAGACTTATTGCTCGGGATTGCTTTTTTTGCTGAAAATGGGGAGTACGACGACTTATTTTTAAGTAACTACTTAGACTTATACGTTATAGATCAAATTAGACGTATTGAAGGTGTGGGTCGAGCCGTAATTTTTGGAGAACGTCGCTATGCGATGCGTCTCTGGCTCAATCCTGATGCTTTAGCAGCCAGAAATCTGACTGCTCAAAGTGTAGTTGATGCCTTAGAAGAGCAAAATATTCAGGTAGGTGCAGGTGGAATAGGTCGACAACCTTCCCCAGAAGAGCAAAATTTTGAATTCACCCTTCGTGCTGTAGGAAGATTAAGAACAGCCGAAGAGTTTGAAAACATGGTGATCGCTGTAGGAGAAAGAGGAAACCTAATCAAGCTCAGAGATGTGGGAAGAGCGGAATTAGGTGCAGAAAGCTACGATACAACAGCCCGTTACAAAGGTTCTGGTGCGATTGGGTTGGGGATATTTCAGTTACCAGGAACAAATGCACTTCAGGTAGCGACTCAAGTCAAGGAGAAAATAGAGGAATTATCAGGGCAATTCCCCCGAGGGATGAATTATGAAGTAGCTCTTGATGCGACGGCGTTTGTGGAAGTATCTCTGCAAGAAGTAGTTAAAACTCTGATACAAGCAGTATTACTGGTTGTTTTGATTATTTTCATCTTTTTACAAGACTGGCGGACTACTTTAATACCTGCGATCGCCATTCCTGTATCATTGATTGGGGCGTTTGCATTCCTGAATGTATTTGGGTTTCAAATTAATACTCTGACCTTGTTTGCGATGGTGTTATCCACAGGGTTAGTAGTAGATGATGGGATTGTGGTAGTAGAAGCGATCGCCACTAAAGTAGAACGAGGAATGAAGCCTCGCATCGCTGCAATGGACACGATGAACGAGTTAAGTGGTGCAGTAATTGCAACTTCTTTAGTGTTAGCAGCAGTATTTATTCCTGTATCCTTCTTTCCTGGAACAACAGGGGTAATTTTCCAGCAATTTGCTCTAACCATTATATTTGCGATCGCCCTTTCTACCTTTAACGCTCTGACTTTCTCCCCTACCATGTCAGGATTATTATTGCGTCAAAAGGAAAAAACAGGAGGAATTTTAGACTGGTTTTTTGAGCAATTTAATCGAGTTTTCAATTGGATTAGCGATGCTTATGCCAAAAGTATTGGTTTTCTGACCCAAAAGTATGTTCGTCCTTTTGTGTTAGCTGGTTTTACTGCTTTAGTTGTCTTTACTTACTTCCTTTACAACCTAATCCCTACAGGTTTTGTTCCTGAAGAAGACCAAGGTTATTTCTTCACCATCGTTCAAGCACCAGACGGAGTATCTCTCAACTACACTGACCGTATTATGGATCAAATCGGGGATGAAATGGCGAAAATCCCTGAAATAGACGGATATTTTACCCTCAGTGGCTTTGGTTTTAGTGGTAACGGTAGCAATCGCGGTTTCGTATTTTCTAAGCTGAAACCTTGGTCAGAAAGACCAGGACAAGATAAATCAGTTTATTCGGTTCTCGGTCGTCTCAACGGTGCATTTCAAGGGATCAAAGGAGCAAGAGCCTTCGCGGTAAACGCCCCTCCTGTCCGTGGTTTAAGTACCTTTGGTGGTTTTGAATTTCAACTACAAGACCGTCGCGGGTTGCCCATTACCGCTTTAATAGAAAATGCCAATAAAATTATTGCAGCAGCCAATGCTAGACCAGAAATAGCAGCAGCTTTTACCCAATTTGCAGCCAATACACCCCAAATTGAAGTAGAAGTTAACCGCGATCGCGCTAAAGCTCTCAATATCGACATTGATGAGGTATTTAATACCCTACAGGCTTACTTAGGGTCACAATACGTCAATGACTTTGTACTCGGACAGAGACAATATCGGGTATATATCCAAGCAGAAGGAGAATTTCGTTCCAATCCTCAAGATATTAACAAACTATATGTCCGTTCCAACGATGGAGATTTAGTACCTTTAGGTAACTTAGTAAAACTTACTGAATTTACAGGACCCCAAACTATCACCCACTATAATCTGTTCCGCGCCATCAATATTCGAGGGAATCCAGCACCAGGATACAGTACAGGACAAGCTATTCAAGCAATGGAAGAAATTGCAGCAGAAGTCTTATCCCCTGCTTTTGGTTATGAATGGACAGGTATAGCCCTAGAAGAGAAAAATTCTGGCGGACAATCCGCAATTATCTTCGGAATCGGCTTAATTATGGCTTTCTTAGTACTAGCAGCCCAGTATGAAAGCTTTGTCGATCCAATAATTATCATGCTCACTGTTCCCCTTGCCATTTTAGGTGCGATCGCAGCTATTTGGGGCAGAGCCAATATTTTGCAAGTAGGTAGTCTTTGGCCCCTAATTAACAACGATGTCTATTGTCAGGTAGGATTAGTAATGCTGATTGGTTTGGCAAGTAAAAATGCCATCCTAATCGTAGAATATGCCAACCAATTACGAGAACAAGGATTAAACATAGTTCGTGCAGCTATCAAAGCAGGACAAGAGCGTTTTCGTCCCATTCTCATGACAGCTATTTCCAGCTTAGTAGGTTTCCTTCCTCTAGTAACTGCTGTAGGTGCTGGTGCTGCTAGTCGTTGGTCACTTGGTACGGCGGTATTTGGAGGAATGCTCTTTGCTACAGTATTAAGTCTGTTCCTTGTACCTTCTCTTTATATCACTGTTAAAAGTATCGAATCCTATTTCATCAAGTCCGATGATTCAGGAGACTCTAATCACAACAATGGCAATGGTCATCATAAATTAAACAATTTAACGGAACAAAGTTCTTTAATTGCTGAAAAATAAAGCATAAATTATCAGACACAATCATAAACTCTCATTGATAATGGGAGTTTGTTTTTTTTAGGTCTAATCTCAATTCTCGTGCATTTGCTAAAGAGATAGAAAGTTATTTATTATTAGAAAAAACTCTCAAACCCTTATTTAGCCTGTTCCCTATTGCCCTTACTTATACCAAGTCTCTTATTAGTTTTGAGAAACGGTATAACTATTTCCAACTCAGAGCTTGCATCTTGATACAAAACACTCACGAAACTCAAGTTTCACGGTCTAAGACCATAAGCCTATTCAAATAGAGTAATAGCTGTTTGTTATGAAAACTAGATAAGAGTCCTCTTGAGAGGACTTGATATATTAGCCAAGAAATTTATTTCTTGGTGATTTATTGCACTTTTAATTAAAAATTGGGTAATCCTGCGCCCACGCTATATTTCGGAGAAATTAGCGTTGGGTAGTTGACTATTATGCTGTCTAGGAAGCTCTCCTAAAGATGTGACAAACGTTTGTTGATTGATTAGGGAGAAGTTGTGGGGCAAATTTGGGGATTTTTTGGCTGTGGAGGAGAACCATGAACATCAGTTTTATCCGCAATTAATTCTATATTTCCCCGCTCATTAATTATCCAGCCCATCGCTTCTACAATAATCTGTTGTGAGTCATGATCTAAAGCTCCCCTCTCTGGTAGGAGAGGGGTTGGGGGTGAGGTTGGGGCTGGTTCAACCAAATCTATTTCACTAATCTCTCCATTCCTAACTTGACTGGGACTAGGAGCTTTACC
>JASJCP010000264.1 GCA_030065935.1 Xenococcaceae cyanobacterium MO_167.B27
TCTTCCTTCTCCAATGGGAATATCCCGAATTAGATCAACGCTAATTACTCTTGGTTGATATTGTCTAATGGTTTCTAAAACTTGCTTGAGAGTGCGATCGCTAATTTTATCGCTATTGAGTTTCCGTAAACTATCGTCATCAATTCCCACAATGATAATTCTTTCGTCTATGTCAGATTTAGCATCTAGCCTGACTAATGAATCGTATGCTAATAACTCTATTTGCTCAAAACTTCCTTGATGTCGCAAACCAATAATCAAACTTGATACCCCTATACTAGCGGTAATACCTACGATAATCTGTTTCAGATTGAAGTTATTAAGCATTTTTCAGTTTCAGATATTTACAAAAGATCTCTTAAAGCCTGTTCCAACTCTTCAATATTTTGAAATCGGTTTTCAGGAGATTTTGACAAACATTTCAGGACAATATTTTCTAATTCAACTGGGATATTTTGACAGCCTGGTTGTTCTCTTAAAGGCTTGGGAATTTCTGTAAGATGATTAGAATTATTTTTTAGATTGTAAGGATGGTTACTAGTAAGAGTTTCATAAAAAACTACTCCTAAACTATAAATATCAGTCCTTGAGTCTATACTTATGCCAAGACATTGTTCGGGGGAAGCGTAGCGATAAGTCCCAATAAATCCAATAGTTGATTGTGTATTTTGTTTGGCTTCTTCATTAATTTTTTTGGCAATACCAAAATCAATAATTTTAACTACTTCTCCTAAGGAATCTCCAGCAGACAAGAAAATATTACCTGGTTTGATATCGCGATGAATAATTCCTTGTTTATGAGCTTCTTTCAGTCCATGACAAACTTTAAATATAATTTGTAAAGCTAAATTAGGAGTAATTTTTTCCTTTTCATTAAGTAATTGCTGGAGAGTTTTTCCTTCAAAATATTCCATTACATAAAATGGATAGCCAGAAAAAGGGGGGGTGTTTGGAGTTACTCCCTTTTCTTGAATTTGTATAATATTAGGATGAGTTAAAAGACATAATTTGTCGATTTCTCCTATAAACCGTGTAATTAAATCTTGGTCATTGGTAGAACAGTAGCTAGTCATAATTTTAATTGCTACTTTCTTATTATTTAGCTTTTTATCTAAAGCTAGATATACCTTACTCATACCCCCCTTTCCTAGTAGTTGTTTTAAGAAATAGCGATCGCCATCTCCAATGGTTTTTCCGATAAAGGGGTCTTCTTTTGAGTGATAAGGCTTTCTTTCTATAATTCTTTGTATGGTTTGAATCGTTGTTTGAGCTAAATCCATAGTCGATCTATCTGACACAGGAAGAGTCCAAGTTAGTGCTTTAACTAAAACCCCATAAATGGGATTAACTATAACACTAGAAATTGCAAAGCTGAAGCCAGGAGGAATCAAAGGAATCCATCCTTGTTGAGTAAAGAGAAACCAACAACTTCCCCATAATACAGCGAGGGCAATTCCTCGGGTGCCAACTAATATTGCAACTGGACGTATTCCCAACGCAACTATACTTCCTGCTATTCCCCAGCCTAGAATCCATAACCATTCCACAGGTTCAGACCAAGTCCAAATTGGAGATTGTTGATCTAATACGTTACTCAGAAGTTGACTAACCATCCATCCATGAATTAAAACCCCAGAATGTAAGCCAAAAGGAGTTTGCTGGATATTGTCTCTGGTGGTGTAACCAATCAACACTACTTTGTCTTTAAATTGTTGTGGTGTTACCTGATTATCTAGTACCTTCGTTAAAGATATGATTTCTCCTGGTTGAGTATAACGATAATCAATTAAATATTGATAAAAACTAGGGTCTAAGTTGTGATAGCTTCCAGTTTTTGGCTTTAATGGTCTAAAAGTTAGAGATTTGAATTTGATCTGACCTTCTTCAATTTTAGTTAGATCGAGGAATTTTGTAATATCAGGAGTTGAATCTGGTGATAAAGTTTCGATTTGTTGTGCTTGCACATAACTTAAAGCTGTTAAAAAACTCAAAGAAAAAGGAGCAGTACAGAGATAATTTGTTGATTCTGTGTCAAATTGATTTTCGGGACTGGTGTCTTTGCCAAGATTCACTGGAATACTGGAAATGGGAGCGCGTCTAATAAGTTCTCCACCAAAGATGTTTTGCGGATCCGTTTCTAAATCCACAAATCCAATTGCACTATATTGATCAATTACCGAAGGGGGAGCGATCCCATTGGGTTTATTTTCCGAAGGTAAAGCGCAAGAAAAAAGAATCGGTTTAATTGCACCTTCATTGGGTTGATAAATCTGATTCACATATTGGAGTAATTCTTCTCTTCCTTCTCCAATGGGAATATCCCGAATTAGATCAACGCTAATTACTCTTGGTTGATATTGTCTAATGGTTTCTAAAACTTGCTTGAGAGTGCGATCACTAATTTTATCGCTATTGAGTTTCCGTAAACTATCGTCATCAATTCCCACAATGATAATTCTTTCGTCTATGTCAGATTTAGCATCTAGTCTGACTAATGAATCGTATGCTAATAACTCTATTTGCTCAAAACTTCCTTGATGTCGCAAACCAATAATCAAACTTGATACCGCTATACTAGCGGTAATACCTACGATAATCTGTTTCAGATTGAAGTTATTAAGCATTTTGCCATTTCTCAAGGGGATTGAGATGGTATTGAAAGTAGTTTATTTAAAAAGTTCGAGAAGCACCATCTTTTAGCACTATACAATTTTTTTATAACTTGATTAGTTTGAAAAGTCTAAAATTAGTTAGTCTCCGTAAAATTACTGAGCTTTTGCTTCTAACACTATTAGTTCAATTATAAAAGAATATTTATTATATTTTAAGACTCTCTTCAGTCTAGATGACTTATTTTTAAAAAAAATTAATTACTGTTAATTTTTAAGGCTTATATTTTAATTTTTTTGATTTTTGTTTGAGTCTGCAATAATTTAAATTGCCAAGGTTAACTATCCCATGCAATACTAATCAATTGCAGAAAGTATTTTTCTGTGAAATATAAGAAATATAATGTTTTAAAACAACAAAAAATAATGTTTTTCCTAGAAGATGCTAATTTAGATTCAAAAATCAAGAATAGCAAAGATAGTACTTTACAAAACTTTATCGAACTTTTCTGGAAAGAAATAAGGCAACAACTACCTACTGGTGGTTGTGTTTTAGTATCTCAACAAGATAAATCACAAAATACCATTGAAGCTATTTGTTTATCAAATACTTTTTCGCAGCACAAAATAAATTCTAATTTGCTAAATAATCTAGAAGTTAATTTTAATGAATCAGAATCAGAAATTTATTATAATTCTGTTTTTTTAGGATATTTATACTTTATCAAAAAAACTAATATCTACTCCAAATATTTAATGTTGTTTTGCGATAAAATTTTGTCTTTAGAGCAAAAACAAATTATTAAAAACCACAATCAATTATTGGAAAAGTATTTAGATTTAGAAGATAAATACCATAAAAAAGAAAATGAATTTAAAACTCTAGAAAACCTATTTTATCAAATGGGACATCATTTAAGAAATCCCCTAGCCGAAATAAGTATTATGGCTGAGACTATTTGTTTAAGTTCTCAAACAAGTTTTTGTCAATCCCAAGCTGAAGCTATTAAAAATAAAATAATTAATCTTAATCTAGAGCTAAAAGATTTTTGGCGATTACACCTACAAGCTAATAATCAGAAAATTCCTCAAGATATCAGAAAAATTTTCCTAAAAAGTGTTGATGACCTGAAAAATATAATTGATGAGAAACATCTTAAAATTAAATATTCTCAGCAAACAGCATTTTTGGCAATAGAAAGTTTTAAAATTAAACAAATTTTTGACAATATTTTGAGTAATGCTATCTATTTTTCCCCTGAAGGAGAAACTATAGATTGTTATTGGCGATCCTTTCAAGAAGAAATTTTAATCAGTATTTGCGATCGCGGTTGTGGCTTGTCTTCAGAAGATATAAAAAATATGTTTTTACCCTTTTATTCTCGTAGAGAAAATGGACAAGGATTAGGTTTAGCTATTGTCAGAACCATAATATTAGACCTAAAAGGTAATATTTGGGCAGAAAATTTATCTCAAGGCGGAACAAAAATTTCTTTTGTCTTACCTAAAAATAATTAAATCTTCTGTGATTAAGAATGGTGGGGTGGCGATACCACACAAGTCCGTGTTTGTATGGTGCTGAAATTAACTAAATTTCAAGAACAGGAAACTTAAGATGAATTACGCTTCTGAACAATTACTTACAATGTCAAAAAAAAAAGCAATTTCTCTGGTAATTATTGATGATAACTGGGAATTTCGGAAGAATCTTAAAACCCTTTTAGAATTGTATAGTGAAAATAATTTATTTAAGCTCAAGCTAATATCTGATACTGATTCTATAGCTAAAGGAAAACTAATAATAGAAAAATATAAGCCACAAGTTTTACTACTCGATCTAGAGTTACAGCAAGAAAGTGGATTAGATATTCTTAAGTACTTATCCAACAATCATGCTCAGACAAAAACTTTAATTTTATCAGGTCATGAAGAAGATGAAATGATTTTTCAAGCTATGTCTTTGGGGGCAAAAGGATATATCTTTAAACCTAATGTTGTTAGTCAATTACTAGAAGCAATTAATACTATAATCAATTCAAAAATTTATTTACCCCCTGAAGTAGCAACAGGATTTTTTCTGTCTTTTAATAATTATTTAAGTGATTTTGGTCAATTAGAAACTTTAGAGAATCACCAGAAAAATGATTATCACCTCACTCATAGAGAAAAAGAGGTTTTAGGGTATTTAGTACAAGGTTTATCTAACGAGGAAATTGCTCAAGAATTGTATGTAACTATTGCTACTGTTAAGGCTCATCTTAGTTCTATTTTTAGTAAATTTTGCGTCAAGAATCGAACTCAAGCTATTGTTATGGCTCTCAAAGAAAATATTATATAAAAAGCTTCGTATTCTCTTATGGACGATGTTGCTCATATTTATTGACTAAGTGTCGGATTTTTTTAGCTAATTGGTTATCTGCGCCATATTCATCCACGAAATCAGCATATCTTTTTTTGACTTGTCTTTGTACGCGATCGTATTGTTTCTTGATAAATTCCATTAATTGATTCTCATCTATATCTCGAAAATCAGGAAGAGGTGGGTTTTTATAGATTAATATCCAGTGACGCAAAGCACGACTTGCATCTTGATAAAATTGCTGAGGATTTTCTTTATTTTTACTGAGTATTTCTTTAGCTTCTGCGAGAAATTCATGAATATGTTTATGACAGCGTCTTTCCCGATCTACATCATAAATACCCTTATTGTATAAAAATACATGATAGGCTTCGTGGCGAATGGTATTGATAAAGCTATTCAAAGGAAGTTTAAAAAGTTGGGGATAGAATTTGATAATAGTTTTCTCTATACTATTATCATCTTTTAAGGTGTAATTGGCAGCAGCATTTTTATCTATTTCTGTGTTGTTAATATATTTTATTTCTGCATTATGGGTCTTAATTTT
Source organism: Xenococcaceae cyanobacterium MO_167.B27 (assembly GCA_030065935.1). Taxonomy (GTDB): domain Bacteria; phylum Cyanobacteriota; class Cyanobacteriia; order Cyanobacteriales; family Xenococcaceae; genus JASJCP01. The sequence goes on from JASJCP010000264.1 coordinate 5,516, forward strand.
ATAATATCTAATAGCTAGTTTTACCAGAGTCATTCTAACTGAAGCAATACTTTTACCTGGTTTTCCATTGCGATATTTATAATACAGTCTTCTAAATTTATTCCTAGTAAGCTTGGGCTTTTTTTGGGGTTTTACTTGAACTAAGATATTAGAATTATTAGAAATTGTTGGTAATTTATTTTTACGCTGTATAACACTAGAAATAGGTAAAGTTTGTAAATTGAAGTTAACAGTGTTATTTTTTTGAGCAATATTAGGCTTTCGGTTTTCAGTAAGTTGATTACTTGTTACTGAATGGCGAGACATAGTAGCTTGTATCCTGGGAATAGAGGATTGATTTTTATTACAGCGAGTTCTAATTTTATAAGCCATTTCAATTGATATTAATTTTTTTTATCTTTAACTCAATTCTAGCTTATGAAATTTTCGGGTTTGCCAATTCCTTGAAACCGTTAAGAGATATTTTTAAGTCCGAAGAGGAAAATTTCGGTCTTAAGATTAACTTGACAATATCAAACACATCTGACCGAGAATATGACACCTCAAAGCTTGAACCAGCGTCGCTTAACGGTAGCAGGATTTATTGGTTTGTATTTACACGGAATTATCGTAGCAACCCCAGGAGCTTTTTATAGCAAATGGATGGTAGCCTTTGATAATGAAGTGAATTTGGGAGCTTTTTACAGCACATTTTTAGTCAGCAGCTTGGTAGGACTACTTCTGGTCTCCCAACGCAAAAAACGTCATCCTTTTTTTGCGCTGGCTTTTGCCATAATTGGAATAGCTTTTGTTGTAGCATCATTCTCTCCTAACTTTGGGGGGATTAGCGGAGCAGCATTCCCTATCGGGTTTGGAGACGGGATACTTAATTTTCAGTGTAATAATTTATTAGGAGAGCTACATCCCAAGCGTCGGATTGTCTTGCTCAACTGGGCGAATGGAACTTTTGGTTTGGGAGCTTTAAGTACTCCGATACTCAGTATCTTTTTACCTTGGCGAGTAGCGTTTGGGCTAGTGTCAGCTTTGGCAATAGGTTCGATACTGCTGGCATGGAATGCACCATCGGTTTGGAACTATGCTCCAAAACAAGATAAAATCCCTTGGAAACAGGCAAGTCCTTTTTGGTTGGTGATTCTGTTATATGTCGGTTTGGAAAGTTCCTTGGGGACTTGGAGTGGAACTTATCTTCATAGCGTCGGCTGGAGTAGCACCCAGAGTATTGCTATGTTGTCGATTTATTGGGTAGGATTGACTCTGGGACGACTCAATCTCGGCACTTGGATCAATCCAAAACCTATAGTTCGGTTAAGGTTACTTTTACTGGCAGGAGTAGGATTTCTTTCACTAACGCTCATTCCTTCTTGTGGCTTATTCTTTGCTGGAGCAGCTTTTGTTTATGGACCAGTTTTTGCGACTATATTTGCCTTACTACAAGTTAGATGTGGTCATGTAGCACTGGGCTATTTGTTTTATGGAGCATATGTAGGCAAAACTGTTACTCCCGCTTTGTTGGAGCATATTGAAAATCCATCCTATCTTCCCTACGGATTTTTAGCACTAGCATTGTTACTGTATCTAGTGAGTTACCAAATTCCAACACATCATAAGAGTGTGTAATA
>JASJCP010000077.1 GCA_030065935.1 Xenococcaceae cyanobacterium MO_167.B27
TTAGAAACTAGTCATTAAAAGTCTTGCTGTGCAAGACTTTGAGTTCTTGATAGTTTGATTTTGTATGTTTTTTCCTAAATCCGTTTACAGATAAGCCTTTTACCCAAATTCAACACTGTAAGTTCGGTAGAGCCTAAAAAATTTATGAAATTGGTTATTGTCGATCAGTATGGAAGTCAAATCGATATAGTTGTATCGTGTGTCAACCAGCTTGCAACTGGTAAGCTAGAGCATAGTGTTGTAACAACCAATGGAAAAACACTTTATCAACAAAGCTTTCCCTCCACAACATCAATAGATGTATTGCTAGGTTTATCATCCGCTCTTGCCTCGGCTAAAAAAATCTATAAAAACCCAAATTTAGGACTTATATTCTACGGATAAATGTGATCGCTCTTTTTCAAATTAGAATGATCGATGGGACGAGTCAATCAAGGATGCGATCGCTTTTTGGTTTCAAATCATTCCAAAATTAAAATAGATAAAAAAGTAAGCTCATAAAAATGACTCAAGCTCAATTTAATTTAGAAGAATCAGAAATTCAATTTCTCAATCGTTATCAAGAATATGGATTTCGCGATCAAGATGAATTGATACGCGCTGCACTCAAAAAATTACGACAAGAATTAGAAACTCAAAGTTTAGAAGAATCTGCCGATTTATATGCAGAAATATATGAACAAGATCGAGAACTCCAAGAATTAACTGAATCAGCTTTACTTGATTTGCCATAATGACGAAATTAAAGCGTGGAATGGTAGTTGATATGGAAGCTAATAATATTAAACAGGAAAATTTGGTAGGTGTGATTGGTTCTAGAGGAGTTGTCTCTGAAGTAGTTAATGGCAAACGCAGCATTAGCAAAGCTCAAGCCTTTGCTTGAGCTAAGTTTTTTTCGGTCGATGTCGGCTTATTTATATAGTTTCTTTCTGTTTCAAATTAGAATAGTGGAGGCTATCGCGCTTGGGATTTTCGCTGTAGGGCGGTGCGTGAGCAGCAACTAGCTTTGCGCTTGTCGCTTTGGGGCTACCTATAGTTGATATTAGGTTTTATGCTTTAAACCAACCTACAGAGGAGCACCAGGTAGCTGATCGCTTTTCCAAGAGCTACAGTTAATGTTGGGTTTCATGCTTCTTATACCCGAAAGGTACTTCGGTGGGGGAAAGCCGATCCGCTGTCTCTTGAATTCATTTCAAGAGCTTGTAAGCGGGAGTCCAAGACCGCACTGAAAGCGTAACCCAACCTACGGCGCGACCAATACATATTAGCTCTAAAAATAATCAGCCATCAACTACTAACTATCTCAAGCGATTAAACTTATTGGTGTGGTTCTACTTAATTGTTCTGCTGTTTCCACATTAACTAGCTCAATACCTTTACAACTTCTTTTGAGTAAACCTGCTAAAACTTTACCAGGGCCTACTTCTACAGCTTTAGTGATACCTTCAGTAGTAAGCCTCCTCATAATTTCGCGCCATCTTACTGAACCAGTCATCTGTTGAGTGAGACGAGTTTTTAAGTCTTGTGCTTGAGTTGCAGGAGTAGGATCGACGTTAGATAAGACAGGAACTTGAGCATCATTAAAAGTAACAGAATTGAGGATGGACTCAAATTGTGCAGCAGCATCCGCCATTAAGGGAGAATGGAACGCACCAGAGACATTTAGTTCTAAGGCTCGTTTAGCTTTAACTTGGGATATTACTGTATCTATTGCTTCGGGAGTACCTGAAATAACTACTTGAGTATCGCTATTGTCGTTGGCTAAAACTGCATGGGGAGTTGCTCCAATGACAGTTTCTAGTTGAGAGCGGTCAAATTTCATAAGGGCTGCCATTTTTCCACCAGCAGCAGTAGCCATAAGTTCAGAACGTTTTTGGACTAAGCTCAATCCTGACTCAAAATTGAATACGCCAGCAGTGTAAAGGGCTACGTATTCACCTAAGCTATGACCTGCAACTAGTTGGGGTAAACCGATTTTTTCCGTTAACAAGTCAGCCAAGATAGATTCTATTACGTATAAACAGGGTTGAGTATAATTAGTCTGAGATAAGACCGCTTCATCTCCTTTACAAATATCTAAGACAGACCAACCAAGGACTTTTTCGGCAATTTCAAATTTTACTTGAGCTATAGGAAGAGTTTGTAAGTCAAGACCCATTCCTACTGCTTGAGAACCTTGTCCTGGAAATACCCATGCTGTCTTAGTCATTGCTAAATAAGTTCTAAATAAGTTATTAATTGTTGACAATTGGTAATAAGACCAATTATCTCATAAATCTTACCCGTCTAAGTCTCCTTCCATTACAGTTGCGATCGCTTTTCCTGTAGTTTCTTTAAATTCTTTCACATTTACTTGATTCAGGATAGTTATGGCAACGATCATTCCTAATGCTTGAATGGCAAACACTAAACTGTAACCCCATATAGGATTAGTAAAAAGAGCTTTACCAATATCTAAAATAACTCCTCCTGCTACGGTAGCTAAGGCTCTGGACATAGCTTGTGCTAGTCCCCAAGCACCAATAAAAGTTCCTGCGGTTGCTGCTGCGGTAAGGTCTAACATTAAACTAATACTGGCAATGGTAGCTACTCCCGTTGCTGTACCAAATACTACCATTGCTGATTTGAGGATTGCTTCTTGTTGAGTAAAACCAGAGAGGATAATTAATATAAAACATAATGCAACAAGCCAACAACCGATTTTAGCACTGGGTTTTTTCCCCAAACGAGGGACGATGAAAAAGCCTGTTGTACCATAGCCTAATAGAATTCCCATTCCCCAAAAGGAGTTGAGTTTGGTGGTATCCGCAATGGACATTCCGAAAACTTCTCCGCCATAGGGTTCTAATACTGCTTCTTGCATAAATAAACTGATAGTAAACAAGCACAAGAAAGAGAAAAAGATACCTGTTTGACGACTAGCTGTTAAAATTTTGATAGCTCTGTTGAGGGTAATACTATCATCGCGCTCAGAATTAGTAGAGCGATAACTAAAACGAGAATATTTCTTTTCTACTCCCCAAGTTGCGATCGCTGCTAAAGCCAAAACTAAAAAAGGAACAAAGCTAAAGACAGAGTTAATGGGTGCTTGGAGGTTTTCTAAAGGAATTTGACCAGCTTCTACTCCTCCCTGGTTGATTTGTTTTAGCACAACACCACCACTAATCCCCCCTATCACTATTCCTACCATCAGCATTGACCAAACGATAGAAACTAATTTAGAGCGATTCTCTTCTTCTGAAACATCTACTAACAAAGCGGTAAAAGGAGTGGAACTAGAGCTTACAGCTAAACCATAAATTGCTAAAATTAGTCCTAATAGGGCAGTTAAGCCTATAGTTTGGCTATTCCATAACCATTCTCCATTGGCTCTCACAATTGCTCCCAATTGCCACACTACTTGTACTGCTAAAAACACAGCTAAACCAAAAATTGCTGTTCCGATTAGGACATAATTAGTGCGATGTTTCCCGAAGAGAGGTTTACTATCAGATAGTTGTCCAAACCAGACTCTAGCAGGTGCAACAAATTGAGATACTGCTAAAACTCCTGCGGTAATGGTAGCAGGAATCCCCAGTTCACTAATCATGACTCGATTGAGAACAGCTAGGGTTAATACCGCCATTAATCCTAATCCCAGATTAAATAATCCTAGACGAAATGCGGTTAAGAGTCCTGCTGAATGCTTATGATGAGTCGTTGGGGAAGGTGGGTCTATAAAATTATTAGAATTCATTTTTATTGATTATAGGCTTTATGTTTAATAAATAAGGTGGGCGGTGCATCACCTATAATCAAAATAATAATCAATTAATCAACTATTAACCCCAGCTAATCTTGACAAGGTTCTGGTGTTTTCTGCTGCTGTCCCTACAGTTATTCTTAAACCGCCTCCTGTATGGCGAATAAGAGTTCCTTGATTTTTCAGCTTGCTGGTAATTGCTGCTAGTTGTTGATTTTGGGATTTAGCATCAAGGTTTTTCAGTCGTAAATAGATAAAGTTGGCGTTGCTTTGCCACACTTGTAAAGATTCATTACTAGATAGTGTTTGATACATTCTGTCTCTTTCTTGGAGTATCTGGGAGACAAAAGGTAATATCAGATGACGATTTTGCAGTGCAACTAAGGCGGAGGTTTGGGAAAAGGTTGGTAGATTATAGGGAAGACGTACTTTTTCTAAGATAGCAATCATTTCAGGATTAGCAATGGCATATCCTACACGATGGGTTGCTAAACGAAAGGCTTTAGAGAAGGTACGCAGTACAATCCAGTTAGGATGTTGTGCTAGTTCTGCTACTACGGATGTTTGACTAAATTCAAAATAGGCTTCATCTATTACAACCAGAATATCTTGAGATAGACTTCGCAACCAATCTAATTCTTGTTCTTGTAAAGCATTGCCTGTGGGGGAGTTGGGATGAACTACAAAGACAACTCTGATAGGAGGGTTAGTTGTTTCTGCAATAGCATTTTTGGCTGCTTCTAGATCTAAGGTAAAGTCTGTCTCATTTCTTCCCACACTTACAACGGGAATACCCAGGGTTTTAGCCAGGATACCATACATAGAGAAAGTAGGATTGGCGACTAAGACCGCCCCTTCTGCTCCCAAACAAGTAGCAATTAGGATAGAACGGATCAACTCATCCGAGCCATTCCCCAAAGAGATATTAGCTGATGAGATTACTGCTTCTAGACTTGCTGACTCATTTACATATTCTGCGATCGCACTTTTTAACTGATAATGACTCCCATCAGGATAACGGTTAGCTTCTATTTCCTGTTGATAAAGCCAAGTAAGTTTATCTTTAATCTCTTGAGGTAGATCGAGGGGACATTCATTAGTATCCAAACGATCTACAGGATGATTAGTTTTTCCTCCTGGGTGGGGAGTATAAGCAGCAAATTGAGCCAGATCAGAACGAATGAAAGAAAAAGTCATCGGTTAATAAGTATTTAGCGGGTCATTAAGAAAGATAGTTGAAATAGGGACTGGGGAATGGGGAATGGGGCGGGAAGGAGACTTCATTACAAAACCGATCTATTTTGGGTTCAATACCTAGATATATTAAGTCTCCTCCCGGGGGGAATGGGGAATGGGGAATGGGGAATGGGGGATTGGGGGACTAGGGGACTGGGGATTGGGGGGACTAGGGGAGCAGAGGGGAGTGCGGAGAACAGTAATACTGATTACTGATTACTGATTACTGATTACTTCCTGATAATTCATCCCTCAAATTAATTCCAGTTACCAATGAGAGTAAAGGAAGACCAAAAGTAAGGATCGTCAAGGATTAAACTTCCATCGGGGAAGTTATCAGGTAGAGGTAAGCTTTCTCCATTAGATAATATAATATGTTTATCTTGCACCATAACTTTTCCTGTTAACATATTTAACTGGGTTTGGCGCAGTGCTTCCGCTTTAATTAAGCTATCGTCTAGGCGATTGTAAAATTCTCCCATCAAAGCTAAAGTCCCCAAATCGCTCACATACCAGAGACTAGCTAGAGCAGATTTTACCCCCGCTTGTAAAGCTAATCCAGCAAAGCCTAATTCTGCTTTTTCATCACCCAAAGCAGTTTCACAAGCACTAAGCACCAGCAACTCTACAGGAGGATTTTTGCTATCACTCCAACCCAGTTCATCGGAAATCTCTCTTAAAGCTGATAGTTGTAGTTTCTCATCATAAAACTGGATATAGGAATCATCAAAATTTCCTGCTCTAAAGTTAGCATGAGTACCTAAATGAATAATCGAAAAGGTATGACTGAGACGATTTTGCGCTTTAAAATTGGCAACAGTAAAATCTTCATTGAGATAAATTTGTCCTCGACTAGCATTATGAGTAATAGTTTCTAATTCTATAGGCATTGTGGGGAGAGGTGATTGTACTTCTCCTTTAAACCTGGATGCTCCCATAGCCAAAATGGTACTTTGATTCAAATTTACGTAACGAGTATCAGTTAAACCGAAACTGGGGACTAAAGCTATGGCATATTTTTCGATTAAGAATTGTTCCCCATCATGAAGTGCAGCAAGAGGTAATAGACGTAATCCCGAATCCATAGCAAAAACTAGGACATCTATATCATATTTCTCTAGTTCTGGTTCGAGGGGTGCAATAATCCACTCATACAATTGTTGTGCAGGTATTAAATAGTCATTCTTTCCAACTTTTCTCGGATTACTAATTTCTTCACGAAATTTCTTGGCTGTTGCTAGTATTCTCTTACGGGAACTATCTGTTATTGTGTTGCGTAAGGTTGTTTGGCTGGCTTGAACTAGTTGATTGTTAGCGATATTAGAAGATACCATCTCAGAATTATCCATCGCTAAGGAGGATACATTAGGTAAGACAGTAAAAGATTCTAGTTGATTTCTTTGCAAGGATATACTTATAAATGCTGTTTTTTTTCCAGTTTGTAGCCACAATTCCCCTAGTCTTTGGGAAATTTGTTGTACAGATGGAGCTTCCCCATATATCTGAAATTCTGCATAGGATGATATTTGAGTTGCATAAGACTCTTCTTGCATTAGTATTGCTAATTCAGGACTAGATTGCTGTAGCTGTACCTCATAAGCTTGAGAGTCTATTTCTTGTTCAAAATCTGGCTCGTCTGCTACCTCTTCGCTATCTTTGGTATCTTCTGCTGTATCTTCTGTTTCGGTGTCAGTTGTTTCGGTGTCACTTGTTGCAGTTTCGTCTTGAGTTTCTCCTTCTTGTGCTACATCACTGTCTGAACTTTCAGTATTAGTATCAGTAGTATCCGCAGTATCTGCTGTCGGGTCAGTATTAGTGTCAGGATTTTCTGCGGTAGGGTCGGTAGTGTCAGGATTTTCTGCGGTAGGGTCGGTAGTGTCAGGATTTTCTGCGGTAGGGTCGGTAGTGCCAGGATTTTCTGCGGTAGGGTCAGTAGGGTTAGGATTTTCTGCGGTAGGGTCGGTAGTGCCAGGATTTTCTGCGGTAGGGTCAGTAGGGTTAGGATTGTCTCCGATAGGGTCGGGGTCGGGGTCAGGAGGAATTAAAGTAGGATCCGGAGGTTCGGGATCGCCGTTGGAAGTATCAGGATTTATCATGTCTATAGGATTGGGACCTGTAACATCCGACATATTTCCTGTTTGGGAACGAACTAGAGGGGGGCTAACCATAACCCAACAAAATAAAACACTAAGACTAATAAGATGATTCAAGGATTTCATGGCTAGATAGTTACTAAATATAAAGATCAAAGTCAAAAAGAAAAACTATAACCTACTCCAAAGATAAATCTTGCTCCATCACCAGCTTCTCCAGTAATATCGGTAACTGCTGGAACTATTACTACAGGCAAATTTCTAAAAGGCACAATAGAAGCTCCAAAAGTCAAGTCTTGACCACTCCACTCGGTAATTAGGCTTATTGGCTCAATCACTTTTACAGAAACACTCCCAAATACCCCAACAGATTCAATTTCATTTTGAACATCGGATTCAGAACGAAATTGTCCTCCTCCTAATCCCAAAGTCATATACATTTCACTTAGAGGTCTAGTTCGGTCTGGTCTAAGTGCAAATCTTTTGCTAACTGCTCCATATACCGAAGACCCCCCGTCGGTATTACCCCAGATTATTGCACCTTGAGTTCCTACTGCAATACTCAAATCTCCAGGTAAACGTCTATGGAGTTTGAAACTAACTGCACCATCTCTAGAGGGCGCACTGACATCAACTAAACTTATCCCGATTTGCAGCCCAATATTTTTTTGAGGATTCCCCAATCCAAAACCAAAACCGACCACTCCGTCTGCTTGATCTCTAAAACGGACTCTTTGTTGAAGTCCTATACCAATACCAGCACTCCCCCAAGCAGCACCAAACCCAGAAGGATTGATAATTGTGATACTGGGGGAGACACGATAGTAGCTGCGACGAGGAAGACGCAGAGGAATTCTTGTTGGTTCAAACCTTTTTTCCCCCTCTACAGGTTGACGACGCAAAGAGGGACTACCAGAGTCTGATTGATCTTGAGTGATGAAAAGCTTTGATGGTTGGCTGTCAGCTTGAGGTAGAGAACTTAGATTAGTCGGAGATACAAAGGTTTTGGATTCTGAGACTTGTGCTTGTACACTAGAACCAAAAAACAGAGATTTAACCAACGCAATAGTAGCAAAAAGTCCCAGTAAAATTTTCAAGGACATTAATTGATCTAGTTTGGTAATCAAAATAGAATTGATCTGAATTTAGATTTACAAGTTATCAGATTTATCACTAATTAATTTAACACTGGGTTTTTAAAATATATAATCAGGAGTCAGAATAATAACCCTGGGAGAGAGGTTGGGAATTGAGCTAGATTGCTTAAGTTCTTTGCTTTTTGGCGCGAAAAGGAAGCCCTGGAGGAGCAAGCCTCTCCCAGTCCATACCTCATACTTTATACTTTACTCCTTACTCTTTAAATTGATTTTGATGCTCTAGAAATACAATCCAGCTATAGGGTTTACCAGGGCCACCATATGGGTGTGTAAGGAGCATCTGGTACGCTAAAAACACCCCTATTTTGTCCTATTGCCACACATTCGATAGGTTTTCTACGATCTAGAATGCAGCTAGCTTGATAATTGGGATTAAGGCTAAATAGAGGTTCACTAGCTTCAGAGTTACAGTTGTAATTGTCTTGAGTAACCATACAAACCAGGGTCTGGTCTTCTTGGTTTTCGGTAGTGATAAATCTTTTTTGTCTTTGTTGTGATAAATCTTGTAGTTTAGCAGCTACTTGTTGACAAACTTCTATTCCTGACTGTTCAGGTAGTAGATATTCTTCATGCCAATTGATTAATGGGGTTATAGTAATTTTCCCTGGACTGTAAGCAAATAGGGTGGGTGTTTCTGATTCGATAGAACAAACAAAGATAGTGTTTGAAATACTTTGACTGTAACTTTCTTTGGCATTCAGAGACGTACTGCTTAAGGCAATCGCTCCTACGGTAATTGCTGTATAAAAATATTTATTCATCATTGTAATCGTAATTTTTTATCGTTTTTGTAAAGTTGATTCCAATATTTGACCCTTATATTAACTTATCTTCATTATTCCATTAAGTTTATCTCTTTGATGTCGGCAATTTTACTTAAGGTTTATGAGCTATAGGTTTTAAGTTTAGATGCTAGCTGCCATAGCAGTCAAAAAAATCGACCAAATTATAGAAATTCAGCCTTTGATGTTTTTGACAATATCTGACAGCCTGTGGTTTTCTACTTCTAGTTTTTCTATTGTCCGTTGTAAGGTTTTGATTACTCCATACATTTCCATTGGATCGAAAATACGTAAGAGACTTGTTTGAGTAATGACTCCTAATCCTTGTCCCCAGTTCCATGAAACTACTAATCTTCTGACTCGTCTATGCTGCATCTCTTGATGAGCCTTTAATAGAGAGTCTTCTGGACTTATAAGAAATAAAGGGGTACTCATTACTTCTTCTGTTGTGATGCTGCTGAGATTTAATTCTAAGGATTGAAATTGCATAATATCTCGTTCAGTAATAATCCCCACTGGAATTAAGATATTGTCTATTTCGTCTTCTTCGGTAATTACTACACAACTCACTTTTTGTTGTGCCATTAATTGAGTTATCTTCACTACTGAAATACTCTTAGGCGCATGAACTACATTTTTGCTCATAACGTCTGCAACTCGTCTTAGTTTGAGTAAATTAGCAGGACGTATAGCATGGCGGATAGTTTCTGGAGAAATTACCCCCACAAGGTTATTTTTCTCATCCACCAATGGTAAATGACGAATTTTATAGCGACGAAATAGGAATAAAGCTGCAAATATATCTCTAAAATTCTCCTGGGATAAGGTAATAACAGGTTGAGTCATTACTTGACTAACTTTTAAGCGATCAAAGGACATTTCTGAAGCGGTCAGACGTACAATATCTCTTTCTGTCAAAATCCCCAGTAATTTGCCTCCCTCCATAACTAAAGCACAACTAGAAGGGTTTTGATTGCCCCAGAGAGATTTTTCTAACTCATTATCACTAGAAAAATAACAGCTACTACCTCTGGCTTGACTCATCATAGCGATCGCCTCTCGCACACCAGTCTCAGGGCTAATTTGCAACGGCGATCGCTCAATCGCCATGTCTAAATCGGGAGTCGCTAACCAGCGATCGTCAATTTCCATAGCTACAGACATCAAAACCGATGTAACAAATAATATGGCTTAATTCGAGAAATAATCTTTTCATTAGTCCCTTTAAGGTTTATGATAAGAGAAATGTAACAGACAAAAGCTTGAAATAATTTCTACTCAAAGAGTAGAGTCACTGGAGGTTATAGAAAACAGCCATCATCAATCAAGAAAAAACTTTTATCTGAGCAAATCAAGGATTTTTGCCATAAAGTCTGTCTAAGACTCTTTTAATGGAAATTCTCTGCCATTGTTGACCCCTTTTAGTTTTGTATCCCCGTTGATTGAGCCAATTAGCTATCTGTTGTAGCGATTTTCCTGATTTGTGATGACGACGAATTAGCTCAATAATTTCTTGTTCTTGAGGATTATTGACTAACTCTCCATTGACAGCTTTTTTGCCAAAAGCAGGAGAACCATAACCAGCATAGCCACCGCTAGCAGCTTTATTTCTTCTTCCTGTTTCTAATCTTTCCCAAATTTTATTGGGTTCTGAGTTGGGAGAATTCATCACTAGGCAAAAATATTGAATTTCTTAAATCTAGTTTATCAAGAACTTTCCCATCAACCTACAAAAGGAGAAAATTTTTATGGCGACTTATCAAGTCAAATTGGTTAATGAAGCAGAAGGTTTGGAGATAAGCATTGAAGTTGCAGAAGATCAATATATATTCGATGCAGCAGAAGAAAACCATATTGATCTACCTGTTTCTTGCCGTTCTGGTTCTTGCTCTAGCTGTGCAGGAAAGTTATTAGCTGGAACTGTAGATCAATCAGACCAAGCTTTTTTAGATGATGAACAAATTGAAGCTGGTTTTGTTTTAACTTGTGTGGCTTATCCTATGTCTGACTGCACAATTTTAACTCATCAAGAAGACGAACTTTACTAATAATTCCCGAGTAAAAATTATGTCTATAAAACATCAAGCAGAGTATATCCGAGAAAAAAATTTAAAACAATTAATGCAAAATGAAAATCTAGTCGTTGTTTACTACTTAGGAACATTGTGTGGCTGTTTTGATTTAATAATTTCTTTTATGGATCGCTTGGCAGAAGAATATCAAGGTAAAGCCAAAATTGTAAAAATCGACATCGAGCAAAATTCTAATAATGCCAAAAAAAACCACATTTCCAATCTTCCTAGGGTTTTAATCTTTAAAGATGCCAAATTAACAGAACAGTTTGTGGGGAAATCTCCTTATGAGACTTATAGTAATGCTGTGGAAATGCACCTCCAACTGTAGTGAAGGAATAATTACTAATTACTAATTAATCTGGGATAGAAGGACAGGAGCTTCCAGTATCCAATAATATTTTGATATTTTCTCTCTTTTTAGTATCCTGCTTGTACCCTAAATTAATTAGTTTTTAGCTAATTGCTAATTAAGGTCTTATTCAGTCATTTATATAGATCAAATTGATAATTTATTATTGATAATTGATTATGGATTTGACAGTATTCCTGGTGAGGAGTGAGCAAAATATTCATTTTATGCTCTAAAATTAGAATCAAAATTGTGATAAATACCATTCAAACAATTCAATGTCCTAACTGTGGTAGTAATGCAATTCGTCGTTATTTCACTAGTAGTGAAGCTGCCTACTGTAGTTGCCCTAAAAAGCAAGTTATTAAGACAGAATGTCCTGTTTGTGACTATTTAATGGTGATGTGTTCTCTTAGTGGAAGTGTCTTAGAAGCTCAGTTTCCTGGCACTTATTTTGTAAAGAGAAGTTCCGATTTTGCACTTAAAAATCCAGTTAAAAACAAGAGGTAAAATTTAATGCTTCAAGTCAAAGATATTATGACCCAAGATGTGGTAACAATTAGTGGCTCTGCTACGGTAGCAGAAGCGGTTAAGCTGATGAAGGATAAGGGCTTGCGGGCTTTAATCGTTGAACCTCGTAGCGATCGCGACCCTTATGGAATGGTTACAGAAACAGATATTATCTATAAAGTAGCTGCTTATGGTAACGATCCGAAAACTCTCAGGGTGTTTGAGATCATGACCAAACCTTGTATTACAGTTACTCCCGATTTGGGTGTGGAATATGTAGCACGTTTATTTGCAAATACTCGTATTCGTCGCGCACCTGTAGTTGAAGGAAAGCTCTTAGGAATTGTCTCCATCAGCGATATTATGCACAAAAGTGATTTTGTAGAAAAGCCAATGCAGCTTTTTCTCGAAGATCGTATTGATGCTGCTAGGGAAGAGGCGAGAGCTACTTGTGCAGAGAAAGGAGCAACCTCCCCTGAATGTGCTGCTGCTTGGGATGTAGTAGAAGAATTACAAGCTATTGCTGCGGATAAACGCAAAGCAGCCAAAAAGTCTGATTCTCTCAAGGACTATTGTGCAGAAAATCCTGATGCTCTAGAGTGTCGCATTTATGAAGATTGATGTTAACAATTACTACATAGACCAAGGAGATTTGAGCCATGATGCGAGCAGAAGATATTATGACCAAAGATGTGGTAGCTATTAGTGGCTCTGCTACAGTAGCAGAAGCAGTTAAGCTAATGAAGGATAAGGGTTTGCGGGCTTTAATTGTTGAACCTCGTAGCGATCGCGACCCTTATGGAATGGTTACAGAAACCGATATTGTCTATAAAGTAGCTGCTTACGGCGATGATCCGAAAACTCTCAGGGTATTTGAGATCATGACCAAACCCTGTATTACAGTTACTCCCGATTTGGGTGTGGAATATGTAGCACGTTTATTTGCTAATACTCGTATTCGTCGCGCACCTGTAGTTCAAAATGGTCTTAAAGGGGTTATTTCGATTAGCGATATTATGCACAAAAGTGATTTTGTGGAAAAACCCAAGAGTTATTTTGAGATTTATTGTGAAGAGAATCCTAGCGCGCTTGAAGCGAGAATGTACGACTAGATTTTTATCTTTAGCAGTAATCAGCAAGAAGGACTCAGAAAAAAGTAGTAAGTAATAAGTAACAACTAATAAGTAGCTTTGCGGGCAAGTAGCCAGTTACTTGCTACTTTTTACCTCCTACCTAGACTCTCCTACCTAGACTTACTCCTCATCCCTCATAATTTATCCCTCATAATTTATCCCAACTCCCCAATCCCCCCAATCGCGAAGCGACGAGTTGGGTCTCCCCAATTCCCCAATCCCCCATTACCTTTACCTTAACCTTATTTAGAAGATTTTTTGTGCATTGCTTCCCCTACAATGACATTTAATTGATCGCCTAAAAGCATCACCAGAGAACTTAAGTAGAGCCACAGCATTAAAACTATTACTGTACCTAATGCGCCATAAATTTTGTTATACACTCCAAAATGAGATACGTAGAAACGAAATAGTAAGGATACAATTGCCCAAGAAATAGCAGCTAAAACTGCTCCTGGTATTAGGGGAGTTTGTTTGGCTCTGATGCTTGTGCCAAACTGATATATAAAAGCAAATGCGATCGCCACTACCGCTAAGGCTATGGGGAAACTTAATAATCGCCAAAGATGAACTAAAAAACTACTGACGGTTGCTTCAATATTGGATTCAACTATTAATCCTTCTACAAATACAAAGCAAAAATAGATGATTTGAATCAAAAGTGTACTGATAATAATTATGAATGCAGTTAAGGTGTCATTCTTGTTTCGAGAGCTTTTTCGATCAGTTTTAGATTTTATTTGATACAAAATTGATAGAGAAGCAATAATTATAGAAGTAATTACAATAATCGTCAAACTTTTCCAAGTAATTAATAATAACTGACTCCAATTTTGATGAATTGCAATATGAACTATAAAATCACCTATTAATAATAAAAAAGAAGCAATGATGAGTAGGAAGATTGTTCCGATGGTTAAGAAAATAGCAATTAACTTAATATGCCAAAAAGGTTTTTTGGCTCTAGCTGGAACTTTATGAATAAGGTCTAGAGCATTAATAGCAGAGCTTATGACCCCAGAAATAATCCAAATAGTAGCAATAAAGCTTAAAGAAAACCAGCTTTCATCTTGAGAAACTTTAACTTCTGTCGTAAAACTTAATAATAAACTCCATACTTGTTGGGGAGCAATTTCAGAAAGATGTACTGCTAACTCCCCTAATGTTTGTTTGATCGAATTTTCAAACAAACTAATAGCGGTCAACACAGCAATAATTGCAGGGAATAAACCGAGCATAGCGTTAAAAGCCATTTCTGCTGACAAGCCAGTCAAACGCTTTTCTATAGCGGAAGCTATAGTTTTACGGAGAGTTGTCCCATTTAGGAAACACAAAAAGCGAATAAAATCTAGCATCTCCTTGTTGAGCAATAATCTCTTAAACTGATATCGCTAATAAATAAAGAAAATACTTGAATCCTACCCTGATGACAAAATTGAGGTTTTCTTTACATTTTCGATACAATAGTGCCGATAGAGTATTTTGAGCGATGATCATAAGTTTAAAAAACATTATTTAAAAGCCTGTATTGCCTGAGTTTTTACTATTCACCATTACACTGACGTTTAAATATATGTCAGTTCTGTTTTTAAAATTTGTTTGAGAAAATGCTGACTGAACCTAAAAATTACATATACTTTGTATCAAAATTGTTATTGTGAATGATTACGATTACTTGGTTGAAAAAAATATTATTATTTAAGCTGTGTTGTCTGGCTTTGATGAAATTTCACAGGGTAAATGAAATGGTAACGGCTTCTTACGATGCTTCAACCACTACTCCTACCAACACAAGCTTAGTTTCGTCTCCTATTTATGCTCAAATGAGGGGAACTTGTCAACGGCTAGGACTCCGCTATGAAGAGGTATATGATTTTTGGACTCGCAATTTTCGTGTTAGTATTTGCCGTCAAGGCGATAGCTTTTACTATTATCGACAGTCTAAATCTAATCCACAGCAAGCGATTTTACTAAGAGCCACTACCGTATTTGGTGGTGAGGTTTTTAAAGCAGTCCAAGGTAAAATTACTTATTTCGTTGGAGTAAATACTGATGGCTACTACTCATCGGTAATGCAGGCAAACCATGAAATTGTAGTTGAGCCTGAAGTCAAATCGGCAATATTTGACCTCAATATAAGCATGGAAGAGCCATTAAAGATTCCACCAACTTCCCCTGAGCTAACTAAATTGAGTGAGATTATTTGTGATACTCAGAAAATCCCACAGTCTCCTGAAATTGAATATGACTTAGGGCTTATTGATAACGACCAGTTATTAGAGCTTATAGAGAAAAATTCCGATACAGAATCAAAAGATGCAATTCTTTACAGTTCTCTGTGTAAGTAAGATTTTTTTAGGTATAAATACTTACAAAAAACCGCTTTGGTAGTACCAAAATCAAAAAAATTGTTGAAATCTATATAAATTAGTGGTTTCCGCGTTCCATAGTAGGCAATGACAGCTTAGAATAAGGCAGTAAAAATTGTAGCCTATGGTTATTTGGGGATTTATTTCCTCAAAATTTATTGACTTCGTTAACTCAAATGCTCTAGAATTCCGAAGTTTCAGTACATAGGCTCAATTCTCTAAACAAGTCAATGACCCTATACAAACAAGGAGATTGTCAATGAATAAAGGTGAATTGGTAGATCGTATTGCTCAGAGAGCTACTGTCACTAAGAAACAAGCGGACGCAGTACTTAGTGCTGCGATCGAAACTATTATGGAAGCTGTATCTGAAGGAGACAAAGTTACTTTAGTGGGATTTGGTTCTTTTGAACCTCGCGCTCGTAAAGAGCGAGAAGGACGTAACCCTAAAACAGGGGAAAAAATGTCCATTCCTGCCACCACAGTACCTGCTTTTTCTCCTGGGAAGCTCTTTAAAGAAAAAGTAGCTCCTAAATAATCTTAACAATATTTAACCTGACTTTGGGCAGACCCCAACACGGTGGAAATTTAGCTTGGGCAGCTAATATTGCAGGCTGTCCTGCTTCTTCTTTGTTAGATTTTTCTGCTAGTATCAACCCCTATGGCATACCTAAAAAGGTATTAAATGCCATTACAGAAGCTATCCCGAAACTGAAGCACTATCCTAGTCCAGAATATTCTCAATTAAGAGATTGTCTGGGGGAACATCATGATTTAAGTCCTGATTGTATATTGCCTGGAAACGGGTCAGCAGAGTTATTGACTTGGGCTGCAAAAGAGTTAGGTCAATGTGAAGCAACTTATGTAGTTACTCCTGCTTTCGGGGATTATTATCGAGCTTTAGGAGCTTTTTCCGCTAATGTCGTTACTGTGACGACTCCTCTACCACTGGAGAAGTTATCTTCTCTTTTACCCCATCATCTCATATCTAATAGTGGGTTATTGTTAAATAATCCTCATAATCCCACAGGGAAACTCTGGAATAGAGAAGAAATTATTTTTTACTTGGATAAATTTTCTCTGGTGGTTATCGATGAAGCTTTTATGGACTTTATTCCCCCAGAAAAACAGCAAAGCCTTATTGGGCTTATTTGCCACTATCCCAACTTGATTATCTTACGTTCTTTGACCAAATTTTATAGTCTGCCTGGATTACGAATTGGTTATGCTCTTGCCAATCCTGATATCCTACAACAGTGGCAAAAATACCGCGATCCTTGGTCAGTAAATAGTTTAGCAGTAGAAGCTGCGATCGCAGCAGTTCAAGCTCAAGAATTTCAACAATTTACTTGGAATTGGTTAGCATCAGCTAGAGATGATTTAGTTAAAGGTTTAACCAATATTCCTGAATTTGAACCTTTACCCAGTGCTGCTAATTTTTTGTTGGTGAAAAGTCGAGTGTCTGTTACTCAGCTACAGACAAAGTTGTTAAAGCAATATCGTATTTTAATTCGTGATTGTTTAAGCTTTCCCGAATTAGGAGATAAATATTTTAGAATTGCAGTACGCACACCTGAAGAAAATAATTATCTGTTAAATTCATTAGTGAATATCTTAAGCTAGTAGGTTGGGTTGGAGCATTAAACCTGTACCGCCACGAACTCTTCAAAAATCAGAAAAGCTATATATAACTACAATCAACAATAATGGAATATGATTTAGTAGTAATTGGAAGTAGTAAAACAGGAATAGAAGCTGCGTCAAAAGCAACTATACTTGGTGCAAGAGTTGCCCTAGTTACCCAAACTCAAGAAGAATTTATTAGTAATAATCCGAATAGTAATTATTTTCGTTTAAGAGAAGCAACTAATCTAGTAACAAGGCTTAACTACAATTCTTGGATTATACAAAAACAATTGAATTGTGACCTAGCTGTTGATTTTAAAGCCATAAGTGAACTAGACAGCAATAATTTAGGAGAAATTAATTCCCTTTCCCAGTTAGCAGCTTTCGGAGCCGACATTATTTTGGGTGAAGGAGAATTTTGTCGTCTTCCCAAACAAGCTTTGATTGTAGGAAATCGCCAACTGCGATCGCGTACTTTTTTAATTGCTACAGACTCGAATTTTACAATACCTTTAATCCCTGGCATCGAACAAGTCAATTGTTTAACATATAATGATGTTTGGCAACAAAAAGATTTAACATCTTTAGGAAATAATTTAGCTATAGTAGGAAGTTATGCTTCTAGTTTAGAATTAGCACAGGTATTAAGAAGACTGGGAAAAAAAGTTACCTTAGTAGTTGAGAGAGAAAGGATTTTACCTCAAGAAGAATTAGCAGCAGTAATGATAATTCAAGCACAATTAGAAGCTGATGGAATAGAAATAATTACTAATTCTCCTGTGACTCAAATCAAAAAAATTGCAGGGGAAAGCTGGTTACAAGCTGGAGATAAAGCATTAGTAATAGATACTGTTATTTTTACTGAAGAAAAAGAATTTAAGATTGCAGGATTAAATTTAGCAGGAGTCGGAGTTAAATATGATGATACAGGAATAACTGTTAACAGCCTACTACAAACTACTAACAAAAGTATTTATGCTTGTGGAGATAGCATAGGTATTTTTTCTTCTTTGATGAAGAGAGAGCAAATTAATATTGCTTTAAAAAATATTTTATTACTACCCTGGTATAAAATAGACTATTCTTTAATTCCCAGAGTGGTTTTTACTCAACCTACTTTAGTAAGTATCGGAATGATTGAAACAGAAGCAAGACAAAATTATGGAAATAAAATCTATGTTGTCAGAGAATACTTTAAAAATGTTATTCAATCTCCCATATTAGGAAAAACTACAGGGTGGTGTCAGTTTATTTTAACGTCTCAAGGAGAGATACTGGGCTGTACTATTATAGGCGATCGCGCTGAAGAATTAATCTCTACTATTATGGTAATGCTCCAAAACAAAATTAAATTTAGTAATAATCCAATTCAAGCCCTACTTAAGACAGAAATTTCTACAATTTGTCCTAGTTTTTCCGCCATATTAAACAAAGTAGCAACCGAATTTCATAAGCAAAAGTTACAACGTCGTAAACACAAATATCGTTGGTTACAAACCTGGTTAAAGATTAAAAAAAATTTTAGTAAATAAAATTAATGGTTAATGGTTAATTGTTGATTAAATATAATTATCTTATTTATAGCTAAAAATGGGAAATAAACAAAAAAAAACTAATAAAAAACTTTTTATTGTATTAGAAGGAATTGATGGGGCTGGTACATCTACTCAGTCACAATTGTTGAAAAACTCTTTTATTGCTCAAGGAGAAAAAGCAGTCATTAGTCCTGAACCTTCTAACGGAATTATTGGAAACTTAATTAGACAAGCCTTAAAAAAAAGAATTTTATTTACAGAGGATGCTGATTTATTTGATGAACAAATGGCTTACTTATTTGCCAGCGATCGCCACGACCATTTATATAATGATACAGACGGAGTTTTTAAACTAATTAAAGATGGGTTTCATGTAATCAGTACCAGATATTATTTTTCCTCTCTAGCTTATAATTGTCAGACTCCAGAACAATTTGACTTTGTGAGTAAATTAAATCATAAGTTTCCTAATCCTGACTTGGTAATTTATCTGGATATTCCTGTAGAAGTATCTTTAGACAGAATCAAAGAACGCTCTTTAAAAGAAGTTTATGAAACCCAAACTAAATTAACTAAAGTAAGAGAAAATTATCTAACAATTTTTCAAGAATATTCCCATCATTTATTAATTATAGATGCTACTAAGAGCCAGGACGTAATTCAGCATCAAATTATTAATGTAATTTATAGCAAATTTGGTTAATAAACATAAATTATTTCTTCATCTTCAATTAATTTTCCTTGATACATTAAAGATTGATGACTGTTAGTATTTAAAATTACTTTAACTTTATTTCGCCCAAAAGGTAAATTTCCCAAATGATACCAATTACTATAAATGCGAGTTGTCCTTTCTCCATTTACATACAAATTAGCGTATCCTTTATTCGGATTGTGTTTTTCATTGACCATTTCAGGTGCAAACTCAAAATTATTTAACTTAAATTCCAGATTCCAACCTTGGACACTATCTTCATAAACAAGTAAGTCTATACTAGGGACTGGCTGACCTTCAGCAATCATGAGAATTTTGTGATCTTCAGAATCAGAATTTTTCCCTTGTATCTGTTCTTGAGCATGGACTGAAGTAACAGCAAGACAAATAATCAAGGGGATTAGAAACTTTTTTTTCATCTTGAATTGTTAAGATAAATACTATATTAAATATTTTATTATCTCAGCAATTAGAATAACAAAACAAAAGACAGCCTGTAATATTACAATTCAAGGCTCATAACTAATTCCTCGTCTTCTACCTCTCCTGTGTAGATAAATCCTATTTTTTCATAAAATTTACCAGGACTTCCCGCACCAGGTACGCAACTAGTAGCTAAAGATTTTGCTCCAGGGCGAGTTTTCACATAATCAATTAAAAGTTCTAATGCACGTTTACCAAATCCTTGTCCCTGAAAGCGAGCATCAATCATAAAACGCCAGAGAAAGTAGTCTTGATTTGTTGTGTCATCATAAAGCATCAGAAAGCCTACAGGGATTTCATCAGCATATATCCCCCGAAACCAAGCAACCTCACGATAAAAATAAGCTTGAGCTATTGATACTGCATTGGAAGCTACGAAATGTTCTTGGTGTGGGGCTACCTTAAGATCGATGATGCTTCTTAAAGTCTCTTTAGTAATTTCTTGTAAACTTATCACCGCATCGGCCTTTGGGAAAACAGGCTCTTGATTTAACAAGGGAAAATCTCCTCTCCTAGTCATTGTGCCTGTGTTAATTTATGATGCCATAGGGAAGAACTAGAGAAATTTGTTTGTTGGGTTTAGTCGCGAAACCAAACCTATATAGGTAATTGTGGGGTTTACCTTTAGCAAAATTCGCGATTCATCTACGATTGTAATCTTAGATGACTTGAAATAAGATTTTGGGACTGTTCTAGCTGCGGCACTAAACATATAGACAGAGATGTCAATGCAGCTAAAAACATCCGTGATGAAGGACTGCGAATTATTTCCTCTGGGACAGGGGATGGGGAATGGGGCTTATATTTACAGGATTTATCGGAACAACACCGACAACTTAACAACAAACAAGCCCCTTTCCCCGCCTATCGCCAAACTGTAAGACGGAATAGAGGAGGACGCAAGAAATCCACTATCCCGCTTGTTTCTGGGTAGGAAGCCTATCTTGAATTCAAAGAATTCAAGATAGGTAGTTCACTAATACCCCATCTACCAAGTCTCTAGTGACTTTTGTCTTCTTGTACCATCATCTTTAAACAAAAGTGAAGGCAGAATCTTCGAGATTTAAATCAGTATCCACATCTTTGAGAACAGCAATAAGTTCTCCTACTGCATCAGTTTCTGGAGCAAAGATTAACTGAGCATCAGTTGTACTTCCGACAGAAGAAAATTCTAAACGGTACAAGTCTGCTGAACCTTGAAGTTGAATAATATCTTCTGTAGCATCAAAACGACGAATTAGGGCAAAATCTGACTCTCCAGATGTAGAGGCATCTCCATCATCGTAGAAGACATTATTTTCATCCCCAAGAATAAAAGTATCACTGCCATTGATGGGGTTAAAACTCGCCCTCTTGTCACCGACTAGAGTATCTTGTTCACCTTTCCCAAAGAGGGAATTAGGAGAACTTAAATCAACCCCAATTAAAGTATCGTCGCCATCTCCACCAAAAATAAGGTCATTGCCATTACCCCCAAATAGTAGATCATTATCTTTGCCTCCAAGAATACGATCATCCCCATCATCGCCGAAAATGCGATCGCTACCTCGATTACCATGGAGAATATCGTCTCCTTCATTGCCAAATATCAGATCATTATCTTGTTGACCTCGAACAATATCGTTATCTTCTCCAGCCGTAATGAGGTCGTTTCCTTCACCACCAAGAATATCATCAGCACCAGCGAAACTATCAATGATATCTCTACCTGCTCCCCCAGAGATCAAATCATCTTCATCAGTACTAGTTAAAAAATCATCACCCTCAGTACCTATTAGTAATTCTGGGTCAGAAGCAAACACCATATAGCTTTCTCCTTGAGATAATCTGTTACCACCTCCATTGATATCTGCTGCGTCAATTACTGAAGCACTAGAAGATTCATCAATATCAAGACTTTGTAAGTTAAAGGGTGCGTTCGACATTTTGGTTACTCCTCTCACTAAAAAAATTTACTTAAACTAATTTGTTTTGTGCCAGCAATAAATTTCTGGGGGATTAGCTAATCTCCCCTACAGCGATTTATCCGTAGCCATCCTAAATAAGCTCAAAGAATTTAATAAAATCCTAAAGATCAAAGAAATTTCTCTTTGGGCTGTAAAAGACAACAATTATTCCACAGCTTATTAAACACTAGTGAAATTTAGCTTAATTTAAGATGTTAATCGAAATTATATAAATGATTTGTATATTTATAGGTAATGAGTTATTAGCTGCAATGCTTATGATGTAAAGCTTTTATGAAGATTTTGTATCTTAATATTTAAGTTGTTGCGATCGCTTTCATCCCAGATTCTTCAAGGGTATGTTTTTAATAAAACCGTGAGTTTTTACTCTAATCAGAACGAAAAAATCAGCTTTTCTTCCCCTGCTCCTGAAGCTTATGTAAGGGGGTATATAAAAGGGGTGAGATACACTTGTTACTCTCACCCCATTAAGTAGTCAGCTAACGAACTACCGCAGTTTCTTTCCCACTACTAAAGAAAGATTTGAGGATTTTTTCCGCCATTTGAGGGCTAGTTAAACCTAAATCTGCTTTTGATTCATTGGGTGTTGCATGATCTACTAAGATATCTGGTACACCAAGGCGTTTTACAGGTACTAATACATCATTATCTTGTAATGCTTCGACTACCGCAGAGCCAAAACCACTCATCACGCAGCCTTCTTCCAGGGTCACAACTTTACCAATGCGTTTAGCTAGGGGTAAGATCAACTCTGTGTCTAAAGGTTTGACGAAGCGAGCATTGACCACAGTAGCTTGTATGCCATGTTCGCTGAGAATTTCTGCTACTTGCATTGCAGGATGTACCATTGTGCCATAACCGAGAAGTAGGACATCATCACCATTGCGGAGGATTTCTCCTTTACCGATTTCGATTTCTTCCCAGCCTTCTTCCATCAGAGGTACACCAACACCATTACCGCGAGGATAACGCATCGCGATTGGACCATCTGTGTAGTTAACTCCTGTAACAACCATGCGCTGTAATTCTGCTTCGTCTTTTGGTGCCATAATTACCAGGTTGGGGATACACCGTAGATAAGCTATATCGTACATCCCTTGGTGAGTAGGACCATCTGCACCCACAATTCCTGCTCGGTCTAAACAGAAGAATACAGGAAGGTTTTGAAGACAGACATCGTGAATTACTTGGTCGTAGGCACGTTGTAAGAAAGTGGAGTAAATAGCAGCTACAGGGCGCATTCCTTCACAAGCTAAACCAGCAGCTAGAGTTACGGCGTGTTGTTCTGCAATACCTACATCTATGTACTGTTTTGGCAGTTTCTTTTGCAGTTTATCTAAACCTGTACCTGTTGCCATAGCAGCAGTAATCCCGATAATTTTCGGATTGCTTTGGGCTAGGGTAGTAAGGGTGTGAGCAAAAACCTTAGAGTATTTAGGAGGTTTAGGACTGTTTGCAGGATGAGCTTTTCCTGTTGCCAGATTAAAGGGACTTTGAGCATGATAACCTACTTGATCCTCTTCTGCGATCGCATAACCCTTTCCTTTTACTGTCGCAACATGAACTAAAACTGGACCAATTACCTTGTGCGCCTGTTTAAAGGTAGAAATCAATTCCTGTAAATTGTGACCATCAATAGGACCAAAATATTTAAAGCCTAACTCCTCGATCACTGCGCCCACTTTTGGCACAGCCAAACGCTTCATTCCTTCTTTGACTCTTTCCATTTCAGGAGTGAGAGACTCTCCAAAGAAAGGCAAGTGCTTAAACTGCTCTTCTAAGTTATCAGAAATAAACTGTATCGGGTCAGAGAGACGCACTTTATTCAGATAGCGAGAAATTGCCCCCACATTAGGAGAGATAGACATCTCGTTATCATTTAAAACCACCATCAGGTTAGTTTTGGGCAAATGACCAGCATGATTAATGGCTTCTAATGCCATTCCTCCAGTCAGAGAGCCATCCCCAATAATGGCAACACATTTATAGTCTTCTCCTTTTGCATCTCTGGCTAAAGCCATACCTAAAGCAGCAGAAATACTGGTAGAAGCGTGTCCTGCACCAAAGTGATCGAATTTATTTTCACAACGCTTCAGATAGCCAGCAACCCCATTTTTTTGTCTTAGAGTATGGAAACGGTTATATCTTCCAGTGAGCAATTTATGAGGGTAGGCTTGGTGTCCTACATCCCAAACTACTTTATCTCGATCCAAATCTAGAGTTTGATAAAGAGCGATAGTTAATTCTACTACTCCTAATCCTGGGCCTAAATGACCTCCACTAGTTGCTACTGTCTGTAGATGCTTCTCTCTTATCTGACGGGCTATATCTTCTAGCTGCCTAATTGACAAGCCGTGCAACTGGTTAGGATTAGTTATTTCGCTTAAGTGCATACCTTCCCGTGTTTGATTCTTAAATCTTCTAGTGTAGTTCTAGAATAAATTATCCTACTTTTGCAGCAGACAAAGTTGTAAAAAGATACTTTTCCTAAAATCAATTTTTCTGAATTGGTTTTTGGCACTTATTCTTAGGCTTCAGATCCTAGAAGCTCAAAAATCTTAGACTATGAAGTACTCCAATCTGCTTCGCTGAGATTGGAAACTCCAATCTCAACTCAACTCAGAGACGGTTTTATTCGTCCTCGGAGCTTGCCGTTTCACAGGCTCTTGCCTCGACTAAGCTTGCTTAGTTTTGGTCTTACAGTTCCTCAACAGCCAGGAGTCCGCCTTCCGCAGACCCATATTTGTTTTATTTGGCTACCATACGCTTGGAGACTTATTTTTGCTCTTGGCTACCAGTGGCGCAGAGAGTTATCTCTGACTGAGATCGATAGCGAATACCAGGCACACTTCAGAGGAACTACTCAGCAATTTTTTTACGGATTTTGCCTAGCCGAGAAGCAACAGAATTATTATATCATGGCTCAAAGCCTTGTTATATAAAGATTGTGTGTCATTTTTGTCAACCGAGATTGCTCAACTCCGCACCTCCGTTGAGCGTGCTGTCCATCCCTACCCTAAACCTTGTTCCCCTGGACGGCTCATTCGTTTTGAGGGATAGGGACTTCCGCAGGTAATGTTAACTGCAACAGATATCTTAGCCCTAGTGGATGTAACGATTGATTAATATTGTTACAATATACTCCTTCAAGAAGATTGAGGGTAGTTTACTAGGAATAAATACTTATGGGTCTTAAAGAAAAAATTGGTGAAGATATTAAATCAGCCATGAAAGCTAAAGATAAGATTCGTCTGGAAACAGTGCGAGGCATTAAAAAAGCTATCTTAGAAAAAGAAGTTGCTCTACGCCCTAAAGGACAAGATAGTCTCACCGAAGAACAAGAAATTGAACTGTTGGCGCAGCAAGCTAAACAACGTCGCGATTCTATTGACCAGTATCAAAAAGCAGGAAGAGAAGATTTAGCAGAGAAAGAGCAACAAGAGCTAGCTATTATTGAAACCTATCTACCCAAACAACTAGATGATGCGGAATTAGAGCAGATTTTAGAGCAAATAATCACGGATGTAGGTGCAACTTCCCCCAAAGACTTGGGGAAAGTGATGGGAAAAGCAATGAAAGAGCTTAAAGGTAAAGCTGATGGTAAAAAAATTCAGGAAATGGTCAAGAGTAAGTTAGTAGGATAAGTTGATGGTGGTCGCCTATGGTTGATGGGTTAAGGGTTTAAGATTAATTAGTTCATCCTTCATCCCTCATCCCTCATCCCTCACTCCTTAGTTGACTCTAGTCTTTGCTGCCATTCTTGGTCTAGTTTGTCCTTATTTGCCAGATTTTGATCTAAGAGATCGGTTTCTGTGGTGTAAGCAGTATCTCCTTGCTCAATAATTTTTTCTTGGGCAAATTGACGAGTGTAAAGGATTTTTTGCTGTAAACTAGGATCGGGATTTTCTAATGCGATCGCCCTTTCTTGACGGAATTGATTACGGGTAGTTATTTTCCCATTACGCCCTTGTATCCAGAAATAGCGAATTAGGGGAACTAACAGAAAAGCTGCACCATAGCCTAAGAGTAGCCAGTAAATGGAACTAATAAAACCAATGTACCCTCCTGAAACTGCGATCGCACTATCTCTTAAGAGAGAACCTAGCACCAATGCTAAAACCAAGTTTAATGCACCCAAGCCTACCGCTAGCATTTTTTGTCCGCTAGTAGCTTGACTAAATCGCCAGAGTTTTTCTTGTAAGTAACTAGGCAGCGATCGCTTACTTCTCTGATCTGCCATCACCTGAAGCTCTGGAAAGTAATAGATAATTTCCCCCTCTGGAGATACTTGGGGATAGCCATTAAACCTAGCTAAAACAGGTATCATGTAGTCTTCATCAGCATCAGTTTCATCTACATAGGGGGCAATTTGTTCTGCTGTTACCGCCCCTTGATGAGTGCGAATTACTTGACCAATAGTAGCATTACGATTGGCTTCTAAATCAGGATTAGGCTCCCCATCCCCAAACAAGAATGAGAAGACAGCTTCTAAAAAGTTCATCTCCTGATCTGAGGAACTATTCCTTGGTTGAGGACGACGGTGATAATTAGGTTGAAACAACCAGAAGATATCAGGAGTAATCCAGAAGCGAGGCAGAAACATCAATCCTCCGCCTCCTCCCCCATAACTACCACCACGATTATCATCCCTATCGCGATCACTAGAGCTATAACTGACAAAAACTATAGCGATAATTGCCACAGCAATGAGGATAATCGACACAATCAACATAATACCGAAAGAAATTCGGATTAGATAAAACAAGACGCGCCAAACTTTCTCCCACCACTGTTGCCAACGCAATTGCCAATATTTGTTCCGTAAAATATTACGGAAATTTTTGGGGAAAGAATAAACAATATCCCCCGACTCAGCAACTTGTAAATGCCCTCCTGCATCAGAAGCAAGAGCTAGTAATCCTTGTTGTGCCAGATTCAATTCTAGTCCTGCTTGGGCTGCCACATCACCTACCGTAACACGATAGTTTAGCTGTTCTACTGAGCGGAGAATCTGAGGGTTAGGAGTCATGATTTGAGATAGTTACTCGGAACAAAATACTGTGTAGCTCTTTCTTTCATCTTATCGTTTCGTTATTTTTTTTGGAGACACAAGCCAGTAATCAGTAATCACGCTCCTACTAACCACGCTCCCACTAATTATGCTCTTACTAATTACGCTCTTACTAACCACACTCCCACTAATTATGCTCTTACTAATTACGCTCTTACTAACCACGCTTACACTGTAGGGATCAGGCATTGCCTTGGGAATACTTACCGCGCTTCCACTTACCACAGTCTTGGGTAATTCATAAATTACCCCTACTAACCACCCACATAATTTAGTAAATTTTTACGACTTTTTGGTTTTGTCACAGAAAGTAATTGGCACAATTAAGAATAGATGCCAAAAGCTAAATATCAAAGCCACAACTTGCGCTTGATATTTAGCGAATTTTAGCATTTACTTTTTGCCGAAGCTGACAGCAAATATAAATTAGTCGGAGGAAAAAGTTGTGATGAAAGCCCAAGAACTTCTGAAGAGTTATAAAGAGGGAAAATTAGATTTTACAGGGTCAAGTCTGCATTCAGCTAATCTCAATAATGCCAATTTAACTAGGATTAATCTTAAAAGAGCTGATCTAACTCATACAGATTTAAGCAACGCAGATTTAAGCGGTGCTTGTTTACAACAGGCAAACTTAACTAATGCTGAACTCAATAATACCAGTCTAGTTGGTGCGAATTTGACCGAAATTAACTTAATTGGTGCAGAATTAGTCGGTGCTGATTTGAGAGGTGCAGATTTAAGTGGTGCTGACTTACGTTGTGCGAACTTACACAAAGCTAACTTATGCGGTGCGAACCTAACTGATGTTGATATTAGTGGTGCCGATTTAAGTCTTGCTGATCTAACAGATGCTAAACTAGCTGGAACTGATATCACCGTAGCTGATACAGAGAATGCCATTTTAGAAAAAGCTTCTTTAACCAAAGGTGAAAGGACTCATTTCAGCACATCTCATCATTGGGTGAGTTGGGCTGGTAGTTAGTGACCTCCTCCCGACTCTCATCCTTCGGATAGAGAGCGGGCTTCCCTACCCTCGCGAGTAGGTTTTCCTGGTTATTTCCATTTCTGGTTTTTCACCCACCATCTAGATAAGAAACAAAAAACTATTCCCTACCCCCGACGCTCTGATTGCCCAGGCAGTTTCCATTCCCGCCAGTCCAGCGGTACGAGTTTCAAAATGTATCCCTTCTTACAAAAAGTGCTTCGGGGGGGAAACCCCCAAGACCGCATTTTTGCGCTTATTACGGCAAACATTTTACGCAATCACCGAGTCTCCAAGCGAGACTATTTCTTGATTGCAACCCTATATGTTTGATTTTCAAGGTGCTGCTACAGGATGGATTTTTGTTTGTCCGATCTTCGGGTTGTAGCCCCCTACTGATACGCTCTCGCCTATTATACAATGCCATAAACTCTTGCTATGTCAAGATTGTGTATCAAATTTGTCAAGGATTAATCGATAGGTTGTCGCGCTCGTTTACATCCCGACGCTCACCTAAAGGTAGAGCGCGGGGCTTTCACTCGCAAGCTAAAAGCTCTGACATCCAGTCTGCCACTTTACGACTATTCCATAAACCACCATCTGGTGGTGGTGTTTGTAGTCTTTGCCATAAATGAGCTAGTTGTACATCATCTAGCAGAGACTCTTTTCCTTGATTTTCATGTCGGCGGGAGCGCAAGCGCTGCTGCAAGCAGTTCGCCCAATCCAGTCTCTCCTAATTGATTGTAGCGATGGGCTAAATGATAAACCCATTTGGTGCTATAGCTAGTGATACTACTAACTTCTTTGACTGTTTTACCACTGGCTAAAAGCCAGATTATTTGATATTGAGAACGTTCTACTGGATCATAACTGTTTCGATAACGTTGTTTCAGTTCTTCTAAACTCAGATGAGATTCTAATTTGAGGGAGCTTGGCATTAATTCCTGTTGACTTATAGCAGTAATTTTCTTATACAGACTTATACATTGTTCTAAAAAATGTGTAAGTATTTTGGTACGTTAACTCAATAGGTGTAGAATATAGAGACATCGCCAACGATGTTTATGACAGGGGAGACGCCTT
>JASJCP010000078.1 GCA_030065935.1 Xenococcaceae cyanobacterium MO_167.B27
TCATTTCAGACCAAGTATTAAAGGAATTAAAATCAAGGGGTCTTCATCATCTAATGGTCGAGTCCCATCCATCAAATGAATGGGTTTAAAGACCCCTTGATTTTTTTCTCCTCTCTGATGGTAGTATATGTACTATACCATGCAGACCAAGTAATGAAAGCCAGATACAACTATCGCATCTATCCCAAATATCATCAGCTACAGCCATTGGCAAAAGCTATGGGGTGTGGGCGGGTCGTCTGGAACGATGCACTGTGGTTGTACAAAAAAGCTGAAATAGAAAAAACAGACAGACCAAAAAACATTAGTTCAGTTGTGATTACTCAAGCGAAAAAGACTGAAGCTAGAAAATGGTTGTCTGAAGTTTCATCTGTGGTCTTACAACAGTCATTGAGAGACTTGCAAACAGCATGGAACAATTACTTTGATAGTAAGAAGGGGAAAAGAAAAGGCAAAGAAGTAGGCAAACCAAAGTTTAAGAAAAAGTCATCTCGGCAAGCTATCAGATTCGCTCTTAATGCTTTTACGGTTCATTCTGAATCGGTCAAGTTAGCAAAAATTGGTCATGTCAAGATGGTAGTATCTCGACCTCTCCCTAGCTCTCCATCAAGTGTAACTATCATCAAAGACTGTGCTGGTAGATATTTTGCTTCTTTTGTGGTGGAGGTGTCCCAACTAATACCACCCCCCTCAGTCCCCCCTAATAGGGGGGATGCCGAAGGCAGGGGGGTTGGAATTGACTTGGGTTTGACTCATTTCTGTATTTTAAGTACAGGAGAAAAGGTTGAAAATCCTCGACTACATAAGAAGATGCTGAAGCGTATCAAAAAAGCCAATCGAAAGTTAGCTAAAGCTAAAAAAGATTCTAAACGGAGGGAACGACGTAAGCGCAAATTAGCCAAACTTCATGCCAAGGTTAAAGACCAAAGAACAGATTTTCTTCATAAGTTAACTACTCGCTTGGTGCGTGAAAACCAAACGCTGGCGGTAGAGGACTTAAACGTTGCTGGTTTAATCAAAAACCGCAAATTGTCACGGGCAATTAGTGACGCTGGATGGGCTAAATTTAAAGCTCTCCTAGAAGCTAAATGCGACAAATACGGTAAAGATTTAATCATTGTCGATAGGTACTACCCTTCAACTCAAATTTGCTCTTTTTGTGGCAAATTGGGAGGCAAAAAGGAGTTAGATGTCCGTGAATGGACTTGTCTGTACTGCAATACAGTTCACGACAGAGATATTTGCGCTGCTACCAATCTGCTTAAATACAAAGACGCTGGTGGGCAATCAGAGTCTCAAAACGGACGTGGAGCGAGTGTAAGTCTGCCAGTGGCAGCAGTTTGCGATGAAACGTCAACCAACTATGAGCAATTTAGTTTGTTCTAGGAATCTCGCTCCTTCAGGTGCGAGAGGATGTCAAAAGACCAGGCTGCATCATTATCTAGGCTATAACCTAGATAACATCAGTATCGACTCAGCTAGATTGAATTAGGCAGTATGCTAAGGGACTTGCAATACTGAGGCTGCCTACTTCTCATATCTTGCACCTCGATACAAAACTGTCTGAAACTCAAGTTAGTCGTTTTAATAGACTATAACTGTTATAAACACGCTAATAAGAGTCCTCTTGAGAGGACTAATAGTATTAGCCAAGAAATTTATTTCTTGGTGATTTATCACTTTTTAGACTTTTCCTTGATTGTGGGATAACTTAAATAAGTATAAAGTTAAATAACATTAAATAAATTTTAGTTACTTAATATTCAAGATTTATGCAAACTCTTGGTGTTCACAATTCTTCTTTATTAACTAGTAAATCTTCTGCCAATGGTTTTTTATCCCAGCTAGAAAGTAAGACTAATCAACCTCTGAGAATTGTGGCAATAGGAGATAGCATAGTTTATGGCTATGGAGATTTTGTCGGTGGTGGTTGGGTAGAGAGATTACGCCGTCAATGGATGTCTCCAGGTCAGAGAGACAGAGTATTGTATAATTTAGGAGTTAGAGGCGATCGCGTTTGTGATGTTCATCGTAGATTAGAAATCGAGTTTAGCACTCGCGGAGAATTACGCAACAGAGTACCAGACGTAATTTTACTTTCTGTTGGAACTAACGATTCTCCCCGTTTAGGTAAACCTCAAGGCAGATTATTTACTGAATTTAGCGATTTTCAACAGCAAATAGCTGATTTACTAGATTTAAGTACCAGTCTTGCTCCTGTTTTATTTATTGGGATGACTCCTGTAGATGAATCCAAAATGCCTTTTTTAGATTGCTTATATTACAATCACCTAGAGCAGTATCGCTACAAAGAAGCTACCCTAAAAGCTTGTCAAGAAAGAAATATACCCTATCTAGATATTTTCGACCTCTGGCTATCTAGAGGGGAATCATGGTTAAAATCTCAACACTGTAGTGACGGTTTACATCCTAATGTCCAAGGATACGAGCAGCTATTACAAGACATTTTGACATGGCAAGCATTGAGTTAATACCGTTTCTCAAAAGTAATAAGAGAGGAAAGTAGAAGTAAGGGCAACAGGTTATAGTTTTCTTGTCCTAACCAATTAACGTACTGCGATAATGAGCAAAACTTAGAATTTAGTCCTCTTAAGAGGACTTTTGCTATGAGCCAAGAAATTCATTTCTTGGTGATTCTAGCTTGTCCAATTTAATTTGTTGGGAAATGATTGTATTCGCTCAAGGCTCGCGCCCTTACAGAATTCGTTTCAACCGAGCATCTTAACATACTCGATAATCGCCCCCCTAGCGGAGCCAACTCTGGGGGGAAAAAAGAGTAATTGGTGATTAAAAGTCCCCCAAGCTTGGGGGAAACACGGGGGCGAGATCCAGTTACAAATTAAACATATTAAGTTAAGACATGAGTTCTGTGTACACGGTAGCCTTGGGAAGGGGGGAATTAAACAGGGGATCAAGGGGGGTTGCGGGGGAGCTAAAATTAATTGCGAGCGAGACGCTCGCACTAACAAATTAAACTCGATGCCCTACTACTAGAATTTAGTCCTCTTAAGAGGACTTTTGCTATAAGCCAAGAAATTCATTTCTTGGTGATTCTTGTGGTGGTTGGGTTTCATACTTCTTCTTACGAAAGGTGCTTCGGGGGGGAAACCCGATCCGCTGTCTCTTGAATTCATTTCAAGAGCTTGTAAGCGGGAGCCCAAGACCGCACTACGAGAGCAACCCAACCTACTAGAATTTAATCTCCCCAGCAAATTGCGAGCGAGACGCTCGCACTACCTAGACAAGCTACTGCTACAACTGGAAACAGGAACTAATTTTCATTTTCATTGTCCGTTTGTGATAGCACTTTTCCATCTGCCAAACCATTAACTGCTCGTTGTAACTGATTCAAGGATTGATTGTAATCAATAATAGCTCTCAGGCGATTACCTCTAGCAGTAGTTAAATCACTTTGAGCCTCAATTACGTCAGTTTGTGTTCCTACTCCAGCTTGAAAGCGGAGTCGTGCTAGTCGTAAACTTTCCTCCGCTAACTCCACAGCTTTTTCTGTAGTAGAGATGTTTTCCAGATTAGCTTCTAGATTAAAGAAAGCCTGTTCTACTTGTACTCTTATCTCATTGCGTTGATTAGCAAAATTAACTTCCTCAATCTCAATATCCTTGTCTGATTGTCTGGCTAGAGCTACTGCTCTACCACCATCAAAGATAGTCCATCGTAAACTTGCACCCAATCTATAACCATCTGTCCAATCTATATCATCATCAAATTGGTCCAAAACGTCATAGGTGGCAAAAATACTCAACTGGGGTCTAATAGTAGATAATTCTCTCTGTTTTTCTTGCCTTCTAATTTCTCGATTTACTAAAAACTGTTCCAGTTCAACTCTATTGTCATAACCTAAAATAATACTTTCTTCCAGAGATAGCTCCCAAACTCCTGCTTTTGCAATTTCATCTGCGGTTGCTAATTCTACTTGCTGTCCTAAGCTCAAAGTATCTACTAACTGTCTGATAGCGGTACTTTGCTCCGCAATAGCACTAGTTAGTCTTTGTTGAGCGTCAGCCAGATCTACTTCTGCACGCAACACATCAAACCTTGTTCCTAAACCTGCTTGTTCTAAAAGTTGAGCATCTCTAAGGGTTTGGCTCGCGTCTTCTACTGCTGCTTGTTCGATTTCTACTTCAGCATCCGCGTTTTGTAAATCGTAGTAGTTTTCAATAGTTTCCAATAAAATATTCTCAGTGACTCGTTCTACCTCTAACTCGCTAAATTCTACTCGTTTCTTCGCACGACGTATCTCTGCGCCTCTCTCTCCCCCAGTGTAGATGTTGTACCTAAGATTTATGTTGCCACTTAACTGGGTGAGATCATTTCCTTGTCCTCGTCTATCCAGTTGTTCTGGAGTAAGAAAAGTATTACCTTCTTGGGCTGTTTGCTCAGCAGTACGGTCGGAAGCTGCGGTTTGACTATTAGTGAAATCCACTCCAAGATCGAGAGTAGGAAAAAGAGCAGCACGGGCTTCTTGTAATTCTCTTTGGCGACGTTGTAAGGTCAGTTGTGCTTGTTGTAAATCTTTATTGTTTCGTAAAGACAGTTCGACTGCTTGTTGTAAAGTGATTGGTTGATTAATATCAATAGTAACTTCTTCAGGGGTACTCGGACGCTCCAAAAAATCGGTACTGGGTTCGAGTTGTTCCAGATTCTCAATAGTTGTTTGAGCAGCAATAGGACTTATACAACTAGATAAAATAATTGTACTAATTCCCAAGGCTTTAAAAATGAAATTGATCTTGCTCACTCCTCACTCCTTAATACATATCTGCAAGATGTTCGTAACTAACATATCCTGAATTTTTGGATTATGGATCTATGTTATTTAGGATACTTTCCAGTTTTTGGTTAAGTAATTCGTAACCTTTTCGATTAATATGTAACAAATCTTTGTAGTATTTTACTTTATTTCGATCTTCTTGATTGAGTAAGGAGTAAGCATCAAAAACTATTACGCCTTTGTTATAATTACTAGCATCGCGATCGCTAAAACTTCTAATATATTGATTAACCTCATTAATACTTTGTTCCATCTCACTTAGCGATGGCCAAAAAGGACGCAATCTAAGAGGAATATTACCGTTGCCTAAAGGAAAAATTGTAGTGACAATAATATCCGCGCCTATACTATTAGCACGTTCAATAATTTGAGCTATATTATTTTGACAATCTTTAACAATATCTTCTCTAGTTTTAGGCGCAGTAGCTAACATTCTGATATCGTTTATGCCTACTTGTAATACAATTACTTTCGGATTTAATTCAGAAACATGAGTATCAAAACGCCACAAAACCTGATCGGAAGTTTGTCCATTAATAGCGCGATTAATAAACTGAAAATTGTCCATTTGGGGAGCTTTCCACTGAAAAGCTCTAGAGTCTCCGTACAAGACAACTCTTGGCTTGGCTGGCAACTCTGATTTTAGGTTATTGCTATATCTACCAATTCCTAAAGGGTTCAACTGAACTTGATACAATGCAAGATAATTTTTTTTTAATTCTTGATAAAGCCAAAGATTTCCTAGCAATGAACTAAGCAGTAAGACAGTCAAAAAGATTAGTAAATAGCGGGGCTTAATTGATTTAATTGACATTTTGAGTTTCAGTAAAAAGTTTTTTTACTAAGTCAACTTCTTCTGGATTATTTTTGAGCCACTTCTGGCGTTCTTGTCTTATATTATCTAAATGTTCTTCCATATTGTCTGGAGTTAATAAGACACCAAAATCATCAGGTACTTCACTTGTTTGATAGTCAAAAATGCGATTAAGAATTAAATTGCCAATTGCTGGAACATAATGAGAATTATCAACGTAATTATTCATACTAGCGTTGATTTTTTCAGTAGTAACGCTGTTATATCCAGAGAAATCCCAGACAGGGGTTAATTGAGCTATTTTTCTTTTCCATTCCTCAAAAACTTGCCAGCGATTTGTAACATAAATAGATTCCCATTGTGTAGCATGAGATGGGGAAATAAACACCTTAAGCTTAATATTATTTTGCTCACATAACTTGACTAGTTTTTCAAAGTCTGACCAGTATTGCTCAGAAAACTCATAATCAGAATGAAGAGTAAAATACAATTTGATAGATTGATTAAATCGCCAAATATTTTCAGGTTTATCAGCATTACGATTTGGCATAAAGCCATTTTCGCCGTAGCTATCATCAGTAGCAGAATCTTGTTTACTTGCTGTTATAGTATCTTTGCTATTACTTAAAGTATCAAGAGAAAATAAAACTTTAATACCATCATCTAAAGTGATATGTTTTTTTTCTAATCTCGATTCACTAAAGGTAGGTTGATTATCAAGATTAGAATTGAACATGAAAAAATCAATACCTAAAATAATTTCTTGTAAATCTGGTTGGTTATAAATAGCGTGTTCAACATATCTTCTTACTTCATAAAAATTAGGACCATTAAGAGCTAAATTATAAACTCCTGAACTTTGATCGAATACTGGATACTCAGGGTTAATAGCTTGTTTTGTCCTAGATGAACCCACAATAATTGTTTTAGGTCTAATTCTGGTAATATCTATAGCTTTAAACAGGCGATCGTTATCATCTTTATGGGGTTTGATATTATTAACCCCTAGATAATTAGGAGTATTAAAAACATCTTGGGGGTCAATCAGCCAATTAATAAATCCAGTAACTGCGATCGGCAAAGATATCATTATAAATAAAAATATATTGTAAAAATAAAAGTTACTCGGTTTCTTAATTTTGTATTTTGTTTTATCTTGATAATACTCTTCTTTAGAATCAAAGGAATCAGAGGAATTAGAAGTAGCCATAATAAATTAAATAAATTTTATAGTTATGTGTTTAGTAATCATTTACTATTCAGTTCCGCTTTTAATTGATGAACTAATTTAACTTCTTCGGGATGATCTTTTTGCCATTGTTGACGCTCATCACGAATTTTTATTAAATGAGATTCTATATTATCTGAAGTAACAAAAACTCCAAAGTCACTAGGTACTGTTTCTGACTGATAAGATAAAATCTTATTCAAAATTAAATTTCCTGTGTATTGGCTATAGTGAGAATTATCAATATAATTAACCATATTATCGGAAATTGACTCTGTAGTAATGCTGTTATAAGTAGCAAAATCCCATACAGGAGTAATTTTTACTATTTCTCGCTTCCATTGTTCAAAAGTTGACCACAAACCAGCTACTTCTATAGCCTCATACTGAGTCGCGTGAGTGGGAGAAATAAAAATTTTTATATCAATATTATTTTCTCTACAAATATCTATTATTCTTTGAAAATTCTCCATTCGTTCTGAAGATAACGAATATTTTTGATAAAGTTCCTCATTTCCTAAAAAACCTTTTAACCAAAACTTAAAGCGAGTCATGGTTTCACTCATTCGTTTACGCTTTTGATTGGTAACACTAGCAATAAAAGTCTTTTTGCTAGAATTAAGAGCATCAATTGATAGAGAAGAATTCAATATATCTTGTAAAGGATATTGTTCTTGCAGTCTTAGTTCAGAAAAAGTATCCCTATTCACTAAGTACTGATTAAACATAAAAAAATCAAGACCAATAATTACCTGTTTTAATTCTGGTTGCTGATTAATTGCATACTCAAGATAGCGCATAATTTCATAAGTATTCCCAGCTTGAAATGCCGAATTATAAACAGATAAGCTCTTGTCAAAACCAGGATGTTCTGGTTCTAAAGCTGTTTCGACACGAGACGATCCTAACAAAATAACTTGTGGTTTATGTCTTCTAATATCAAATGCTTTATATAGTCTTCCTAGATTTTCTTTTTCAGGTTTAATGTTATTAATTTTTTTGATTTCAGGAAAAGCAAAAACTCCATAAGGATCGATCACAATATTGATAATACCTGAGATAATCAAGGGAGAAAAAACCGAAAATAGTAATAAAAAACTAAATTTTTGATATTGTGCTTGAAAATGCTTCTGAGAAACCATAGATTTTTTTTAAAAGATACTTGACCGCGAGAGAGGCTTCCGGCTAGGAAGCATCTCTAATCGCGGTGTTGACTATTTCTATTATTATTAAAACTGAAAGTAGAGAAATTCTGAGACACGATTCAGAGATAATAAACAGATACTAGCCATAAATCCCACAGTTATAGCCCACCACCATGTAGGCTGCATTTTTTGCATCACTTCTTGAGTATTAGGTAAAACTTTTACCCAAGCAACTAACCCAAGTAAAGCTAATATTGCCAAAGATTTACTACCATTTAAAACTGGTAAGTAATCTAACTCAGACCAACGCTTTAAGCCAATACCCAAGTTAGTAATAATAGCCAGTCTTCCTCTAGGTTCACCTGGTAATATAATTCCATTGAAACCTGTCATAGTTTTAATAATCTCTAATCCATCATCAAGAGTAGCTGCTCTAAATAATACCCAGCCATAGATAACAGCTAGAAACGTGATTACCCAAGCTAAAAGTTTTGGTAAGGGTGTTTTCTGTTTGCGCCACCAGTGATTAATAGATAAGTATGTACCATGTATTCCTCCCCATAATACAAATGTCCATCCAGCACCATGCCACAAACCACCTAATAACATAGTGACAATAAGATTGGTATAGCGACGGAATTCTCCTTGACGACTTCCACCCAAAGGAATATATAAGTAGTCACGTAAAAAATTAGATAAGGTAATATGCCAACGTCGCCAAAAATCACTAATTGAAGTAGCTTTGTAAGGAGAGTCAAAGTTAATTGGTAGTTTAATATTAAACATCCAACCCAAGCCAATTGCCATGTCAGAATATCCAGAAAAATCGAAATAAAGCTGAAAGGTATAACTTAATCCTCCTACCCAAGCTTCAATAAAACTAAGATTGTCTGCATTATTAAATGCTAGAGATACCCAAGGTGAAATGTTATCGGCAATTAAAACTTTTTTAGATAATCCTAAGCTAAATAGGGTAATGCCATAAGCAAAATTTTTGTGAGAAAAGATATAGTTTTTTAACTTACCTAATTGTGGTATGAGTTCATCATGTCTGAGAATTGGTCCCGCAATTAGTTGTGGGAAAAAGACGACAAACAAACTATAAGTAATAAGATCGTATTTGTTTTCTTGAGTTTCTCCTCGGTAAGCATCTACTAGATAAGCGATTTGGGTAAATGTATAAAATGAAATAGCTAGAGGTAAAAAGATTTCATTAAGAGTAATATTGCTTTGGAAAACTGCATTTACTGAAGAAAGAAAAAAGTTGGCGTATTTGTAGTAACAAATACTAGCTAAATTAATAGCTATACCAGTCCATAGTAATACTTTCGCTTTGTCACTATTGAGCTTGGCTGATGCTATGGCGTTACCCATTTGATGATTAAAAACAATTGAAATCACCATTAGTAAAAGATAAGGAGGATTCCAATAGCCATAAAAGAATAAGGAAGTTACTAGTAACCAAATCCTAGCAGCTTTAACTAAATGAAACCTGCCTAAAGTAAAGTAGCCAAGAAGAGTAACAGGTAAAAACAAGAATATAAAAATATAAGAGTTAAACAGCATATGATTTAAAAAAATATTTTTGTACTATGATATTGCTTGATATTTAATCCTTCAAATTTTCTACCCAATGATAAACTTGCGAATTATCTTGAATCCATCTCTCTCTGTTGTATCGTATTTGTCTTAAATTTTCTGGCATAGTACTAGAATCAACAAGAGTAGCAAAGTTACTGTATTTTGAATTTTGCGCTCTTGAAAATATCTTATCTAATATTAAGTCACCAGTTATTGAAGTATAGTGAATGCTGTCAGTAAAATATTTCATATCTTCAAAAAGAAAAGAAGCAATTAAAGCTGTTTTATTATCAAATAATTCTTTAACTAAGTAGT
Source organism: Xenococcaceae cyanobacterium MO_167.B27 (assembly GCA_030065935.1). Lineage (GTDB taxonomy): Bacteria > Cyanobacteriota > Cyanobacteriia > Cyanobacteriales > Xenococcaceae > JASJCP01. Next base: position 9,897 of record JASJCP010000078.1, read on the forward strand.
AAATTACTAAAACTGTTAATATTCCAGTAAAAGCAGCAGGCAACCTAGCGGCAAACTCATTTAGCCCAAAAAGCTTAATAAAGGGAATACCAAGATATATAAATAGAGCTTCTCTATAGTCATCAATAGAGCGAGTAAAAAATGGAAGAAAAGCTCCATGCTGGTCTTTTAAAGTATTTAAAATAGAATATGAATCATAAGCGTTAGATGCTTCATCACAGAAAAACCCATTAGGTATTGTTCCCAGAAATAAAACTCTCAATAAAGTAGCAATTACTAAAATAATTAGTAAATAAATCACTGTATATTTTTTAGTAATTTTACTGTCTATATCCCTGAAATTTGATGACATAATAAATATGGAATATTTGTTAAATGATCTAAAATAGAGAATCAGAATTATTATGAACAAGATTGTTCCCAATGATTTCGCTTATCTATAGTTTGTTTTTCTCCTAATGGAACAGTTCTTTCCGACATAAAATAGATTGTAATATCATCTAGTTGCTGACTTGGTTGATGACTACTATTCCACTGTTGACAAAGATATTTACCGTAGTGAGGATATAGTTTTTTACGGATATGACGATTCAAATTGATAAAGTAAGTTCGCCATTGCATATTTTGATATAGTTTATTTCTGTCCTCAATTGTTGGTTTATCCCAGCTAATATTTTTGGTGTCTCTCAATAAATCAACTTGACTGCCGTCTTTGAGATTGCCTATAATGACGTGCCAGCCATCATCTCTTGGGGGATTAGGAGCGAAAATACTCCAAGATTGATCTAGTCTAGTTAATTTTCCTATCCACCTAACCCTTTGTGCTGTTTTACTGTTAGTGACTCTTTTAACAATTTGGCTGGTAGCAGTAGGATATTGATGAAAAATATAGCTGTTAGCAAAGCTGGTAAGATTCCACAAAGTGACGAGTGCGACAATGGCTAGGGTGATTAAATTAAAAGTTAATCCTGGTTGTACTGTCAAAGATGTGTATTTAAAAGGGGAAGTAAATTTTCCTGCTAAACGGCGGTTACTAGCAATAGTTTCATAGATTTTAGTACCGATCGCCAGTAAAGGTTTTATCCTTAATATAGGAGCAAGCCACCACAAAATAGGAGAAAGACTTACAACATAAATAATTCCTTGCCATTTAAAGTATCTTTTTCCTTGCCAATCTTCGACTACCCAAGAGTTATATTTTTCCATATCAGCATAAACATCAGGATTTTCTTGGGCTACCAATAAAGGAGTACCAGGTAAAACTAAAAAGGTGCGTAAAAAAAGAACAATTTTCTTACAAAAACCGCAATCTTTATCATAGTTTATTTTTAATCCTGCTCTTTCTTTGCTGTAAGTTTTTTTTGCTAGCCAATCCCAAGCATTAGAAGGAATAAAAGCTAACCAAGCAGCAACACATAAAACTGGAAAAACCCCGATAGTAAAAGACAAGCCAAAACTAATATGTAACAAGATAAAAGCTCCTATGGCAATACCACGAAAAAAGTAGTTTTTCCAAGGAATAAATAGTAATAAAGCACCCAACCACTCAAACCACAATGCACCGAAAGTCATGGTAGGAAGTAACGGTTTTAGGCTGAGTAAAAATTGACCGAATCTGGTAGCATATTGATCGAAACTTAAAGCATAATAAACCGCACTACCTTCTTCAGACCATATAGGGCTTTGATGTTTAAACCAAGCAGAAAACATATATATATAGCACAACTGTAAAATAAATCCTACTGTTGCACCAGAAACTACTTGCTTGGGTAATTGCTTACTAGAAGTATTTAACGCACTATCAACTGAATAACAAGCCCCTAAAGGTAAAAACATTGACCAAAATAAAATGGCTCTTAAGGCATCATCTCCTGCAAAAATTAAAGCAGGGTTACGATTGTGAAGCGAGATTAACATCGCCCAAGAAGCAATTGTAGCTAACTGAGTACGATAACCAATCAACAACAGTAGAGCCAAAAATATAGCAAAAATAAATATAAGTTGTTGAACAAAAGGTTGTCCACTCACCAGATGTACTGACCAATACCAAGGATTAAGAAACTCATCAATTAAAGCATTACGAGGTAAGACACCAGAGTCACTATAAAGGGCTTGAATATCTTGAAACCGAATTACCAAATCCGCAATAATAACTAATGCTAATCCGATGCGAAATATGGCGAGAGAACGTAAATCAAACCCGAATATTTCTCGGATTATCTTTGATAATTTACTCTGAGATTTTATCGCTTTTATATTCATTACTCTGTTATGGTTTATTCTTTTTACCAAATATTAAATTTTTAAAAACTTGTAATCGGTGACGCATTGTGGGTAAGCGTTGAATATAAATCAATCTTCTTAAGAAACCTGCTATTTTACCAGATAGATTAATTCCAAAACTGGAAATAATTGCTTCTCCTTTCCCCAGAGTTAACATATCTCCTAAATGAAGATAATAAAAACTTTTAGGTCGCTTATTTTGTAAAATAGCTTGCAAATTTTTGGCTGCACAACTAGCTTGTTGATAGGCTGCTTGCGCTGTAGTGGGAACAGGAGTAGTTTTATTGTTGCGAACATCTGCTACATCTCCCAAAGCTATTATTTCAGGGTAGTCAATTAGTTGTAAAGTTGGACGAGTTAATAGTTTACCAAAATCATCACGCTGACAAGGAAGATTGTGAATCAAATCAATAGTTTCTGTACCTCCTGTCCACAATACCAAGTCTGTAGCGTATTCATTAATAGTATGGTTTTGTTTTAGGGTAATGCTGTGGGCTGTAACTTCTTTAACTTCTGTGGATAATAGTAGCTGAATATTTCTTTTAGCCAGAGCTTTTTTTGCTACTTTGTTAACTCCTTTTCCAAAATTTTTCAGAATTTCTTGACCACGATCTATGAGATATATTTCCGCTTCTCCTAATAACTTATCATATACTTTACAAGCCAATTCTACTCCATTAGCTCCTGCACCAATCACAGCAATACTAGTTTTGAGTTTGGTTGAAGCTTTGAAAATTTGCAATTTTTCTTTTAAAATTTCAGCATCAGTAATAGAGCGAAAAGTTAAAGCATTTTGTTCTAAACCTGGAATGTTAGCAAATTTAGTTTTTCTGCCGAGAGCTATAACTAAATAGTCGTAACTTAAGTAAGAATTAGTTGCTAAAAATCCTTGGCGTTGTTCTATGTCAATTCCCGTAACTCGATCTTGAAGCCATTGAATTTTATGTCCTAACAGGAGTTTTTGATAGTTAGGGGCTATTTCCCAACGTTGCAATTCATCAGTTAAGATTTCATACAACAAGGGACTAAATAAAAAGTTATCTTTGGGTTCTACTAAAGTTATTTGACATTTTCCTGATTGTACCCAACTAAATTTACTTAAATATAAGGCAGTATATAAACCACCAAATCCGCCTCCAGCTATCAAAACATTAATCCGCTTATTATTCATTGACTTTAATTTGGCATCATAGGATGTAAATTAGAATACTGTCTGCCAAAGGCTTGTGTTTAATTCTTGTCAATTATTGGTTTTAATTGTGCTACTAATTCTTTAGCTCGAATCTCTCTTCCCTTTGGCTTTAAGTGATAGTGAGTATCCGCGAATAAACTAGAATCTGTCTTGATATTCAATGAGTCTTTATCATAAATAGTAGGAGCTATTTTGGACAAGTAATAAGCAGTCAACTTAATATTTTTGATGGTTCTTTTATTGTTACTACCATAGATCCAAGGCAAAGATAAAATTAGAGTTCCTCCCCTAGCTTCTACTTCTTGGCGAAACTTGAGAATTCTATTGGCTGCGTGATTAGATATTGGTCGATTGACTGGTAATGCCCACCATTCTTCTTGCCTAGTTTTAAAAACTGTGGGATCTCCTCGATCGCTGAGGGGAGGAGCATAGTAACCAGATAATTCTCCCTCAGTAGTAATCTCTACTAATGATTTGGCTACTGCTCGTAAAGAAGGAACTCCTAGCATAATAGTATCTTGAGTAAGTTGTTTTAAAGGTACTCCTCCTAATCCAGGCTCACCAATAGCTACCCCGAAATTAGCCGAGCGATCGCCCAAACCATCGGGGTCTAACAGTAGTAGATATTCAGGAATTAATAAAACGATATCCCCAGGGCGCACCTGTTCAATGACGCTAGGTAAAATAACATCTAAGCCTATAGGGCCATCTAATCCTAAATTTACTACAGGGATGCCCAAACCTGACTCAATTAGTTGGGAGTCTATGGTGTAGTGCGCTCCTGAGCCACCAGTAATCAGTAATCTTCTGTCCCCTTCGGTGGATTCTGCGATCGCAATTTTTTGCCAGTACATTCTTCGCAACCAACTTAATTCACCACCATAGAAGACGTTATAGCCAAAACCCAACGACCAAGCGGAGAGAGTAATAATTAACCAAGGCAATAGTTTAAGTGGTTTTCCCATCAGAATTCAAAATAGATAAACTCAGAAGGTATATTGGCAGCTAATAATATGGTTAAGCCCAAAAGAGCAGGAGATAACCAAGGAGACAAAAGTAATTCGTATTCAAATTTTTGTTGCCACACAGCAATATGTTCTAGTAACAATACCATGATGGCTAAAGCCAAAATAATTAAGAGTGCTGTAGCCTGATTAGCACTGTAGTGAGTAAATAACTCTCCTAAATTACTAGGAGAATAAGCCCAGGGATTGATTATAGTTTGGAGTTTAATTAATAGACGATTAATATCTGTTTCCATAAAAAACAAACATCCTAAATTTACCGCCCCAAAAGTTAACCCCCAAGAAACAACCTGAGTTTTATTGACATACTTCCCGAGAATACGAGAAAAAGGTCTGCCGAAATAGCGCAAGACTAACAATAAAGCACCGTGATACGCTCCCCAAATAATAAAGTTCCAAGCTGCACCATGCCAAAAACCTGACAAAGTAAAAGTGATAAACAGAAACAAAGGAGCTAATTTTTTCTTTGAACCCATCAGGGGTAAAAACACATAATCCCGAAACCAAGTACTAAGAGTAATATGCCATCTGCGCCAAAACTCGTTAATACTTTGGGAAGTATAAGGAGCTAGAAAATTAACTGTTAGTTTCACTCCCACAATTCTCGCTATACCCAAGGCGACAAAACTATATCCAGCAAAGTCAAAATAAATTCTCAGGGTAAACAGAAAAGCATAAAACCAAACAAACCAAGCATTAGTACTGGCAGTAAGATCGATGTAAGGGGAGATATTATCTCCTAGGACAAATTTCATAAAAATCCCTAAAGATAACCACCGCAAACCTTCATAGATATTTTCTGCTGTAAACTTGAATCTAAATCCTTGAATTTGAGGAAATAAGCTGGTACGTCTTTCGATGGGTCCTGCGACAATTTGGGGAAAGAAGGAAACAAAGTTAATATAGTCAACAAATCCAATGGGTTTTTTGCGTCTTGAATTGAGAGAATCAACCACAAACGCTATCATTTGAAATGTATAAAAAGAAACCCCTGGAGGGATTCGCGTTCTGACTAAGGAAAAATTACGAGTTAATAAATTAATACTGTAGTCAGTTCGCCAAGTATCGGGAATATTAACCAGTAAGCCAATAACGTCTTCTACAAAAAAGATTAAATATTTGAAGTAAGCCAAAACTGCTACATCAAAAATAATCAGTAGAGTCGCGATTAACTTAGCTTTATTCCCCTGACAGCGCAGCATATACTGCACCATCAAATAATTAAAAATAATTTCAAAAACAAAGACTACAAAGCTGGAGGCACTGGCATTATAAAATAACAGCATGGATAAAGCCATTAACCCGATGCTGTCATAAACCCCTTGCCAAAGATTAAGGGATTTTCCGATGTAGCGCACAGTGAAAAACGGAACGCTAAACCACAGTAATATCCACCAAAAAGAAAAGTCAGAATAATTCAATTAACTGCTTATCCGTTCAAATAATGCTACTAATTAAAAGGATAAGGGATGAGAGACGAAGAATAAAGGATGAGGCATAAAAATTGAGGGATGAGGTCGGTTTTGACCATCCTTCCTCCGTCCCGAAGCAATAACAAGTACAAAGAAACTATTTAGTTCTTTGACGATGGGGAATTCAGCAACAAAGTTCAGCATTTCCCATCACCCAGTTACAATTTCCTTGCAGCTTTACTCAGATCTTTGGCACCATCGGCTATAAATCACCAATAAATTTATTTCTTGGCTAATACCTCAAGTCCTCTCAAGAGGACTTTTATCTAGTTTTCATATTTAATAGACTTATTGTCTTAGCAGTAAAACTTGAGTGAATGGCGGTATTAGTTCCAGGTGCAAGAAATCAGTTTACCCAACTTTTTGGCTCACTTCATCCTTCATCGTTTATCCCTTATCCTTTAGGTGACAACTGATTTAAAATCCGAGCGGGAATTCCCATGCCTTTCAAGGCATAGGGATGTTCGCGCTCGGGCGATAACTTTTTGGACATAGGTTAACATTTTTGAGACATAATCTTTATATAGCAAGGGTTCTAAGCGTTGTATAATAATCCTGTACGTAAAATCTAGCTATAAATTGCGCTCTTTCTCGTACAAAGTAACGCACCTAGACAATTTGGAATATAGGGTTCGACAAGAGAGTCTTGTCGGTAAAATTCCAAGCGCGCACTTAGAGGTATTAGTATTTTTTCTAATACGTTAGTACCGAAGGACTTTCGGGGAAAGAAATTGACGAGGGACCCCGCGCCGACGTAAGGCGCAAACGCCAGTTCCTTCAAGTCGGGAAACCCGCCCAACGGACTGGCTTGGGAACGCGCTCGTCGTGACTGTCAAGTTGTCGTACTGTCGGGGGTGCATAGTAGCTGCTATGTATCTAGATAATCCGCGTAGGGCAGTAAGGTTCTAATCGTGAGGTTAGAAGCCCTCTCCCTTCGAGGGAGAGGGAGTAGTCACGCACCGCGTCCAAATAATCCACCCCAACCTTTGCTTTTAGTCTTAGCTGGTGTAGCTGTAGCTATGGCAGTATCTTCTAACTCTTCTATAGGTTCACTGGTTGTCTTTCCGAGAGCGGATACATCATAGTTATCTGCTAAGAATTGAGCAGATTTAGCAATGGTTGGGTAATCCCAGAACAAAGTTGAAGGTAACTCTTCATCAATAACATCCTCGATATCTCCTACCATCGTTACTGCATCAATGGAATCTAAGCCATAACGAGTTAGAGGTTCGCTGACATTAATGGAATCTGCATCTAGAGAAAGTTGTTCTGCTAATTGACTTTTTAACCAGTTTTCGACAACAGTTTGATTAGACATTGATAAGTTTGACATTGGTATTATCCTCTTGCTTAATATTTTTTGATTGAGCTAATTGAATTGGAACTATAGAATAGAGTTTATTTTCTTGATGTAATTTCACCAGTTCTTGGGCTACATTTTCGCTGTACTCCTCAGAAATAGAATAGGGTAAAGTTCCCATGGTTTTTAGTAGGCGATGGATGCTCAAAACTAACCATTCTCCTTTAGCAAAGAATTCTCCCAATAGCTTGCGGTTATAAATCCACATATGGAGACAACAAGCGGATGCATGGAGATTACAGTATTTCTTGGCAATCTCAAATAGTTCTGGGGATTGATCGTGACCAAATTCAAATTTGGAATCAGCGATCACATTGTCGTGAGCATCCAACTCTTCTAAAATTAAATTGCCCAAATCAGTCAACTTAGATAGCATTCCCTGATCAACATCGGGAGCTTTTTTCAGTTCTTCTAATTGATTGAGAGCAATTTCTAAACCTTGTAAGGGGTCATCTGCACCACGTCCAAATAATTCTAGTTTTTCTGGCTCAAAATTGGGTGCAGGGTTTTCCAATGAAAAAATCTGTACTAATCTTTCTGCGATCGCTGCCATTGTATCAGGTTTACGACGGCGACGCTGCTTGGTTAACTGACGGAATTGTAGTATCAAGGCGTGTAAGTTCACGACAGTACTGCCATCAAACATACTGATAATGGAATTATCCCGCAAAATTTTCTGAAAAATGCCGTGATCATGTTCTTCCCGCATATAAAAACGAGAACCCAACACGGGATAAACATTATTAATAGCGGACTCTAATTGGGTGGTGACGAAATATTTAACTACTGCTGCCCAAACGCTAAACTGTTGAGGAACAACACTAAAACCTCTAGCAGCACCAATAGTCTCACAGTCACAAATCAGAATATCTAAGAAAGCGTCTGTCAGAGTTTTGCGGGGTTGGGGAAGATCAAAAACTGTTTTATTATAGACGACTCTTTGAAGCGCGAAATTTAAAGTAGTTCGTAATGCTGTATCTGCTGCGCCTTGAGAAAAAGCAGCGCAGAAAGTCCGAGTAATCTGGAAGCCTTTTAAGCCTAACTCCAAACCATCTCCTTCTTGTAATAAGAGCATCGAGTCAGGAACAAAGCAATTTTTAAACCCGATACCACTCATATCAGAACCGCGAATCCCGTGGGTGTAAATTTTGGGTAGATTGTAATATTCTGATTCTGCTAGTTCTTGTTTATACACCGTAAACAGAGATAAGCCTTTAGCTTCTCCCTTTTCTCCTGTTCTAGCTAAAACAAAAGATAGTCCTGAAATGGTAGCGCGGTTGATGGGCCATTTTTCCCCATTGAGAAGATAACCTCCAGGGACTTTAGTTGCTGTCAAATCCCCATTTACCAGGTCACTACCATGTTCTTTTTCCGAGTAACCTAAACACAGCGCACCATGTTCTTCTCGGATATACTTAGACAGCTTGGCTTTTTGTTCGGGAGTACCAGCCATCCAACATAAAAAAGACCAAAACAGAGTGGTAAAAGCTATTCCTGTAGTTTGGTCACGACGACACAAAACTCGAACAATAGCAACAAACTCTTCAAAATTAGTAAACTTTCCTCCACAATTTTGAGGTACATAATAATCTTGTAAATTCCAGTTGTACAACCAGTCTATTTCTGCTTTGGGGAAAGTTTCTTTTTCATCTATTTCCATAACCTTCTGAAAGGACATGATACTTTCAGCCAGATTAGGATCGCCTAAATCTTGTTCTAAAGCTTCAGCTACTTGATATTGCTTTAATTGCGCCACAGTTATCTGCTCCAAATTCTTGTTATATCCTTACTTTTTGATAGTTTATATGGCAAAAAAGTTGCTTTGATATATCCTCAGTATGAACATTTTTTCCAAAAAACGTCAGCTTTTAGAGGTTGTTAGTTTTTCAGCTAAAGATTCTACTTCTCCTTGGAGAGAGCGAAATTTAGTACTAAATTCAGGATTTTCACACCAGTCTGCTACTGTGGTCAGAGTTCCTGTGAGAAATTTATCGCGACAAGCACGACGTTGAATTTTGCCACTAGCGGTTTTAAGGATATTTCCAGGCTTGGCTAATACCACTCCATAGACTTGTATTTCGTGTTGTTCGGCTATTTCTTGGCGAATATCCGCAATAACTTGCTCTGTATCTATTTCTCCGCTACGTCGCTCTACTTCTTGCACCACAACTAATCTTTCTTCCCCTTTATCTTCTATGGAAAAAGCTGCACCATAGTCAGACCGCAAAGCAGGATGTAACTCTTGTACTGACCATTCAATGTCTTGGGGATAGTGATTTGTACCACGAATGATGATTAAATCTTTAATCCTTCCTGTGATAAACAGTTCCCCCTCATGAATAAAGCCCATGTCGCCAGTACGGAGAAAGGGTCCTTCTTTGGTATCTTCTAAATAAGCACAGAAAGTAGCTTTGGTTACATCAGGACGTTGCCAATAGCCTTGAGCTACACTAGGGTCTTTAATCCAGATTTCTCCTACTTCATTTTCCCCACAACGAGTACTTGTATCGGGATTAGCGATCGCAATTTCGGTATCACAGACTTTTTGACCGCAACCAGCAATAATCCTTACTCCTTCTGTTTTCTCAGGATCAGTTACTACCACCTGATTTCTTTCCATTGCTGCTGTTTCTACCGCCAGCAGTACAGGTTTTGTTCCTTTGGGTTTAGTTGTAGCAAGTAAAGTATTTTCTGCTAAACCATAGGAGGGTGCAAAAGCTTCCCATTTAAACCCACAAGCACTAAAGGTTTCGACAAATTTTGCCATCACCAGGGGGTTAATTGGCTCTGCTGCGTTACCTGCTGCTTCCCAACTACTCAAGTCTAGCTCCGCAATTTGTTTAGCTTTGATCTTACGAAGACAAAGATCGTAGGCAAAGTTAGGAGCTTGAGAATGTGTCCCTTTATAGTTAGTGATGTTCCGTAACCAGTTTAGAGGACGCTTGATAAAAGCAAAAGGCGACATTACATAACAGGGATGCCCATTGTAGAGTGGTACCATCATCCCTTCTACTAAGCCATAATCATGAAAATAAGGCATCCAGGTGATGCTAACACTATTGCGATCGTAACCACAAGCCTGTTGCAGATAATGACAGTGGTATATCAAATTGTAGTGAGTCAGCATTACTCCTTTGGGAGTAGAGGTAGAGCCAGAAGTATATTGTAAGTAGGCTAGCTGATCGTGATGAACTAAGGGGTCTGACCACTGTTGGGCTAGGTTGAGATCGATTTGAGCCGTATCAATCCAGCGCATTTGCTCAAATTCGGGAAATTCATCTTTAACTGTGGCGATTAACTCGAAGATACTGGCTGTTGTTAGAGCAATAGTAGCTTTAGCATCTTTGACAATAGAACGGAGTCGTGGTAAAGTACGCTTTAATCTTCCCGACTCGGGAGGTGGTACAGGAATGGCAATTACTCCTGCATATAAGCTACCGCAAAAAGCTGCAATCACCTCTAAGCCTTGGGGATACAGTAGTAAAGCTCGCTCTCCTTCTGCTCCATATTGCTGTAATTGGGCTGCGATCGCTCTTGCTTGTCGGTCTAAAGCTTCATAAGTTAGAGGTTCACTAGGTTTTTTCCCATCAATCATAAAGGTGTAAGCATGACCTTTCGGTTGCTGAACTGCTCTAGTTCTTAACAGTTCTATAATTGTTTTCTGCTCGGTTTTAGTTCCTGATGTCGTTAATTTCTGGGTCATGTGGGTATTTCAGAATTGGATATATATGGTAAATTTTGCCCTTTTGTACTGTATGGTGTGAAATTTTAAAATACGGGTGTAGATTATTTATTGCTTAATTGGGGAATTTCCTCGGGACTTAACTTAATCTTTCTAATAAAAATTGTGTCATCTGATAATAAAATTTGTCAGTATCATAACGGATACTTCATGAAAAAATTAAATTTCCCACAAGTAGTAACAATTGTAATTCAATCTCGAAAAACTGGGTTCTCTTCCTGAAGAGAATGAGATCAGCTAGTTTTTTGCCCTATTCGTTAATCTGACAGATTATAAATTTTTCTTGCCCAAAACCATAGATGTAGCCTAGATTACAAAAGATTTATAATCTTCAATGGACTCTAAGTTAGAATTTATGGGGAGAGAGACTAATTTTACTCCATCGAGGCATAAGCGACATGAAGGACTTAAAGTTCTATCAAGACATTGCAACACTAACAACTGAAGACGTTGCCATCCTAGCTAACCGTTTAGAGCAGGATGATTATAATAGTCCTTTTGAAGCTCTACAAGATTGGCATTTACTGAGGGCGATCGCTTTTCAAAGACAGGAATTAGTTGAACCCTATCTCTATCTATTGGATATTGAGACTTTTGATGAGGCTTAGTCTGGCATAAGGGGGATACATTTCGGTATCCTTTTGGTACTGCAAAAGCCCTTACAAATAGCAAGAATGTCCTTCGGAGCTGATGAAACATCGTGGAAGGTAAATAGACTTCTTGGGTGAGGTCAGGTAAAAGGTAAAAGGTAAAAGGTAAAAGGGATGTAAAGTCTTAAATTTAAGTAAAAAAGCCATAAATTAGAGATTTCATTTTTGTGGTGAATGTGGATATGAAACCAGTCGCGACCATGGTTCTGGTCGGGTGATTTTGCAGCGAGGATTGGCACAAGTACGGGGGGACTGCTCGCAAAGGAAACAGGCGTCACGAATGGATAATGCTAGGGATAGCAATATCTAGGCAAGTGCAACGAAGGAATATGGAGAAGGTGAGTTGAGAAGCCCAAACTGTACTCCGTTAGCAGTCAGTGGTGGGAGTATGTCAAAATAAAAAGTATGGCTCAAATTCTAATTATTGATGATGATTTTGCAACTCAATTGTTGTTGAAGCGAACTTTAGAAAAACAGGGTTATCACATTACTCTAGCCAATGATGGAGAAGAGGGTATAGTCAAAGCCAAGGAGCTTACTCCTGCACTAATTATCTGTGATTGGATTATGCCTGGTATTGATGGTTTGGAGGTTTGTCGTCACCTTAAATTAATCCCTGAACTATCTACTACTTTTTTTATCTTGCTTACTTCCCTAGATTCTATAGAAGCTCGTGTGAAAGGTTTAGATGCTGGTTCGGATGATTTCTTGTGTAAACCCATTGAAATGTATGAGCTTAAAGCTCGTGTGAGAGCAGGTTTGAGACTCCATCAACTCAGTCGTGATTTGCAACAGCAGAAACAACTATTGGAAGCAGAATTAGCAGAAGCAGCAGAGTATGTTAGTTCCATACTGCCTGAACCATTAAAACATCAAAAATTAACCATAGCGACTCACTTTGTTCCTTCTCGCCAATTAGGAGGAGACAGTTTCGATTATTTTTGGTTAGATCCAGAAAATTTAGTTTTTTATCTTTTGGATGTTTCTGGACATGGTTTAAGAGCTTCTTTACCTTCTCTCTCGGTTATTAATTTACTGAGAGCGCGTAGTTTAGGGCAAGTAGATTATTATCAACCCAGTAGCGTACTTTCCCAACTCAATGGAACTTTTCAGATGAGCGATCGCAACGATAAATATTTTACAATCTGGTATGGAGTTTATAACTGTCGAGAACAAAAATTAACTTATTCGAGTGCGGGACATCCTCCAGCTATTTTTTTTACCCAAAATCAACAAAATCAAATTGTGGAACATAGGCTGAAAACTCCTGGTGTTCCTGTGGGAATGTTTTTAGAAGCTAAATATGTGGATTCAGTATTTGAGGTTACTCTCCCTTCACATCTTTACTTATTCAGTGATGGTATTTATGAACTGAAACAGGAAAAAGATTCTGTTGGAGGATTAGAAAAGTTTATTAGTTTACTCAAGAGATATCAACAAATTCCTGAACACCATCTCGAAAATTTGATTAAATATATTAAGGAAGAGCATCCTAAATTACAGTTTGAAGATGATTTATCAATTATGCAAATTGATTTTTTATAAGTAGTTATGCAAAATTAATTAGATAGTTGAGATAGGCTTTTCTTAGAATAGGCAATAATTATAAACCATTAATCTTATTCTAATTCTAGAGTATTTTCAAATTCTTCTCGACTAGAATAAATTTCAAAAACTCGCTCCATACTGGTTAATTCAAACAGCATTTTTACTTGCTCATTAATAGAACAAAGAACTAGTTTAACTTTAGCACTACGAACTTTTTTTAAAGCCAAGACTAATGCTCCTAATCCAGAACTATCCATAAAGGTAACATCAGTAAAATCAACTAGAATTATCTCAACTCCATTTTTGATACTCTGGTCAATTTTCTGGCGAAAGTCAACTGCTTTTGTTCCGTCTAAGATACCTTTGGGTTCAATTACTTCAATCAGAGAATTCATAGAGTAAACTTTATTCTTATGATAGTTTTATAGTGGGATTAACTTTAAGCCAGTATAGCAAAGGAGTAAAGGAATCAGTGAAAAAATCCTTAATAGAGAGTTTCTTTTATATAATTTAGGAATTAACCTTGAAAAGTCAATAAAAACCAGGGTGTTAAACTGTTCCTGGTTCATAATTTGATAATAGTCCCGCTACCGGGTTGATTAACTAAATACACGATGCTGCAAAGAAGGCATTTGTTGACGGACTTGATAGAGACGTTCAGGATTAATTTCTGCTACTGCTACTCCTGGTTGTTCTCCTGCATCTGCCAAAATTGTTCCCCAAGGGTCAATTATCATAGCGTGACCGTGAGTATAACGTCTTTCGTAGTGATTTCCAGTTTGAGCAGGTGCGATGACATAACAGGTATTTTCGATCGCTCTGGCTTGCACTAATACTTTCCAGTGATCCTTTCCTGTGTAAGCGGTGAAAGCTGCTGGAATAAATAAAACATTTGCACCTTTGCTAGAGAGATGGCGGTAAAATTCGGGAAAGCGGATATCGTAGCAAATAGACAATCCTAAATTGCCTAATTTCTCAGAATGGTAAATAGGGGGTAGATTATTACCCGCCATTACGGTGCTGGATTCCCGATAAGTATTGCCATCAGGAACATCAACATCAAATAGATGTACTTTTTGATAGCGACAAAGTTCTTTCCCATTAGGATCGACTAGTAAAGCTGTGTTGTAGGCTTTAGAAGCATCTTCTTTAACTGGAACTGGAAAACCACCACCCAAAATAGTAATTTGAAAACGTTGAGCCATTGTTTTGAGAAATTTCTCAGTTCTGCTGGCAATTTCGGCTGCTTGAGCTATTTTTTCCGATTCTTTGCCTAAAAAAGCAAAATTTTCGGGTAAGCCAACTAATTCTGCACCTTGACGTACAGCTAATTCGATAAGTTCTTCTGCCTCTACTAGATTATTTTCTAGATTAGGCTTACTGGTCATTTGAATAGCAGCAGCGAGATATGGTTTCATTAGGTATAAAATTTACTAGCAGTCAATCTTATAGAATATAGCCAAAGGAGGCTGTTTAGAAGGTATCAGACAAAGAAAATTCCTGGGGTAGAAGTTGGCGGAGAGTTTGAGTTTGATAGCCGTCTGGACTGAGAAAAATTAGGCTGGTATCAGTACAGAATTCTGCAATTACTTGACGACAAGCACCACAAGGAGAACAGGGAACATGACGGTTGTTGGAAACTGCGATCGCTTTAATTGTGAGATTATCTCCCCCTTCTTCTGCAACAGCAGCAGCAATGGCATTTCTTTCCGCGCAGACAGTTAAACCATAGGAAGCATTTTCTACATTACACCCCGTATATATCTTACCTTGATCGGTTAATAAGGCTGCTCCTACTTGAAATTGAGAATAGGGAGCATAAGCTTTTTTCAAGGCTGCTTCTGCTCTAGTGATCAAGAGGTTTTTTTCAGATTCGGTGAGGGGTGGTTGATTCATAAGTAGCAGGTGCATCCATAAATTACATTGTAAGGAGAGGGAATAGGGAATGAGGAATTAGTAATTAGTAACTAGTAACTAGTAATTATTATAGGTAACAGGGAACAGCTAATAGCTTTTAAGGTATTGTGAAGCAAGCAAAATATAGATTTAATCAACAGCACGGAATTATTACTGGTGGCTCTAGTGGTATTGGGAAAGCAGTGGCTAAACTTCTTGTACAACAGGGTGCGAATGTTACTATTATTGCTCGCAACCAGGAGCGGTTAAATTTAGCTCAAGAAGAGTTAATCTCTTTCAAAGTCAATCCGCAGCAGAATATTCTAGCTTTAAAGGCGGATGTCTCGCGACAAGAAGAAATTACTTCCGCTCTAGAAACTGCGATCGCCCATTTAGAGACTCCTGATATGTTAATTACCTCTGCAGGTATAGCAATTCCTGGGTATTTTCCTGAGATCCCGTTGGAAGTATTTAACCAAACTATGGCAGTTAATTACTTTGGTACTCTCTATGCTATTAGAGCGGTGTTACCAGCAATGGAAACAGCGGGAAAAGGACACATGGTCTTAATTGCTTCTGGAGCAGGGTTAATTGGTCTTTATGGCTATAGTGCTTATAGTCCGTCAAAGTTTGCCTTACGAGGATTAGCCGAATCTCTGAGAGGGGAATTCAAACCAAAAGGGATTAAAGTTTCTCTTGTCTATCCTCCTGATACAGATACTCCTCAATTAGTGGCAGAAAACAAAACCAAACCACTTCCAACCAAAGCTATAACAGCAACGGCTAAAACTTGGTCGCCAGAAGGAGTAGCCAGAGAAATTATCCAAGGAATTATTACCAATAAGTTTGCGATCGCGCCAGGATTAGAAATGACTATACTAGATCGGTTACACAGTGTCTTAAGACCTTTATTAAACTGGTATTTTGATCAAATAGTGCAAAAGTTTAACAATAATCAATAGCTTACAAACTAAAGTTGGCTTCAAATTCTTGTCGAGTCATGGGCTGACTCACTATAACACCTTCTCCTCCCAGGTTGGTCAGGGGTTGACCTTCTACACTGATCCAGACTTTACCATTAGCATCTAAACTGGTGGCAGTATACAGAACTTGAGCTAATCTGCCGGTCATTGCTGCACTACCACCACCCCTAGTAAATTCTTGAGAGAGATTAATTATCACTCCTTCTGCTGTAGTTTTGATGTCTAGAACTTTTGTGCCGTCGGGAATGGTTGTTGTATAATCAGCAGATTGACTAGGACCTGCTAAAAGTTGCTCAAACGCTTCTTTGAGTATACTTTCAGGTTCTACCGATTTGGAAAAAATCACGGTTGTGGACACTAACTCGATTTGGTTGTTGGTGGGATTGAGCCAACAAATAGTAACTTGTTCTTTCTGTTCCTCCAGAGAAGGGTTAGAAGGAACAAGGGGTGGTTCTTTAGTGGTAATAGGAGGATTATTGGTAATTGAGGTTCGATCACCACGCTCTAGGGAATATTTTGCCCACCAAGCAACACCGCCTCCAAGAGCTAAAATTATTCCTGCAATTCCCGCTATTAGAATAACGGGGGAAACATTCTTTGATTTATGATTCTGCATGGGTAATTCTCCTAAAATGAGCGAGAAGTCTGCTTATGGTTTAACTGGTTTAGTGGAATTTATTGGTGTTTGTTTTGTTTCCATTCTGGCAAAAGCAACTAGTTCAATTTTGTCTGCTGTTATTTCTAATTGTAAGAGACGGGCTAAAATTCCCTGGGATTCCAGTTGACTCAAGTCTAAGCGATCGCTCATTCCTTCGGCAAATCCCTGTAACAATCTAGAAGACATGGGACGATTGTTAACTGTACCAATGGGTTGCATTAACTGAATTTTTTTTCCTTCTAGAACTTGAATGTTAAATTCTAGGCTAATCGATAATTTTGAAGCGTTTTTTCGATTGTTACCTAAACGACGTAGTTCTAAATGAATTTTAACTTTATTATTCGGATGTAATTCTAACTCAGGGGCAGATATTTCATAGCCAATACTGGAATTTCCTGCCCTACGGGCTACTAAATTATTTAATACTTCTTGTAGTTGTTGTGTAACTTCTGGTGCTTGTAAAGCTTGGCTTATGTCTGCTTCAGTAATAATAATTTTCCCTACTCCTTGTAGGGGTTTAAGGAGAGAGGAGCGTAAACTCTTTAGGTTTTGGGTATCGAGGTTATTAAGCTCTACAGCGATCGCATCAGTTTCTAGTTCTAAAGTATCAATTCTGAGATAGGGGGTTAATTTTACGCCCCTAGTAGCAATTCTGAGTTTGTCAACTTTTCCCTGAGCTATTTGGTAGTTGGGAGTATTGTCAATTCTGATAGCTTTCTCTTCTACAGAAACTACTTGATCGCTGAGGCTAGAAGCTGCGATCGCATCTATAACCCATCCTCCATTAGCAAAGACGGAAAAGAGTCCTGATAAGACAATAGCGATCAATTCCATAAATTTAGTCAATAAAAAAAACTACCCTGGAGCAACTCGCATCAGAACTTGTCCAAATTCTACAGCCTCTCCATTTTGAACCAAAATTTCGACGATTTGTCCTGAAACTTCAGCTTCTAATTCGTTCATCAGTTTCATGGCTTCAATGATACATACTGTTTGACCAGAAGTAATGCGCTCTCCCACATCCACAAAAGGTGGTTCTTCTGGTGCTGAAGCGCGATAAAAAGTCCCTACCATAGGGGAGGTTATCTCAATCCATTTTTGCTTCTCAGCATTGGAAGTAACTGTTGCTTCAGAACTAATGCTTGGGGTTACAGAGGAGTTGTTTGGTGGCGGTACAGTAGGAGCTACGGTAACTTGTGGTACTGATACTATCTCTGTACCACTAATCAATGTTCCTTTTCTTACCGTTAGTTCAAACTCATCGCTTTTTAGCTCTAACTCTGTGATATCGGTATTGGCGATCGCCGATAATAATTCTCGAAGCTCTTGAAAATTTACAGACACAGATTATACAACCTACCCTCGTAATACGGTTTTGCTATAAATTGACTACAGATTACTGACGCTCCAGATGGTCAGACAAAAATAACTTACTGTAGAGGTAAGAGCTAATTTTCTCTACCCAAGTAAGAACCATCACGAGTATCAACCTTAATTTTTTCTCCAATGGAGATAAATAGAGGGACCATAACTTGCGCTCCTGTTTCCACTGTAGCTGGTTTAGAACCACCAGTAGCAGTATCTCCTTTAACTCCTGGGTCAGTATCAACTACTTCTAAAATTACCGAAGTGGGTAAATCTACTTCTAAAACCTGATCGTTCCAGAAAACCACGTTAACTTCCATTTCTTCTTTGATGTATTTAACGCGATCTCCCATTTGGTTGGGAGAAAGACTGGTTTCTTCGTAGGTTTCCATATCCATAAAGACGTAATCCTCGCCGTCTTTATAAGTATGTTGCATAGTGCGTTTCTCAAGATTTGCTTGGGGGACAGTTTCTCCTGCTCGAAAAGTACGCTCGACAACACTCCCAGTTTGAGCATTTTTGAGTTTAGTCCGCACAAAAGCCGATCCTTTACCAGGCTTAACGTGGAGGAATTCTACTACTCGCCAAACAGAGCCATCTAACTCAATGGTTACGCCAGTACGGAAATCGTTACTAGAAATCATGAAGCTAAAAATTATTCTAGAAAAACCAACAACCTATTCTACCTGATTACCTAACC
This sequence comes from Xenococcaceae cyanobacterium MO_167.B27, assembly GCA_030065935.1. Lineage (GTDB taxonomy): Bacteria > Cyanobacteriota > Cyanobacteriia > Cyanobacteriales > Xenococcaceae > JASJCP01. Next base: position 28,771 of record JASJCP010000078.1, read on the forward strand.
CATAGTTTCTCTTTAGTTAGAAAATGGTTGAGATGGGGGATTGGGGTGTGGGGTGTGGGGAATTGGGGTGTGGGGAATTGGGGTGTGGGGAATTGGGGTGTCTCACAAGGGAATAATAACATCTAGCTTTAAGGTTTCCAGTGCCACACAGACCCATCTTTAAATACTAGACTTATGGGGAAAGCTATTTATTTTTGTGCAATCAGTGTCGCAAACTTTGCTCTTATGGGATTACCCTGTTCATCCATTCGCTGAAACGTTCCCAACTCCTC
>JASJCP010000265.1 GCA_030065935.1 Xenococcaceae cyanobacterium MO_167.B27
GGGGGAAATATCCCAACAAATAAACTGTGCAATTCAACATATAACTTAAAATCCCCCCTTTCCGGCAGAGGGAGCAGGGGAGGAAAGATGACTTTAACTATACTTCATTAATATACAAATAATTTTGCTTACCCACTTAATTATCGAGAGAACAGAGAGCAGATGAAAAGAACTTTTAGGAAAAACCAACTTATCATCAGTTGGGTAGTGCTTGTGGTAGCCCTTTGCTTGTTCTTTTGGCCAGCAGCAAAATTGTGGCCAGCACTGACCTATGAACAGCCTGATGTCTCTTATAAAGTTTCTTCTATAGAAGACTTCACCTCAAATATCGACAAGATTCGGAATTCGCCGACGATGAAACAGTATAGTAGCGAACATTTTGAGTTTTACCTGCCGATTGACTACATGAGTCAAGCAGAAGCCAATGCCTATATTAAATGGGTTGAAGAACGGAGAGGGAAGGTTCTGGAATATCTGAATCATCAAGACGTATCAGATGATGAGCTTAAAATAGAGGTGTTTGTTCTTGATCGCTCAGGAGTATCATTTAGCAATGGAAAGTATTTTGTGGTGTACGATCCCAAATCAGGATTAGATTATACTGTTCATGAATTGACCCACTCACTTGATTGGCAGCAGATAGTACTATTAGTCATTGAGAATGATGAAAATGAAGACATCCTGCATCAGGACGCTTTAAATAACTTTTTTTACGAACAAACCGCCGTTTTGGCGGAAGAGGAATTTGGTGCAGGTATGGCATTCCCCAATTATGGAATGCCAGTTGATGCCATAATCTATGGTCAGTTACGTCAAGGCACAACGATTGAACCGTTGGAGAGCTTGAAACAAAGAGAAGGATTGCTAGACGATAACGAACTTACAATCAGCGAGTGGCGATATTTGTGGGCGGGATCGTTTGCAAGATACTTGATTGAAACCTATGGGGCTGATGCCCATAGAAATGTTATGACTGCTGGCTATCAGGGTGCTTATCAGAAACCCTTAACGGAATTGGAACAGGAATGGCTGACATCTTTGCGCGTCGGGGCGTTGCGTCAGGGCATCATGCTCAGTCTAGGCGGTGTGCTTGTATTAGCTATTGCCCATTTATGCCTGGGGCGTTTTTGGCTCTGGCTTCTGCCTGTAATGACCAGCCTATTAGCGTTTCTGAGTTGGGGATATTATCTCAGTTACAGTGATGATGAACTTTGGGGTTTAGTTATAGCAGTTGTGGCAGGCGGTCTGTTCAAGTTGTGGAAGTATAAGATAGGAGTCGTAACGCTTTGGACATTAGGTCTGTTATTGCTGCTGGAAAGTCTGATCATCCCTGCGATTTAACAATTTCTGCTGAGAATAGTAACTGTGCCTATCTTGAAGGGTGTTGTAAACTGACCCAATGCAGTATTATTCAATGTCTCGAATATTAAGCTACTGAGCCATTTAATGCCGAAAAACAATGATTAAAAATAGTCAGAAAAAAAGACGTATTCACTATTTGGATATCGCTCGTGGTTTCGCCATATTCGGTATGTTTACTCAGCATTCTATGATTATGCATGAAATATCTGCTGGGGAGGGAGAAAGCTTATTGGCAAATCTCTTTTTTTATTTGGGAACAGCTCCATCTGCTCCTGTATTCATGCTAATCATGGGTGCATTTTTAATGAAATCAGACTCCGGTATAGAACAAAGCGTATGGAGGGGGATTAAATTACTTATACTCGGATTTATTTTAAACTTACTCCGCTTTACGCTCCCGTTACTAATAGCTTTAGCCGACAATAATAGCCTTAATGTAACTGAAGGCGAGACACCTTTAGAATTATTATTTTATGTTGATATTTTTCAGTTAGCTGGCTTGTCTCTGATTTTTTGTGCATTCCTAAAAAAAATAGCTGAGAAAAAATTGGTTGTGCCTTTTCTAATTCTGACTATTCTTTTAGTTTCACCATTTTTATGGGGCAAGCTCGATAACAATCCGTTTTTAAATCTTTTTTGGGGAGATGCTAAAAATGTCTCGTTCCCATTTTTTCCTTGGGTGATTTATCCACTACTGGGTATGTATCTCAGTGGGTATTTAATCGATAGCAGAACCCTCAAGAGAAATCTAAAAAAGATGGGTTGGTATGGGTTGGTTATATGTAGTTTGGGGCTTATAATCGTTAGTTTAAGTGTTTTCAAATTTTTAACATTTGATGTGTTTTTCCCCAATGGCAATTACGAACGTAGTGGCGCAGGGATACATTTGCTAATAATTGGTTTTGTGTTTTTCTGGTTGAATGCTTGTTATTGGATTGAGCAAAAGTTTGCGGTTGAAAATCCCATCATAAAAGTACTTATTTATTGGAGTAAAAATGTTACAGCTATATATTTTATTCAATGGGTGCTTTTTGGTTGGAGTACTTTAATTTTTGATTTGAATAAACACGATGCTTTCGGAGCGGCGATAATTGGCTTATTCGTTCTTTTAATCACTCATTTCTCAGTGAAGCGGGAACGTGTCAGACAATTGTTTATGTGGATTTAGTCCTGTTTAAAAGTCGTCAGCGAAATAACTTCGGATTTTTCGCTTGGAGGATTAGGATTAATGGGACTTCGCAAGAAATATAGGTAGTGTTGTAAAGTTGTTGACTAATAAGATCATGAATAGAAATAAAGGTAAAAAATGGATGATTAAATGACAGTTTGTATTGCAGTAACTTGTCCTAGTTGTCATCGAACATATGTACTAATAAACAGTATCAATAGATATAAATTTGGTATAGATATTTAATAAGTTACTAGTACTTCAACAACTTTATAACATTCCCCCTATTCCTGTTGTTTGGTTATAAACATTTGTAAGAAATTCGTGGGCAACAAATTCATCAAAAGTATAATGATAGTAAGCCAATTTTATAATTAAAAATTAGAGCTTTAACGAGGAGGGAAATGTTATGAAAACTTCTCCAAAACCTAATTATGCCGAGTACAGTTTAGACCAGCTTTATAAAGCTGAAAGCTCTTTAGATAGAGACAAATATCCAGAACGCTACGACGAGATACGTACAAGAATTAAAAAAATTTCTAAGCTAGCGAATCCAGACTATAAATGTCGAAATTGTGGAAATGATGAATGTGAGATAGGAGAAATTCATGTAACTGGAAGCACTATAGGAAAGTTATTGGATCTTCAAGGGACAAAGTTTAAAATTCTTACCTGTCGTAAATGTAATTACACGGAGCTATATAAATGTCCAAAAGATCGTTGGGGAAAAATTTTAGATTTTTTGCTCTCAGGTTAATCTGAGCAATTTAATTAGCGGGTTTTTGGGGTAGCAATCAGTGTTCCTATAGCCTGATACTGCCATTGTTCTGACGGGGAGACAAACCCCACAATCTATAGGTGACAAGGGATTTGTCGAAGCTTGCAACTCATTCAAAATACTATTGTAATTGATGTAATCTTTAACAAATCACGATACTATAAGTCGAGTTTTTCAGCGATTACAGCACTTTTTTAGCTTGGCTTCGCACTCTATTTCTTGAATCGGTTTTCAGGGAGTTATGACCATTGATAGTGGTTGTGATAAAAATGTTTTTAAAGTTTTTGTTCGAGAAATTTTATTGCCTAATCTTTGGGACGGTGCTTGTCTCGTAATGGATAATCTCTCCACTCATAAAGTTAAAGAAATAAGAGATATTATTGAACAAGCAGGAGTTTAAATTATTTATCTTTCTCCCTATTCTCCTGAATTTAATCCAATGGAAAATTGTTGGTCAAAGATTAAAGAATACTTACGTAGTATAGGAGCGAATAGTAGGGAATAATTAGAAGAAAGATTAATGAAGGCGATTGACATCCCGCCGCAATGGATAATAATTATTTAGTTGAAATTATCAAAATTTCTGCTTCTCAATCCGATATATAAAATAAATTTTTAAGTAGTAGAAAATCAGGAATATATGAATAATTTTGCCCAGGTACTTATTTTATTCTTCCCTTTACCTTCAGCTTTTTTGTTACCAAAAAATTAAATGGGTGCGAGTCGCTCAGAACACAATAAAATACACGTCTACATTAGAGTTTAATTATTTTCTTCTAATTCCATGCCCAAACCTTCTCGGCGTACTCGTAAATCATAGTAAATCACGGCTTTGATTGCTTGCCAAAAAGGAATCAGTAACGCACCACCAGCGAAACTAATAGCTAGAATTAATATGGAAAATAAGGGAGAAAATAAGGAATAAATCAGATAATTATCACTAGCAGCTAAACTACCCACAACAATTTGTAATATGGTACTAACTACTTGAATCACTATAATAATAGGCAGACTAATCAAAAAAGCGACAAAAACAATAATTTGTAGGCGAATAACTGACCCTTTGGTTAAATCCCAACTACGTCCTAAAGCTGCACCAGCAGTGATACCATCTTCAACAGCTAGAGGTAATTCAATTATGAAATAACGAGAAATAAGCCAAGTTAATGCAAAAAGTAAGAAAAGAAACCCGAAAATACCAAATAATACTAATAATACAAAACCGAAAGCGTTAAAGTTGTCTCCGCCAAGACTAATAATTGAGCTAATAATTGCTCCAATAATAACACTTACAATAGTCAATATTAAGTAAAAAACTATAAACCCAAAAAATACAATTAAAGTAACTAGGATACTAGCTAATAAAAATTGCCACATACGCGGTTTGATATGACGACGTGCTTCTTTCTCTGTTTCAGGTTTTTCCGTTACTTCTCCAAAAGCCATCCGAGCAATTAAACCATTCATGGCTGCAAATTTAGCTAGACCATAAATTAATATGAATATTCCTAATAATCCTATAATTATTGATATAACACCAGGAAAAATATTTCTATAAAAAATAGGAACAAAACAAAGACTAGTTATTAAAAATGAACTTAATACCCATAGATAACCAATAAAGGCAATGCGGAAATATTCTAAAAAGCGATCGCGATAGATACGAAGTCCCGCACTGACAACGTTACCAACAGTTAAAGATTTCATGATTTCATATACTTATAGTAATTATTAGCAAATAGCTTTAATTATTAATTATAGTTTTATGAATACTCAACGCTGGATTGCTAGAAGAGAAGTTAATTGGAAAAAGTTAGAGCATCTTTTACAACAGGTAGAAAAAAAGGGTTTAAAGTCTTTATCTGCTGAAGAAATCAAGCAACTGGCTAGTTTATATCGGTCTGTTTCTGCCGATCTGGCTAGAGCTAAAACTTATAAATTAGGCAAAACTTTAACCTTAAAGTTACAACAATTAACCTCTCGTGGCTATAGTCAAATATATCAGGGTTCGCGTCACCAAGAATGGCAAGCTGTCAAAGAATTTTATCTCTGGGGATTTCCTCAAGTAGTTAGAGACACAGGAATTTATACTGCTATCGCCACAGGGATTTTTTTCTTTTTGGGTATAATTGGCTGGTGGTATGCTTGGAACGATCCTGTATTTCTGTCTTTAACTGTCCCCCAATCTCTCATTGAGACAGTCAGAGATCGAGGAGAATTATGGATGGGTTCAATTGTAGGTATTGAGCCATTAGCCTCCAGTGGCATTATGATCAATAACATATCTGTCTCTTTTGTGGCGATCGCAGGTGGCATCACTGGAGGAGTTTATACGATATATATCATCGGGTTAAATGGTTTACATATTGGCACAGTATCCGCCCTAGTAGCCCAAAACAATTTATCCTATCCTTTTTGGGGTTTTGTATTTCCCCACGGAGCTTTAGAGTTACCTGCTATTTTTTTAGCTGGAGGCGCAGGTTTACTCATAGGTAAAGCAATAGTGCTTCCTGGGCAATATCGTCTCATAGATGCACTGAAACAAAACGGACAAAAGGCAGCCCAGTTACTCTTTGGTATTATACCGATGTTAGTAATTGCTGGTACGGTTGAAGGTTTCTTTTCTCCTAACCCTGTAATTCCTGATGCAGTGAAATATCTCACAGGGATTGGGTTATTTGTCTTATTAATAGCTTATTGCGCTCGTCAGAAACCAAATTTCTCAAAGGAATTTAAAAACTAAGCAGCTTGAGGCTGTTCTAAAATTGAGCCTAATTGTTCAATGCCCTTATGTAAATGTCTTGTAACTGTCATGGGGCTAATTCCAATATGTTTAGCAGCTTCTTTACGGGGTAAATCCCACAAAAAGACACATTCAATGGCTGCTTTAGTTTTGTCTTCCAACTGATTCATTGCTTTTTGCAATTGTAATCGATCTTCTTCCAGTTTCCGTAGTTTTTGATAATTGGGGTCGGCAATAGTATCACCAAAAGTTACAGAAGAATCTGTGGAGTTATTGATTACTGCATCTAAACTTATAGGTAGGCGATTTTGTAAGGCTAATTGACATTCGCTCCATTCTTGTACAGGTACTCCCAAAGCTTTAGCTAATTCTGTGTCTTTAGGTAAGCGTCCTAAATTTTCAATTAAATCTTTGCGTATTTTTTTCCCTTTCGCATACAATTCTTGCCAACGACGAGGAATTCTCATCATACTACCTTTATCTCTGAGATAGTGGAGCATTTCACCACGAATATAGGGAATAGCAAATGAACTAAAAGCAGCACCTTGACGGGGGTCAAAACGTTCAATAGCTCTAATTAAACCTAGATAACCAATTTGTTCTAAATCTTCATAAGGTTCAGCACATTTTCTACTTACTTGATGAGCAACTTTTCTGACTAAACCTGCATTTAATTCAACTAATTTATTACGTAACTTTAATGAAGGATTACCAAAATAATTTTGTAAAAGTTCCATGGAACGATAGCCAAAAGATTGATTAGGCATAGTAAGTAAAGCTATAAAGGATTGACAAATGATTTACTATTTATGGATTTGATAAAATCTAAATATCATTTTCTGTTGAACCCTAAAACTACACCATCGTTGTTTCACGGAAAATTTGAAGCTTACTTTTTTTTTCTACGCACAAACACGCAGAGATTTGTAGTGATTTTTTGGGTAATGGCAATTAATTTATGACACAAGAGCCTGTTTATTGGCAAAATACCATAAAGATTACAGGTAAATTAGCCATAAAAAAAACACGGCATTGCCGTGTCACATTTAACTTAGTTTGATTTGAAATGTTCTGGGTTTGATAACGGTATCTATCAAGACTGAACAAGGGAACCTCTGTTACACAAAACTTGTTCATAGTTAACTATGAACGGTTTGCTTCTTGCTTCAACCAAGGGAGTCGGCTCCTTCTTGTCCACAAGCGTAAATTCGGGTGTAACCCACCCTATTTTTATTTGAGAGCTTTGCTACTCT
>JASJCP010000079.1 GCA_030065935.1 Xenococcaceae cyanobacterium MO_167.B27
TTTCACATCAGCGACCCGCTACGCGGTTGCCTGTGGCATCGCCAGAGTCAATGGCGATCGCTCAAGGAAAACTCCCTCAATATAATCCTCTCAAACTTTATTAAAAATATACAAATAATTTTGCTTGAGTACTTATTTTGTTGCTTAATGTGGTGGAGTAACCAAAGAAAAACTGCGTAAATATGTCGAGCAACAAGATAGACCCTATCAACAATAAATCTTGCCCGTAATTTTCATCCCGCCGATAAATCGGGGGACTTCTTACGGAAGAATGTTAAAAAAAAGCCCTTACCCGAAGGTAAGGGATTCATTTACTTAACTAACTAATAAGTTCTAGCTGTTTGATTTTTAGCCGAACTTACCAGCAGTAGAAGCAATGAGGAAGGCTGCGTAGGTGAAGATGTAGCCGACGGTGAAGTGAGCTAAACCAACTACACGAGCTTGAACGATAGAGAGAGCAACGGGCTTGTCTTTCCAGCGAACTAGGTTAGCTAGAGGAGTACGCTCGTGCGCCCAAACAATAGTTTCGATCAACTCTTGCCAATAACCACGCCAAGAGATGAGGAACATGAAACCAGTCGCCCAAACTAGGTGTCCAAAGAGGAACATCCAAGCCCAAACAGAAAGGTTATTTACACCGTAGGGGTTGTAACCGTTGATTAATTGAGCAGAGTTCGCCCAGAGATAATCACGGAACCAGCCCATGAGGTAAGTGGAGTTTTCGTTGAACTGAGCAACGTTTCCTTGCCATACACCGAGGTGTTTCCAGTGCCAGTAGAAGGTCAACCAACCTAATGTGTTGAGCATCCAGAACATAGCGAGGTAGAAAGCGTCCCATGCAGAGATGTCGCAAGTACCGCCACGACCAGGACCATCACAAGGGAAGGCAAAACCGAAGTCTTTTTTGTCTGGCATTAGTTTAGAACCACGAGCATCTAGCGCACCTTTGACTAAGACCAAAGTAGTAGTGTGCAAACCTAGTGCAATAGCGTGGTGAACTAAGAAGTCACCAGGACCAATGGTTAGGAATAGAGAGTTAGTACCACTGTTGATGGCATCTAACCAACCAGGTAAATAAGCTGCTCCAGTTTGAGTCAAACTATCTGGGTTGGATAGTAAAGTATCAAAGCCATATACAGCTTTACCAGAAGCTGCTTGAACGAACTGAGCAAATACAGGCTCGATCAAGATTTGCTTTTCAGGAGTACCAAAAGCAACTACAACGTCGTTGTGTACGTAAAGACCCAAGGTGTGGAAACCTAAGAAGAGAGTTACCCAACTTAAGTGGGAGATAATCGCTTCTTTGTGTTCTAATACCCGAGCTAATACGTTGTTTTTGTTGGCTTCGGGGTCATAATCTCTGACTAGGAAGATTGCACCGTGAGCAAAAGCACCAACCATTATGAAGCCAGCAATATACTGGTGGTGGGTGTATAAAGCTGCTTGGGTGGTGTAGTCCTTGGCGATAAACGCGTAGGAAGGCAAGGAGTACATATGTTGGGCTACCAGAGAGGTAACTACACCCAAAGAAGCTAATGCTAGAGCTAACTGGAAGTGCAAGGAGTTGTTAAGGGTTTCATACATCCCTTTGTGTCCAGCACCTAAATCTCCAGGAGTACCTTCAGGAGGATTATGAGTCTCTAAAATCTCTTTGAGGCTATGACCAATACCGAAGTTAGTACGGTACATATGACCTGCAATGATGAAGATAACAGCGATCGCCAAGTGGTGATGAGCGATATCTGTCAACCAAAGAGATTCAGTTTGAGGATGGAAGCCACCTAAGAAAGTTAGGATTGCTGTACCTGCTCCTTCAGAAGTACCAAATACATGACTAGCAGTATCAGGATTCTCAGCATAGACACCCCAGTTTAAACTGAAGAAGGGTCCTAAGCCTGCGGGGTGGGGAGGAGTAGATAAGAAGTTATCCCAACCTACGTGCTGTCCGCGAGATTCGGGAATAGCAACGTGAACTAAGTGACCAGTCCAAGCCAAAGAGCTTACCCCAAATAAACCAGCTAGGTGGTGGTTGAGGCGAGACTCAGCATTTTTAAACCAAGCCAAGCTAGGACGGAACTTAGGTTGTAGGTGTAACCAACCTGCAAACAAGAACAAGGAGGACAAGATCAATAGGAAGATCGCACCTTGATACAAGTCTTGGTTGGTGGTCATACCAATGGTGTAAAACCAGTGATACACACCAGAATAAGCGACATCTACTGGGCTAGAAGCACCAGCTTGAGTGAAAGCGTCAATCGCGCCTTTACCGAAGTGAGGATCCCAAATCGCATGGGCGATGGGACGGGTAGTTAAAGGATCTTTAATCCACTGTTCAAAGTTACCTTGCCAGGCTACGTGAAATAAAGTACCGGAAGTCCACAGGAAGATGATTGCAATGTGACCGAAATGAGAAGCGAAAATCTTTTGATATAGATTCTCCTCAGTCATGCCATCGTGAAGCTCAAAGTCATGAGCAGTGGCAATTCCGTACCAAATTCTACGAGTGGTAGGGTCTTGAGCGAGATCCTGGCTAAACTTGGGAAATTTAGTTGCCATAAGTGTGAGCGGAATTCTCCTCTGGTGAAGAATGAGAGCTATTGTGGGCTTCTCATTTTCTGCTTTAGCAACTACCTAGTAAATATCTAAGTAGTTTGGGTTAAAAACGGCTTATTTATTATGTACCGCTTATTTTATATTACTTACTTTCTAGTAAAGGAAAGGTAAGTTACCAATCCTAACGGGAAAACCAAAGCTAATAACTCCAGAATCCCGCAAGGATTAATAATACGTTACCCCAAAGAAAGCGTCCTTGCTAGGAAGAATGCCCAGGTAGTAACGATTCCTCCAAGGAGGTAGTGTGCAACTCCTACAGCACGACCTTGAGTAATACTCAATGCACGAGGCTGAATAGCTGGAGCTACTTTTAGTTTATTATGAGCCCAAACAATTGACTCAATCAATTCTTGCCAGTAACCACGTCCACTGAAGAGGAACATTAAGCTGAAGGCAAAAATGAAGTGACCTGCTAAGAACATAATTCCGTATGCGGACAAAGCAGAGCCATAGCTGTTGATTACTTGAGCAGCTTGCGCCCACAAGAAATCACGCAACCAACCATTAATGGTGATAGCACTTTGAGCAAAGTTACCAGCCGTCACATGGGATATGCTACCGTCTGGTGCTACTGTTCCCCAAACATCGGATTGCATCTTCCAACTGAAGTGGAAAATCACTACAGAGATGGAGTTATACATCCAGAATAAACCGAGGAATACATGGTCCCAACCAGATACTTGGCAAGTACCACCGCGTCCAGGGCCATCGCAAGGGAAACGGAAGCCTAATTCTGATTTATCAGGAATTAAGCGAGAGTTACGGGCATAAAGTACGCCTTTTAGAAGAATCAATGCTGTTACGTGGATAGTAAAAGCATGGATATGATGCACCATGAAATCAGCAGTACCAAGAGTAATTGGCATCATAGCTACTTTGCCACCCACTGCAACTACATCGCCACCGAAAGCTACACTAGCTGTTCCAAGAGCTGTAGGTGCTGTGCTACCAGGTGCAGCAGTGTGAAGGCTTTGTATCCACTGAGCAAATACGGGCTGTAGCTGAATTGCTGTGTCAGAGAACATATCTTGGGGACGACCCAAGGCTCTCATGGTGTCGTTGTGGATGTATAGACCAAAGCTATGGAAGCCTAGGAAAATACATACCCAGTTAAGGTGAGAAATGATAGCATCGCGAGAGCGAATCATTCTATCTAGAACGTTGTTCACGTTCTTCGCAGGGTCGTAATCACGAACCATAAAGATGGCTGCGTGCGCTCCAGCACCTACGATGATGAATGAGCCAATCCACATATGGTGAGTAAACAGGGACAATTGAGTGCCGTAGTCAATCGCCATATAGGGATAGGGAGGCATCGCGTACATATGTTGCGCGACGATTACGGTTAACGAGCCTAACATTGCTAGGTTAACTGCTAATTGAGCGTGCCAAGAAGTAGTTAGGATTTCGTATAAACCTTTGTGACCTTCTCCTCCAAATAGTAGGGGGTCTCCTTTATGTCCCTCAAGGATTTCTTTCAAACTGTGACCAATGCCCCAGTTAGTACGGTACATATGACCTGCGATGATGAATAAAACTGCGATCGCCAGGTGGTGATGAGCCGTGTCAGAAAGCCATAAACTTCCAGTTACGGGGTTTAAACCGCCTTTGAAGGTGAGGAAATCTGAATAAACTCCCCAATTTAAGGTGAAGAAAGGTCTGAGTCCTTGAGCAAAGCTAGGATATAGCTCTGCCATTGCGCTGGTATTGAACAGAAGCTCATGGGGCAAAGGAATATCACTAGGTGCAACTCCCGCATCTAACAGTTTGTTAACTGGTAAAGATACGTGAATTTGGTGTCCTGCCCAACTGAGAGAACCTAAACCCAATAAACCAGCCAAGTGGTGATTGAGCATAGATTCTGTGTTCTGGAACCACTCAAGCTTGGGAGCTTTTTTGTGATAGTGGAACCAGCCAGCAAAGAGCATCAAACCAGCCATAACTAGACCGCCGATTGCAGTGCAGTATAGTTGATAGCTGTTAGTGAAACCAGATGCTCTCCAAAGATAGAAAAAGCCGGATGTAATCTGAATACCGTGGAAACCGCCACCGACATCAGCGTTCAGAATTCCTTGCCCAACAATGGGCCAGACTACCTGCGCGCTAGGTTTGATGTTGGTTGGGTCGCTTAACCAAGCTTCATAGTTGGAAAAGCGGGCTCCATGGAAGTACATTCCGCTTAACCAAACAAATACAACTGCTAAGTGGCCAAAATGCGCACTGAAGATTTTGCGAGAAATATCTTCTAAGTCACTGGTGTGACTATCGAAATCGTGTGCATCAGCATGAAGATTCCAAATCCAAGTGGTGGTTTTGGGTCCTTTTTTTAATGTCCGATCAAAGTGACCGGGTTGCCCCCACTTCTCGAATGAAGTAGGTACTGGATCGTTATCAACTGTTACTTTGACTTTCGCCTCTTCTCTTTGAGGACTGATTGTCATGAGGATTCTCCTCTCTCGACAAAAGATTTATCTCTTACCTACTAATAGGTTTTTGTTTATTTGAAAGAGGTAGTGGAAACCACCACTCTTCTATAATTTAGCTTGACTTATGCCTAAATATCTAGGTTTTGGTCATAAGCATTGATTAAGATCATAAAACTGATACTTGTTAAATATCGGTAAAGCTTAACAAAATTTTAAATCACCGTAATTATTGGTGTGACAAGCTTTACACAGTCAGAGGCTCAGGACAAAAGTCAAGACCAAAACAATTTTCTTTACAAAAAGTAATAAAATAATCCAGTAAAAATTTTTTTACATCTTGATGTAGTTTATTGATTAGAAATTAGTCAATTAGTTGAGTGAGAGGGGTTAAAGTGTTAGGCTTAAAATATAGAGTGTTTTCAATGAGAACTATTTGTTATTATTTGTTAGCGATCGCCTTAAGTTTTAGCTTAATCAGTTGTGGAGAATTAAATTTAACTAACACTGAAGACTCGTTTTCTGTAACATCTAGTAAGACATCATTACAGTTATCAGAAACCGCACCACCCAAGTTAATTCGGGATTTAGAGCCAAGCCTAACATCCTATAAGCCTCAAGTTACAATTCTTGAGCCAAGCTCAGGAACTACTGTGGAAGAAGCATCAGTTAATGTCAAGCTATCAGTCAAAGATTTTCCCTTGTTTAAAGACGAAAAACTAGGCTTGGGATTCAACTTGCATTTAATCGTGGATAACGAGCCTTATATTGCCATATATAATGTTGATGAACCGATAATTTTAGAAAATCTGACCCCTGGGACACATACTATCAGGGTTATTGCTTCTAGTCCTTGGCATGAAAGTTTTAAAAATCAGGGTGCTTATGCACAGAATACTTTTAATGTTGTAACTGAAACAGAAGATAATCGTCCTGACCCCGATAAACCGCTTTTAACCTATAGTAATCCCAATGGTAACTATAGTACAGAGCCAATTATGCTCGACTTTTATGTCAAAGACCCATCACGGGAAAGTCTAAAACCAGGAGATATTCTGCCCAACTCTGTCAAAGTTACGGTCAATGATGAAAGTTTTATTGTCGATCAATGGCAACCCGTATATCTTCAAGGATTCAAAAAAGGTAATAATCTAGTACAGATAGAACTTATTGATTCAGCAGGAAACCCAATTGATAATGTTTTTAACAGCACTGTAAGGCTAATTACTTACGAACCAGATTCATCTGATCCTCTAGCTAAACTTGTTACCAACCAAATCAGTTTAGAAGAAGCTCAAGCCATCATAGACCCAGAATATTATGATAAATTAACCCAAGAATCAGAAATAGAATCTCAAACTGAGATAAAAGATGAACTTGAAGCTAAAGAGACTCAAGAAATAGAAAAACAAACAGATGAGCTACTTTCTGCTGAAGAGTCAGAAGCAATAGAAGAAGAAATTGAAGCCAAAGAATCGGATGTTCCTGTTGCTAAAGAATCAGAATTAGAAACAATTGAAAATAGTGAAGAATCTGCTTCTGTAACAGAATCAGAAATAATAGAATCAGAGGTTGATGATTCTCAAGTTTCCCAAGAAGAAAATTCCCCCGACACAGAAACAATAATCGAGACTAAAGCTGAAACATTAGAATCGGATGTTCCTGTTGCTAAAGAACCAGAATTAGAAACAGAACAAGATAGTGAAGAATCTGCTTTTGTAACAGAATCAGAAATAATAGAATCAGAAGTTGATGATTCTCAAGTTTCTCAAGAAGACAATTCCCCAGACACAGAAACCATAATCGAGACTAAAGCTGAAACAGTAGAATCGGATGTTAATGTTGCTAAAGAACCAGAATTAGAAACAATTGAAGATAGTGAAGAATCTGCTTTTGTAACAGAATCAGAAACAATTGAATTAGAAATTGATGATTCCCAGTTGTCGGAAGATAATAGTCCAGTCAAGACAACAACCAAAACTGAGATTGAAACAGACACTATTTCTGAAAAGGAAGTTTTAGATGAACCAGAATTAAACAAAGAAGATGTAGCTGTTCTTCTTTGAATGAGATACAGTTTAACGCCGTGGTTTTTGCTAACTGCTAACTGTTAATTCATTTTTGGGACATATTAATTATTAGTTTAGGGGTAATTAATGAATTACCCCTAATTTATTATGTATTGTATTATTTTTTTTGCTCTGGATATTACAGCAATTTTCACTTCAATATGAGAGAGATAGATACAATAGACTTCTAGCATAAGTTTCAAAAACCCTGGTTGAGTGAAGTCAAAACTTGTAAATTTTGATTTAAAATTTACTTTTGCAAGAAGTCTAATAGATCGAGAAGATTAAAAATCTGCATTGTTGGTAATACCTAATACCTAATACCTGTTACCTTACCCGCTCTATAGTCTCTCGCAAATGCACGATAAATGGTATTACTTACCCAAGAAAAATCTTACTAAGAATTAGGTTGCTGTATTCTTTGCTCAATATCTTCTAGAGTATTTAATAACAATCTTCTTGCTTCTAGTTGCCAACCCCATCTTTGAATTCTGATAGCTATTACGCCTCCTATGACTGTAGCAATCAAATCTAAAGGCTGTAGGGTAGATATTCCCAATAATAATCCTAATCCAGCAATGCCCCAAAAAGGAAGAGCCACAGTTTGTCTTTGTTCTTCTACCATTTTACTGAACTGTCCCGTAGGCATTTCATCCAGCAATGTTTTTTTGATTTCTTGTTGTTCTTGTCGGGATACAGATATGCCTATTTTGCGACGTAATCTCTCTATTTTACGGGCATCAGTACTGTATTGAGTCAGTTCATCTTCTGCCATTAATAATAGACGTTCTAGTTGAGACATAGTATAGTTTGCTGTTAATAGTTAAATGTTTATAGCAATTCTTGCTCGTCATGGAGTATTGTCTAACATCCTGGTTTTTGTTAGTTGTTAGCTGTCAGTCGGAGCGTTGTTTGTTTTGCTTAAGTTTTGAGTTTATCTCACAATTTGTTATCTTATGTCAAGATAATACTGTGAATTGTTTTATTTTACTATTAATACCGAGTTGCATTCAAATTTATCATTTTATTATTTGCTTACCACCCTTAATAAGGGGGGAGATAAAGGGGGGATCATGAGACAATATTATCCTATGACAACGCAACTTAGTATAAACCCCAATTTTCAAGTAATACTAATTATATTTAATATAGATAAAGACTAGGAAAAAAGATAAAAAATCATTGAGCCTCTTCTATATTTCTTTAACCTTTCACTTTTTGCGTTTTTCCTTTTACCAACCTTATTAAGTCTCTCATTATTTTGTACCATATCCACCACCTCCAGGGCTTTCAATTACAAAGATATCTCCTGGTTGCATTTCGATAGTAGCAGTGCTATCTAATTGTTCTTGTGTTCCATTGTTTCTCATAACGTAATTTTTTCCAACTTCACCTGCTTGTCCTCCTTGTAAACCGAAAGGGGGATTTATTCGACTACTAGATAAAATTCCAGCAGTCATTGTTTCTAAAAAATAAATTTTTCTGATTACGCCGTTTCCGCCGTTATATTCTCCTTTCCCACCACTATTGTTTCTAATAGCAAAGCTTTCTAGTAATACAGGAAAGCGTAATTCTAATACTTCTGGATCGGTAAGACGAGAGTTAGTCATTTGAGTTTGTACTGCATCAGTCCCGTGATAGTTTTTTCCTGCACCTGAACCACCACAAATTGTTTCATAATACTGATATTTTTCATTCCCAAAAGTAAAATTATTCATTGTTCCTTGAGATGCTGCCATAATACCTAATGCACCATACAAACAATTGGCAATATTTTGGGAAGTTTCCACATTTCCAGCTACTACGGCTGCTGGATATATTGGATTTAACATACAGCCTTCAGGGATAATTATTTGTAATGGTTTGAGACAGCCAGAATTAAGAGGGATATTATCTTTTACTAGGGTACGAAATACATATAATACTACTGATTGAGTGACGGCGGATGGTGCATTAAAATTATTATCTAGTTGCGGAGATGTTCCTGTAAAATCTATAATTGCACTGCGAGTAAGTTGATCAATTGTGATCTTAACGTGAATCTTGGCTTGGTTATCTAGTTGTACTGTAAACTCACCATTTTGTAGCACATCAATTACTTTTCTCACAGACTCTTCTGCATTATCTTGCACAAATTTCATGTAAGTTTGTACGGTTTCAAGGCTATATTTATCAACCATTTTTTGCAGTTCTTTTAAGCCTCGGTTATTAGCTGCAGTTTGCGCCTTGAAGTCAGCTATGTTTTGCTGGGCATTTCTAGCTGGATATTTATGATTAGTTAGGATTTCTCGGACAGCGTTTTCTTGAAATTTTCCTGCTTCTACTAAAAGAAAATTATCAAATAATATTCCTTCTTCTTCTATAGTTTTACTATGGGGAGGCATTGAACCAGGAGTAATACCACCAATGTCTGCTTGATGTCCACGGGAAGCAACATAGAATAAGGGTGTAGGGTGTGGGGTATGGGGTTTAGGGAATTGGGAAAAAACTGGGGTAATTACTGTTACATCAGGGAGGTGTGTACCTCCGTTATAAGGATTGTTTGAAATATAAACATTTCCTGGTTTGATAGTGTCTTTCTTGTCTTTAATTAAGCTACGAACACTCTCACTCATCGAACCTAAATGAATGGGAATATGAGGCGCATTGGCAACCAGAGAACCAGAAGAATCAAAAATAGCACAGGAAAAATCTAATCTTTCTTTTATGTTTACTGACATAGCAGTATTTTGTAAGACAATTCCCATTTGTTCCGCGATGAATTGATAGAGGTTATTGAATATTTCTAGGCGGACTGGATCTGGTTGGGTTTTCATATTATTTTGATTGGTTATTTATCTCGTAAATAGTAGCAAAAATGTATGTGGGTTTATAATATTATTTTTTTCTCGCGCAGAGAGGGTTAATTTTTATCAGAGGTTTGGGAATAATAGGGCTAAAACAAAATGAACTTCAATAGTCAGCAGCAACAGTTAATTAAAATAGTAGAAGAAGAACTTAAGCATCCAACTTTAGGAGTAACTGAACAAATACTAGAAGTTCATCAAATAATTTACGAAAGTAATCAGCCTGTGATAGCTCGAATTGATGATAAGAGAGAGAAAGAAGCATTCTATATTTATCTTAGATTAAAGGAGCAGCCATATTATTTTGTCATCATTATTAGAACTGAAAATAATCAATTAGCTGTATCAGCTTCTTATATCGAACCAGAAGTTAGAGTGTATCTATCTGTTAAAAGTAAACAGTTAACTGCACAGGAAATAACTAATGAACTTACCTTACATTGAAACCTACAAAAACTAATTATTCTAGATTAAACTTCTGCTCTTGGCAATTTGAACCACAAAAAAATGTCCCTGAAGAATTAGAAAGAAAGATAGATTACCTATTATATTGTCTTGAACCATATCAAAATAATATTACTCAATTAGCTTCTCAAACTTAGGTCAGTATTAACATTGTTTACGAAGGTTACAAAGATTGGATGGGAGGATGGGGTTTAAATACTGACCAAATCACAAAAATAGCAGCATTAGGGTGTGAACTAGATTTTGATCTTTATGCTTATGGTCTTGATTTACCAGAATAAAAATATATTAACTAATACTTTGTCAACCAATAAATTGTTATTATAAAATCCCTCTACTCAAATATTTTTGATAAAACTAAATTTTTACTATTACTAATCTTTCCTTGCCAACCTGGTTCAATAATATTTGTTCCTGTAGCTTCCACAATAATCGCAGGAGAATTAATTATAGCCTCTGATTGCAATTCTTCTCTTTGATAAACTGGAGTGTCTTGCCAACTATTGTTCATATAAACTTTTACTGTATCAATAGGTTGAGGTTGAATATTTTTAATAGAGGTTGGCTCTGGCTCAATTACTTCAGGTTGATAAGTAGGACAAATTAATTCAATAGATACAGTTTCAATGATTAAATTTTTATCAGTCACAATAAAACCATAACGTTGTTGATGCAGTGATTCAAATTGTTGTTTCATATTATTTAAGTTGCCATAATCTACAACTAAACTAGAATCTGTACCTACATATTTTAGATGCACTTTTTTGCTAATAGTGATTTTTTGCTTGTCTGTTTCTCCTTGGGCTGCTAGTTCTTGTTTTGCTAATGTAATTAATTCTGAAAATATAGTTTGAATTGTATTTAAAGAAGTTTCATCACATATTGCTTCTACAGACTTTTCTTTGATAATTATAATATCTGCTAAACCAATTCCATAAGCAGATAATACACCAGCATAAGGATGGATAAATATTTGTTTCATTCCCAAAGCATCAGCAATTAAACAAGCGTGTTGTCCTCCTGCGCCACCAAAACAACATAAAGTATATTCGGAAACATCGTAACCTTTCTGAAGGGAGATTTTTTTGATGGCATTTGCCATATTATTAACTGCGATCGCCAAAAAACCAGAAGCAATTTGCTCTTCGTTTCTTCCATAGTTAATTTCTTCTACAAGCTGCTTAAATTTCTCAATTACTATCTGTTTATCTAGAGGAAGATTGGCATTTTTGCCAAAAACTTTCGGAAAAAATTGGGGTTGCAATTTACCAACCATGACATTACAATCAGTTATGGTAAGCTGACCCCCTCTTCCGTAACAAGCAGCACCAGGGTTAGAACCAGCAGAATCAGGTCCTACACGATACCTGTTACCATCGAAATGTAAGATAGAACTTCCTCCTGCTGCTACTGTGTGAATTGCCATCATAGGAGAGCGTAACCTGACTCCAGCTACTTCTGTTTCAAAGCTTCGTTCATACTCTCCTTGGTAGTGACTCACATCAGTGGAAGTACCCCCCATATCAAAACCGATAATCTTTTTAAAGCCAGCAATTTCGCAAGTTTTTACAGCACCGACAACACCACCAGCAGGACCCGAAAGAATGCTATCCTTACCTTGGAATAAATCTGCATCCACTAATCCCCCATTGGACTGCATGAACATTAATTTTGTTAATTGTTGGTTATTAGTAGTTCCTTGTTCACTGTAGGAATCGTCGGCAAGATTGTATAGATTGTTTTTAACTTGTTCGACATAGCGACGCAGAATGGGAGAAAGATAAGCATCAACTACGGTAGTATCTCCCCTGCTGACAAATTTAATTAGTGGGCTGACTTGATGGGATACTGATATCTGAGTAAAGCCAATTTCTTGAGCAATTTCTGTTACTTCTAGCTCATGTTTCGGATAGCGATAAGAGTGCATAAACACTATGGCACAGCTACGAATACCCCGAGCAAAAGCTAGTTGTAAATCTTGTTTTACTTGCTCTCTATTTACTGACTCTAATTCTTCTCCTTGGGCATTGTAACGCTCTGCAACTTCAATTACTGTTTCGTAGAGCATTTCTGGTAGAGTAATCTGCAAAGCAAAGAGATCGGGACGGTTTTGATAGCCGATACGCAAAGCATCCTTAAAACCTTTCGTAGTGACAAAGACAACTCTCTCCCCCTTTCTTTCTAATAAGGCGTTGGTTGCTACTGTTGTCCCCATTTTCACTACTCCTATTATCTCTGTAGGAATGGGTTGATTTTTACCAATACCTAAAATGTCTCTAATTCCCTGTATGGGTGCGTCTTGGTACTGTTCAGGATTTTCTGATAGAAGCTTGTCGATAATAATTTTGCCTTGGGGAGATTTAGCAACAATATCAGTAAAAGTACCTCCGCGATCTACCCAAAATTGCCACTTCTCAGAAGAGTTAACAGAAACCATATTAATTTAATGCGATTGATCACAACTTCTTTCCTGATATTTATTGTAATTGTGACTTGTCTCATTTACATTAGCTAAAAGCATATATAGTTTAGTATTTGAAAATTACACTAGCTTCAAAACTAGATTAAACAATGACTGATTTCGGTTTCATTTACTTTATCTATGACTTTTCTAGCAAACAGACTAAGATTGGAAAAACCTCAAAGCATCCTGCTTATCGTTTAAAAGAGCTTCAAACAGGAAATACTACGAAATTAGAGTTAATTCATTTTTATGAAACCAGTGAAATGTCTGATGAAGAAACAAAATTACATCATCAAACAGTAGATGTATTGGGAGAATTAAAGGAAAAGCTAATGCAAGATACTGGCAAGCTGATGTAGGACAATACAACAAGCATCATTCTAAAAAAATTGATCCTTTAGATATTGCTAAAGGAATTGGAATAGCTACCCTTAAATCTTTTTTTTAGTAGTAGGGTGGGCAATGCCCACCCTACTTATTACTGTAGGGGTGCGTCGCAACACACCCCTAAAAAAAATCCAAGATTTGAAAAATTAACTATGCAGCAAGATTTTGTTCAACTACATTGACTAACTTATTAGTCCAAAGATTAACTAACTCTTGATTGACTGCTTCTACCATTACTCTAATTACTGGTTCAGTTCCCGATGCACGGACTAAAATTCTACCATCATTACCCATAGCTGTTTCAGCTTGTGCAATCGCCCTTTGCACTGCTTGACACTGTTGCCATTTACTGCGTTTTTCTCTGTCTTCAACTCTGACATTTTTTAACAGTTGGGGATAGGTTTGGAAACTGCTATTAACTAATTCCTTTAAGGATACCCCAGACTGTTGCACCAAAGAAGCTAGATGTAAAGCTGTTTGAATACCATCCCCTGATACTCCATGATGATGACAGAGGATATGTCCTGACTGTTCCCCTCCCAACATTGCACCTGTGCGGAACATTTCTGATTGTACATGGCGATCGCCAACTGAAGTGCGAGTCAGTTTTCCTCCCAGTTTTTGCCAAGCTCTTTCAAAGCCTAAATTTGCCATTACTGTAGCAATAATTAGCTCATTGGGTAATTTTCCTTGTTTTTTGAGTTTATTACCCCAAAAATAGAGGATATAATCCCCATCAACTACTCTTCCTTCCCCATCTATCCCCATAACTCGATCTGCATCACCATCAAAAGCAAAACCGAGATCTGCTTTATACTCTCTAATTGCTTGTTGTAATGTTTCTAGGTTAGTCGAACCACAATTCACATTAATGCGATCGCCGTCTGGGCGATCGTGTAAAGCAATTACCTCTGCGCCCAAAGCTTGAAATACTGCTGGTGCAACTGCTACAGAAGCCCCCCAAGCCAAATCGAGGACAATACGCATCCCTTGGAAGTTAGTATTACTAGGAAGAGACTGTTTTAACACTTCCGAATAATCATCAATTAGATAAGGGCGATGATAATGTTTTCCCCAATCATTATTACTGACTTTATCAATAGCAAAGCTCACGTAGTTAGCTCGTAGTCTGCGCTCAATTTCTTGAGTTAAATGATCAGCTAACTTAATTCCGTTACTACCAAAAAACTTAATCCCATTATCTTCTGGTGGGTTATGACTAGCAGAAATCATAATTCCCCCAATAGCATCACTACTACTGGTGATGTTAGCTACACAAGGAGTGGGACATAAACCTAAATGCCAAACATCCAACCCTGTAGCCGTCAATCCAGCAGCGATCGCCATACCCAGCATATCACTAGAATTGCGAGAATCTTGCCCAATTACTATTGCTCCCACATCTTGAGCAGTTTCTTGTAAAAGTTTTCCTGCCCAATAGCCTAACTGTAGAACAAAATTAGCATTGAGTAACTCTCCTGCTTTACTGCGGATACCATCAGTCCCGAATAAAGGAGTTTTAGGTAAGGAATTACTTTCCGATATAGATTTAGACAAAAGCTGGCTAGAAATGCTCACACCACTAAGCTCCTAACTTACAAAAGTACGTCATTATAGATTTTTAATAACGCCTTGATATTAAGTCATCTTGTTTAATTTTGGGAAAATTGTTTACAATTGATGAACTGTAACAAAGCATGAACCAGCCACAATACAAGCATTATATCGTTAATTAAACTCCCATCTCAGTGAGCAGTTTTTCCATCTCTGAAAGAGTTAATCCAGTCTGAATATAAGTTGGGTTAGCTGGATCATAGGGACTAGCAAGGCGGTCTATGGAAATAATCTTGGCATCATCTTCAATCACTGGGATATCTGGATCGTAGGTAGTAGGACGCATTAAAGAACCAGAAAAACCGTTATAAATTAAGATAGTATCTGATTCTCCCGAAGTAGTTTCTAGTTCCACCATCAACACTTCTTCTCGTCTTTTTATGGTGTACTTCTCTAAGCGCAGACTTATTGATTGAGTCATGAGTGTTGTACTTATCTCGTGAACTACCCACACTGATTGCTACGCAATACAGTTTGGGCTTCCTACCCAAAGAATAGCTTTCTATTGCAAGCAACAGCGAGTCTTACATTCAGGCGATAGGCTGCGGAAGGGGGCTTTAAAAAACCGAAGTTGATGGTTCTAACCGATAACTTTACTATCGAAGCCCCCTTCGCGCCCCGCGTCCTGCAGGTCAAAAACTTTGTTTTACTTGCACACGCTTATTATCGCTTGGATCGTAGTTTCTACAAGTCCACTACGGCGGGTCGGGTTCACGTACAAAGCTACATCCTTCTTTCCGCTATTCCCCGAATCAACAGCCCAGGTCATTACCCTGTAAACCTATCAGAGATTGTAACTATTATACAATGCTCAAATCTCTTGCTATATGAAGATACAGATTCAAAATTGTAAAGTTATGACCGATAAACCCTGCGTCGGCTTTCTCACCGAAGGTGCGCGGAGCGACCCCGACGTTCACTTTGTAGAACGCAGGGCTTCCCGCCGACAAGCTAAATTTACTGTTCTAGAGCAGAACGCCCTTGTTTGCCTACTCTTACTAATAAAAAATAAACTAGATACAGCCCATATATACACAACCCAACCATTCCCATAAATCCTAAAAAACCTTCATTGTCTGGCTGATTGTGCAAAATTTGTTTGTAAGCTTGAGGAACTTCTAGCCAAACTTGGCAAAAAGGAGTTTGGGATGTGCTATCTGAAATACCGCAGGGAATAAACAAAGTACTAGCAGCAGCACCTAAAATACAATAGACGGTAGTAGCCCAACGCCAAGAAGTAAAAATAAATTTAATTCTACTTTTTGGTAAATCTCTAATTTCTTCATTAACATCGATCCAAAACCAAAGAGAAAGAGGAATTAGAATACGGGCGAGTGTTCCACTGAAGAATCCGATCTTCCAGCCTGGAATAAAAATATAAACCGTGATCATTAATAAACTAGCAACTCGCCAATAAATAATTAACAATCTTTGCATTGCTTGTTTACGGTCAAAAGTAGCCCAAATTAGCAAAAATAGAGGCGCGATAACCAGAAACACCACAGCAATACGATAGTCCATCCATACTAAAGGTCGAAACCAAATATCATTCATAATCTTTTAATGATTGCTAGTATCACAATGAATTATTCTAGGAGGATTCTCAAATAACGTCATTTAAAAATCAGCAGCTAATAAAAATGGAAACTCTCCCAGCAAAGTTCCCAGTAAATTTATATATAAGTAGATTGATGCACCGCCCACCCTACTACAATATTTAAACCAGCTTCAATTACACTTCAAATTAAACCATGTTTTAAATATTTTGGTTAATAGAAACAAAACTTTCTTTTTATCAAATGGAAATAATTCCTAACAATCTAGAATGCTGTGCTAATGCTTCTTTTTTTCAACTTCACGAGCGATCAACATTAAGCATCCCAAAACCAATAAGACATTACACATGGCAAATAAGTGTATCTCATCAATGTGCATCAAGCCTTGAACGATTATTTCTCGCAGGACACATAAAATAGTAACCTCTACAGCTATACTGACAACTATTCTATGATCCTTCAAATAGACTGTTAACAGACGGAATAAATCTACTAAGATCAGCAAAAAGAGACTCTGGGAAATAAATGTTTGAAAGTCTAAGTCTGTTTTCAAAGCCATAACAATGTCGGCTAATATAAAAATCATTTTCAAGACTAAGATAACGCCACCACAAAAGACTACTAAATCTTGAACTCGATCCAGATTACGAAACATTCGACTGAAACTGAATCTTGGCTCGAAAGAACTAGATTTGCTTTTAACACCAATCATCTTATTTTCTCCTTAGTTCTTGGCTCGAATCTTGATAATTCAAGGCTTTTGACATCACGACTTTTGTACAGGCTATATAGTATTTATCTACCACTTTTGACTTTTATACAGACTTCCTATTTCTTGTTTCTACTCTGACATCATGACTTTTGATTGAATTGTCATAGCCAAAATGGAAGTATTCAAGAGGATTTTATAGGGCTTCACTGCAACCAAGTCTATGGGATTCACCCAAAAAATCTATTAATATTTCTTGTTGAATAGAAGCTTTGTCATTTGAGGCATAATTGACTGCTTTAGCAAGATTTCTTGAGCTAAAAAATCCAGATATTAATGTTACTAAGGAGATTTTTTTTAGGATAGTAAAATTGAAATACATGATTTTTTGCTGACGATATATAACAATCATTTGCCACAACATACATCAAAATATAAACTAACAAAAGTGACAAATTCGTGACAAAATAAAATTGTAATATTGCAAAAAGTTAAGTTGTTGTTCTAGCAAGTATTAAAAAAAATACAATATAAATACATAATGAATCCTGTAATTTTTGAGTTAAGTTCTTAATTATATAGCCTTTCTCAATTGAGGGTCATACATCTGTAAATGCAAGAGAAATGGGGACTGGGGATTGTTAATTGTTAATTGTTAATTAGGGAAGCTTAGGAAGCAGGGGAAGTGATACTTATTATTCGGTGACTCAGGGACTTGGAGTGCAGGCAAGACAGTGCCTTGTAGATACCTGACTCGGTGACTTCTCAAAAATCCACTTCTGGAATTAGACGAGGTTTAAATACCTAAAAAATATATATTTTTGTAAACTTTTTTCAGGTCATTTCACTTCCAGTATTGTGTTAAAAAATATGTAGTTGATAATTAATACTATCTACTTTGATGAATGCTAATAATCAGTCTGAACCTTTGATTAATACTCAATTCTCAGTCAGCCAACTTTTCGATCAATGGGCAAGTACTAACAGAGCTAAAACAATGGCTGAGGGACATCAACCTTTCATTGATGCTTTATTACAAGAACTAACATCTGAGTCGGACAGTTTAGGCTCTATTTTAGACCTAGGGTGCGGTACGGGGGCTTTTCTGGCACAAGCTGCTGCATCGGGATTTTCTCAGACTTATGGCATTGACGCTTCACCAAAAATGATCGCCATAGCCCAGAAAGCTGCTCCCGAAGCTGTGATTAAACTAGGAGATTTTACCCGACTTCCTTGGGCAACATCTAGCTTTAATAATATTACTACTATTGAGGCGATTTACTATAGTCCAGAACCTTTATTAGTCTTACAGGAAGTTGTGAGAACTCTAAAACCAGGGGGTAGATTTGACTTGATTATTGATTACTATGAGGAGTCAAAAGGCACTATTTCTTGGTCTGAAGGAGTTGGTTTTGAGATTACTCGTCTGTCTATTACACAATGGATGTCTCAAGCAGCAACAGCAGGATTAGAAAGGTTAAGGCATAGACGGATTGTGGCTTCGGAGGGAGCTACTCTAGAAAATTGGCAGCCTTCAGTATGGTATCCCACAAAAGAAGATTACTATAATTATCTTAATGATGGAGCGTTATGGATTACTGGCTTTAGCCCATCATAAACCTTGTCTAATTCCAGAAGTGGATTTTTGACCCTTGGATATGCTGAAATGGTTTTCACAGAAAGGTACGGGGAATGCGCCCGACTTGCAGGGGTGCAATCAACAATCAACTTTTCATCAATCAACCGAAAATCCCACTGTCTTTAATTATATAACTTTTAAATAAATAAAATATCAATGAAAATTTTAGTTCTTAATGCTGGTTCTAGTAGTCAAAAAAGTTGCCTTTATAGTTTAGAAGAGTCATTACCAGATACTCCCCCTGAACCTTTATGGGAAGCACATATAGACTGGACAGTAGCTCAAGATGGGGGAATTCTCACTGTTAAAAGTAACGACATTAAACAAAAAATTACAGTAAAAGAAAGGGATAGTGCTTTAAAAGTTCTGTTAGATACTCTAGTTACAGGAGAAACTAAAGTTTTAGACAATCTCAATGATATTGATGTTGTGGGTCATCGAGTAGTACATGGTGGGGCAAAATACAACCAGGCTACCATAATTACTCCCGAAGTCCAAGATGCGATCGCCGATTTAATTCCTCTCGCCCCTAATCATAACCCCGCACACCTAGAAGGAATCAAGACCATAGAGAAAATCTTACCCCAAGTAACCCAAGTAGCAGTTTTTGATACAGCTTTTCACACCACAATTCCCCAACCTGCAAAAGTTTATCCTCTCCCCTATGAATGGTACGAAAAAGGGATTCTTCGTTATGGATTTCACGGTATTTCTCATGAATATTGCGCCAAACGTACCGCCCAAATTTTACAACAACCTCTTGAGTCTCTAAAAATAGTCACTTGTCACTTGGGAAATGGTTGCTCTCTAGCTGCGATTAAAGATGGGATTTGTGTTGATACAACTATGGGATTTTCCCCTTTAGAAGGATTAATGATGGGGACTCGTTGCGGTTCAATCGATCCTCAAATTCCCATTTATATGATGCAAAAATATGGCTTAGATGCAGAAAAATTAAACAAAATATTCAACAAAGAATCTGGTTTAAAAGGAGTCTCTGGTATATCTGCCGATCTCAGAGCTATTCTCAAAGGGATATCCGATGGTAATCCACAAGCACAGCTAGCTTTTGATATTTATATTCATCGCCTAAAAACTGCTATAGGTGCAATGGTTGCTAGTCTCAACGGTTTAGATGTTTTAGTCTTTACTGCTGGAGTAGGAGAAAATGCTGTTATCCTCCGCGAAAAAACTTGTGAAGGATTAACCTATTTAGGTTTGCAATTAGATTTAACTAAAAATAATGCTTCTCCTGTAGATGAAAACATTGCTACCGAAGATTCTCCAGTAAAAGTATTAGTAATTCATACTCTTGAAGATTGGGCGATCGCTATAAAAGCGCGATCGCAATTACCTGAATCGTAATTTTATGGATTTAGGATTATTGCTTTATCGAGATGAGTATTCTGTACCTGTTTTGGGGCTAATCTTCCTGCGTTACGCTGATTATCGGTTTTCCAAAGCAGAACAAGAATTAAACTGTAGGGACGTTTCGGCGAAACGTCCTAGAAGGCGTGGTCTATCTAAAGCAGACTATCAAGCAAGAGGGGTAATGTATTTACCCGATATAGCTCGTTTTTCTTATCTAGTTAACCTTCCAGAGAGTCAGGATACAGGGAAAGCGATAAATGAAGCCATGAAAGCTATTGAAGCTGAGAATGAGGAATTAAGTAACATTCTGCCTCAGACTTATAATCGCTTTGAGAACAGCTTATTAGCGGGACTTTGACAATTTTTCCCTATGAAAAAGGGGTGAAAGCCTCACCAGACGGCGAATTTACCTCAATGATGATAAATTATATGGAGACTCTGGAGATGATCGTCTTTATGGAGATGCTGGAAATGACTCTTTGACTGGAGGCAGTGGCAATGACTATTTAGTTGGTAGTTCTTTCTCTTATCAAGGTACTGGAGAAGCTGATATTTTAACTAGTGGCAGTACAGGCGATCGTGATATTTTCGTTACGTTAAGTTTCTTATTAACATCTGGGATAAAGAAGATACTACCGTTTCGCTCTTTCATTTTCTCGCTTGGTAAGGCGACCAGCTTTCGCGCTCTGCCTTCGGCACCGCTTGCCTCAACATATTTCCTCCCTTCTTTCAGCCAAAACTTCAACCTCAAGGCAGGTAGTAAGTTAAAACTGAGCCAAAAACTGAGCTACATTGAGCCACTAATTTTCGACTTTGAAGAGATTATAAAGATATAAAAAGCCAGAATTGGACTGGGGACTAGATAAAAAAAGATTAAATATTGGCAAATAATCTTGAACTGTTCAATAGGTGAAAAGTCCCAAGTTCAAGCTCAAAAAATATTTGCCTCTATTAC
Source organism: Xenococcaceae cyanobacterium MO_167.B27 (assembly GCA_030065935.1). Classification (GTDB taxonomy): domain Bacteria; phylum Cyanobacteriota; class Cyanobacteriia; order Cyanobacteriales; family Xenococcaceae; genus JASJCP01. The sequence continues at coordinate 21,112 of JASJCP010000079.1, forward strand.
AAAGAAAGTTGAATTAGTAGGAGCATTAAAAATGGCAACTTATCACGGCACTTCAGGAAATGACACCCTCTCTGGCGGTTCAGAACATGACAGGCTTTATGGCTATGGTGGAAATGATAAGAACTTATTGAAATTTAGGTTTAAAGTGACGTAAAAATGACATTGATTTAGCTAATTTTCTCCTCAAAAGTTCCGACACTACTGAAAAGAGAAACTTCTTTACTTAGATTAATACTGATGCTTTATGGAAAAATAATATCTTCTAGCTAATTATAGTATTGTAATTCACTCGTCACAAGAATTGCTATAAAGTTTCTCTTACTGCGAAATTTTTTGATTCTCCACTGATAACTCAATAGAGGTTAATTCAATCTGAACGCAAACTAACTGATTATAAATATTCGAGAATAATCCATGACTAACAATCAAAAACCTTCCTCAATACTTTTCTTTGACCCCAACGTTGCAGACTATCAAACTTTAGTTAATAGTGTTGAACTAGGGACAAAAGTAGTTATTTTAGATGCTAATAGTAACGGGATTGAAAACATTACAGAAATATTAGGCAACTATAGTGATCTCGATAGTTTAGAAATTCTTTCTCGTGGCAATTCAGCTAGTTTACAGTTAGGGAATACAAACCTAGACGATAGCAATATTAAGAATTACAAAAACCAGTTGCAACAGTGGGGAAAAGCCCTAAGTAGCAATGGGAATATTTTTTTATATGGTTGTAATAGAACTCTTGCAAAAATCTTTCGTGGTATGATTAGGAATTCTGTGTTGGCGGGGTGACAAGCGCGCACGCGCACTTGCTCTGTATAAGTTTTTGAGCTTCTCAAACCTCTTTAATAAAATGGCAGTGTATTAAGAGTAGTTCTCATTAATTTTTCCACCCACTGCGCGACCTATATCCATACTTAATACCCAAATAGATCTCATATATCCTGTCTCTTAATAGATATGTTTTAGTGGATTTTGCTTGTTCTTTTTTGAGACGATTAATGTACTCAATAGAACCAGTATTTTTAATATTTATACCTCCTTTACAACTTACTGTATAAGCAACAGCGCGTACAGGAGTGTTGCCAATATCACCACTCTTATTTCACTAAATGGGAATCACTACCAAAGAAAAGAAGGTAATAGTATTATTAACACTCCAATTTATTAGATTTTGGAACTTAACTATTATCCCCTAACTTGAAGACTTTGTTTTTCAAATATTTATTAAATTCAATTAATTCTGCAATCGAAACTCATCACATTAACTAGAATTGAGATCTTCCCAAAATAAGGTATTAGGAGTTTCGCATTGACAGAATTCTAAAAATATGTAATGAAAGGCGAGAGCTAATTATCACTACTTCATTAGGTCTCGACCGTAAAATGATTTAAAGGATCGATCAGGAGAAAACAGCCATAAGAGTCAGAAATAAAACGTCTACCGCTAAATGTGATCTAAATATTTATACGGGATTTTTGATCGCTGAACCGAAATATGGTGGATGTAATCGGTTAGGAGAAATTTTTAATATTTCTCATCACTCTGTCAATCGTTTTTTAGAAAGAGAAAAATATGAACCTGCATGATTTATTTGAAGAAAATAAGTCTTATATTAACTTAATAGGTGGTACATTAAGTGGTGAGATACAGTTATAGAAAAGCTTTATAGTCAGCCAAATAAAGCATAATTAGTTGATTATTATTGGTCAGACTTTCCATCAGAAATCAATTAAAGGAATTAACTTAATAAGTCTATATTACACTGATATAAATGGAGTTAGTGTTCCCGTTAATTATCGAATTTATAATAAAAGTGAGGAAAAAACTAAAAATGATTATTTAAAAGAGTTGAGGCTTAGTAGTTAATGTATGGCTCTACACGGATATTAACTACGGATATATGTTGGGAATGGGTCGAAAAACTAATGAGAACTGCTATCAATAAACCGCCATTTTATCTCCAAGGTCGCTCGGGCTATGAAACCTATACAGAGTATAGTCTAGAACGGTCGTACCCCCGTTAGGAATCACAGGCTATTACACTTTGATGGCTTGCCCAGAAAATATGAAATGAACTAGAACTGATGCAATACAGTTTGATTTTGAACAAAGGTGAGAAGATGACTGAAAACCTCATTACCCTGGACTTGAATCAACCTTGGTGGGAACGTTGCTTTTGTGTTGCCCCTCTGATTGTGGTAGGGACAAAGGAAGAAAATGGGGAATATAACCTAGCACCGAAACATATGGCAATGCCTTTGGGTTGGTCCAATTATTTTGGCTTTGTTTGTACTCCCCGCCATCGCACTTATCAAAATATTGACCGAGAACGGTCATTTACAGTTAGTTTTCCGTCTCCAGATGAGGTAATTTTGGCGAGTCTTGCTGCTGCACCCCGTGATTCCACTGATACTAAACGCAGTTTAGCTGCCCTTCCCACTCAACCTGCCACCATCATCGATGGGGTATTTCTCCAGGGAGCTTATTTGAACTTAGAATGTGAATTAACGCAAATTATCGATGGTTTTGGAGAAAATAGTCTGATTGCAGGCCAAATAATCGCGGTACAGGTACAGGAAAAGGCTTTACGCCTATCTGATTTAGATGATCAGGATCTATTACATCAAAATCCCCTGTTAGCTTATCTCTCTCCAGGACGCTATGCCAAAATTACCGAAAGTTATTCTTTTCCTTTTCATGAAGGATTTCATCTATAGGCATTGCTCTGTCAATGTTTTTTAAGGAACATCAAATGACTACAAGCATTTCTCTTCAGACTACGCGGAATTTACGGGAATATCTCCATGGTCGTCAAGAGGAGATGATTAATTTACTTGCCCAGTTAGTAAACGCTGAATCGCCTTCCTCCGTACCTACTGCCCAAAAACCAATTTTAACCATTCTGCGACAGGAATGGAGACAAAGAGGTTATCGGGTACGTTATCTACCAGGAAAGCAAACTGGGGGGCATTTATTAGGCATTGCCCGCGAGCGTCGTCCGCAACAACCCTACCAACTCCTATTGGGACATTGCGATACAGTTTGGCCCTTGGGTACTTTAGAGCAAATGCCTTTGAAAATTCATCAGGGTAAATTATTCGGTCCAGGAGCCTACGATATGAAGGCAGGATTAGTGTTAACCTTGTTTGCCCTCGAAGCGATCACTGCTCTGGAATTGTCACCAGAAGTAAGTCCGGTGCTATTTATTAACTCCGATGAAGAGATTGGCAGTTGGGAATCTACCCCCTACATTCAAAGACTAGCCCAAAAGGCTGATCGAGCATTAGTAATGGAACCCTCTCTGGGTTTGCAGGGAAAATTAAAAACTCAGCGCAAAGGTGTGGGTAGATTCGTTATTCGGGCAATTGGTCAAGCTGCCCATGCTGGTTTAGATCCAGAGAAGGGAATAAGTGCCATCCTAGAACTGACTTTTATTGTACAGCAGTTATTTGCCCTCAATGATCCTCAACGAGGGATTACCGTTAACGTAGGTACTATTGATGGTGGATTACGTCCCAATGTTATTGCCCCAGAAGCTAAAGCAGTAGTCGATGTGAGGGTGCCTAGTCCCGATGATGCCCAGCGGATTGAGACCGCAATTCGCTCACTTCAACCTACGACGACCGGCAGTCAAATCATTGTTGAAGGCAGATTTGGCAGACCCCCAATGGTAAAAAACCCAGGTAGTGAACAACTCTGGTTACTGGCACAAGAGATTGGCTTCGGGTTGGGACTGAAATTAGAGGAAACTACGGCTGGAGGAGGTTCCGATGGCAATACCACGAGTCTTTATACCGCTACCCTAGACGGGTTAGGAGCTGTGGGAGATGGAGCTCATGCCATCGGTGAGTTTGTTTCTCTAGAGCAGATGGTAGATCGCGCTGCCTTACTTGCAGGCTTGATTTCAAGCCCTAGTTTAAGTATTTAAGTTTAAACATAAAATTTTAAGGGTAAAAACCATGTTCAATCAATATTTCTTGAGTTCCCTAACCCGAATTTCTGATCTCGATACAGTTCCTTTTGAGGTTGAATCTCTACCGCGCGCGCAGTGGGCAACTGGGGATTATGTGCTAGGTAAGGTGATACCGCCACTCAATCCTTCATCCCGAGTTGAACTAACTAATGGACGAATGGCAAATTTACTGCCAGGAGAGCAAATTATCGGGGCCTTCGGGGTACGACAGGCAACCTTAGCAATTGTCGGTGATTGGCAGGATATTCCTTCAGATAATTCTCTCCATGCTTTGACCGCAGCTGGGTTATTTGGCAAAGCTACTTCTGTTTCCTATCTCTGGTCTTCTCCTCCATCATTACTCTATCAAGGTCATTTACTGCGGGATGGACAGAAGTTATCGATGGATAATTTTATTAATCCTCTGCCAGAACAGCCCTACCAATGTCCCACAATCATGATTATTGGTACTTCCATGTCAGCTGGCAAAACCACCGCAGCTAGAGTAATCATCCGTCTACTACGGCAAATGGGTTTGAAAGTAATTGGAGCCAAATTGACTGGGGCAGGGCGTTATCGGGATATTTTAGCAATGCAGGATGCTGGTGCTCATCAGATCTTTGATTTTGTCGATGTGGGTTTACCATCTTCAATCTGTGAACCAGAAAAATTTCGCCAACGCTTACGCCAACTATTAACTAAAATTGCTGCCAGCAAACCAGATGTAGTAGTTGCTGAAGCAGGTGCATCTCCTTTGGAACCCTACAATGGGGCAATTGTCCTCGAAGAAATGGGCTCCCAGATTAACTATACTATTCTCTGTGCTTCTGATCCCTATGCCGTAGTGGGAGTCAGCCAAGGATTTGGATTGCAACCAGATCTAATTACCGGGGTAGCTACCAGCACCAGTGCAGGGGTACAATTGGTGGAAAAATTAACTGGAATCAAAGCCCTGACCTTACCAGAGCGAAAATCTTGGCAAGAATTAGGGGATTTGCTTTTAACGGCCTTGTTCAAAAATAAGGTAATTTCTGAGAAAGGTTATACCAATTTTCAACAAGACAGATAAAACACTTAGCTCAATTTACTGGTACATTCTTTGATGGAAATCACCTTATTCTCCTGTTCTTTTTTCAGGGCAAAAACATTTTCAGAAATATTATTACAGTTGGGTGTAGTAGGTATAGTAGGTCTAGATATCCCTTGCCCTGAATTACTTTCAGCTTCCAATACCTCTTCTACCCCAGGGGGTGGTGTAGTCGGTATTCAAACTACTTGTCGCTTACCTTGATGCTGCTTTTGACCAAATTTTTCCCACTTCAGACAAGTCAAGATATTAGCCACGCGCATCTGGGAACGACGGTCAATATCCCCCAAATCAAAAGCCATGACATCAACTAAAATCGAGCGTGATAGATACTTTGTCGCGGTATTCTAGATAATCAGCGGTGCTATCAGCAACCGCGAAGCGGGTCGCCCAGACTCAATTATAGGAAACAAACAAGCAGTGAGTAATAATGATACTCAGTCAGGGGCTTGACAATTACCAGTCTTTTACTCTCTCTGGCTATATTTTCAGAGGAGGCTGAATCAAACTATAGCTCACGCTCTTCCTTAAAAGAATAATTTTCCTTTGTTCGGTGACGATTTGATTCACTTGCCATCATGGGAGGCAGTGGAGTTTACCTCACGCTCGTATTTAAACAAGCAGACACAATCTCCCCTAGCCAACTTACTAAGTATCCGCCCTTTTAGATCGGGGAATGCCTGTTGAATTGCTTCCACTTCAAGGTCGCAGGTAATTTGGCATGGGGATGACAGCCCAAATTCTGCTGCCAGTTCCCGATAGGGACAGACTCGCTGAATTTCCAGCACTCCATCCTTGCCCTGGTTGGAGAGATCCACGACTTCCATCTCCATACCCAACTGCTCAAAAATAGGAATAGAACGGCGGAAGCCCTCCGCTAGAGGTACGAGAGCAATAAATGGATTCATCAGGGTTTTCTGTCTCTCTGGCAACCCCTCTCGTAGCATCTCTATAGCTTTAGCTGTCCCGTACTTTGCCCTTAACTGGGCAAATTGCTCGAACCGAGCGCGAAGCTTGGTTTTGGCTAACTGACTGACCTGGGAGCTTACCTCAACGGCTTTCAGTGTAGTTGAATCTTGAGGTTGATTTGAGCTTCTCCGCAGGCATAAGGCTCGCTCTGCTGAGACCAGCGACATCCCCTGAGCTAGATTGGCAAAAAAATCCTCTAAGCGTCGCCAGCCAAGTACCTCTCCCGTTACGTCTGGAGTGCTAGCAATAAACTCGAAGAACTTAAAAAGAGCATAGGCATTGTAATTAAAGGGACGTAAGAGAGTAGCTCCCAGACTGATTACCCAGGGAGATAAGCAATAGATGCGAGGCTCTTTGTCCAGGGATTGAAAGGCTAACTCAGCGATCTGTCGGTGGGTGAATGTCTCGCAACCTCCCACCTCTCTCACCGTATTTCTCCGTTCCGATGCTAAGATTGCCCTGGCAACCTCCTCCCCAAAATCTAGGGAACTCAACGGGTTGATTCGACCCAGTCCCTCGCCAAACAGACGAATCACTCCTCGTTTTTGGGCAGCGAAGAAAAACTCTGCCATGTCGTTGAAGAAGCCAGTAGGTGCAAAGATAGTATAATCCATTCCCGATTCCTTAACCGCTTGTGCAACTTTCTCCCTGGCTTCGGCAATAGGAGACAAACGAGCCATCTCTGACCCACGCACCACAGAAACGAAAATGAAATGCTTGACATTTTCTTGTTTAGCTGCCTCCAGAAGATTTAAGTTGCCTTGGTAATCTACCTCCCAGAATGTCGGCTTTCGGCGCAACGAACGAGTTCCAATGGAAGAGAACACCACATCAATTCCCTGGCAAAGACCTTTAAGAGTAGAAGGGCGAGTCACTTGACCCACAAAAATGTCATCACAGTGAGAAGGTTCTCGCAGACGATGGGGAGCGCGACACAAAGCCCGTACCCAAAAGCCCTGCTGCTGTAGAATTTTCAAGACACCACCGCCGATATATCCAGTCCCACCTGCTACTAGGACTCTAGGCAAATCTCTGTGGTTCATAACCTAAACCTTCAGTGCTTACTTATAAGTGTAGCAGTTGATACTGAGTCACGAACTTAAATAAAAGCCAGTTAAAGCAATCTCGATTAAAATCAGTGAAAGAGTCACACCCTCTAACCGCTAACCCTTTTGGTTCACCTCTCAATCCACGAGAGGGAAGTCACTCTTGGTAGTTCTAAGCTAAAAATTTAGCTACATTATCGAACATAATTTTTTAGCCGTAAATTGCTGTTATTACTAAAATAAAGTTGAGTCTTAATAAAACCTCATCATTCTTATCTTTAGCTGCAATTGATTTTAACCACTCCTTAAATGGCTGTAGTTCGTCCATAATTCTCTCAAACTCCTCAATTCCTTTGTTTTTGATTAAGTCATCTACACCTTTGGTTTCCTCTGTATATTTCCAAGTAGCCACACCTAGTATGCAGCCCTGTTTGACTACCCATAGAAGCTGGCGGTATTCCTTACACCGAATATCGCACCGAACCTGAAATAGACAAAGACATCATCATAACCATCGAATTCACTCCCAAAGAGCAATCTTGGGATTCAGATTATCAATATTCTCAACCTGAATTTGTTTTCGGAGACATAGTTGCGACAAAACAACAGTGGGAACACTGTCAGAAGTATCACCTTCCTGATACTGAGCTGGACCTGTTTCGCATCTGTGCTATGGAACTGGTTGAATCTCTTACCCCATCAGGAAAACTTCTAAGTCAACCATATTGGAAGTATGGAATTCGTTGCATAGAAGGAACTCTTGAACTGATTTGGTTTGAAGAACAGGCTTTGGTTCGTATTAAACCCTATAACCCTGATTGGTTTTAAATCTGTGTGACACGTTAGCTAGAAACCTTATCTCATAAGGGATAAGGGGTAAAAGCTGCAAGGACATTTAATGTACCTTGACAACTGAATATCCATGTTGGTGAGTTAAGTAATGTAACAAGTTAACAAAAATTTAACTTA
>JASJCP010000080.1 GCA_030065935.1 Xenococcaceae cyanobacterium MO_167.B27
ATTTATGAAATATGAGTGGATTGAAAAAGAAGCATATTTGAGTTGGAAAAATTTAGTTGAGTATGTGGAAAACGTTTTAAAAGATTTTGGGACAAAATATACAATTAATTTTGCTTAGGTACTTATTTAACTTTATTTATGGTGAAATTGTGATGGGTAATAGCGATCGCCTAAATTAGTATTGCAAAGACAAAAATCCTAAATGCACGGTCTAGATTGTTCTCCTAGAACAAAGGAATTGACTCTATTGAGCTTGTTTTTTCATGATAGAGTATTCAGAAAGAAACCCAAAGATTAACATTTAATAAGTATGAGCGGTCAAATTTTAGGAAAATCACCTCCTCTTGGACGAGTTCTTATCTTGTCCGTACTCTCTCTTTCTTTACTAAATTTGGTATAAATAGTAATTGAGAGCTTCTCTATGATGAGAGTTATTTTCTCATCCATAAACGTTGAATTTCCCCAATTTTTTGAGAATTTGGAGGCTGTTCTATGGTAACAGATGGATTTGGCATTGCACCAGGAATATTTTGCCCCCAAGGACTATTGGGAACTGATGATACATTGAGATCGGGAATTACTGGGCGAAAGCCATACCTCACAAATATTTCTTGTTGCTTGGCTTGGGTAATAAAATCAATAAATTTATTGGCTGCTTCAGCAGTATTTTGATTTATGTTTTGTCCGAGAACAGCAGCAGTAGCTACAGTTTCAATTGTGGGATTGGGATAGTAGATTTGGTAGGGTTGTCCTTGAGTTGTTTTTGCTTGTGACCAACGATATAATGCAACACTTTCATATACCGTAGCTACATCACCATCGTTAGCGCCACGACTAATAAATTCTTGTAACAGGATATCGGTTGAGCGAGGTGGCTGATAAACCGACTTTTTAATTAAAGAAAACAAAGATTCCGTTTCAGGACTATTTAAAGTATTATTTTTAGACTGCGCCCATAAGTTTAAAGTTAATTGACCACTGTTAGAACGAGTAGGATTAGTGGTTACAAAATCAAAACTACCCCAGTTAGCTTTTCCGCCAATTTTTGACCAGTTTCGCTGTTGCATTGCTTGTTCAATATTTGACCAAGAAAATTTGCCATCTGGGAAAAGAATTTTACCTCTTTCTTGCCAAGCAATTCCCACTAAAATAGTTTTGGCGATCGCTTTTGGTTTATTATAAAAAGGTTCACTATTATTCTGAGCTTTCCAACGATTGTTTAATTCTTCTAATATTTGTGCGTTTGCAGGAATTAAAATGGCTGGAGTAAAATCGTTTTTTTTGTCGATATAGTTGTTCACGATATCTTGAGAACCTTGAAATTTAAGTTCTAAATCGATACTGGGATATTCTTGTTCAAATCTAGTTTCTAATTCTTGTAGTGGTTCTTCTAATTCTGTTCCACTAACTATAATGACAGTTTGTTTGACTCCTGGTATGGGTGCATAGGTTAAACCCAAGGAAGCTAAAATGATTCCTAAAGAAGTAAGGGTTTTATTTGTCTTGGTTTTGTTACTCATATTGTTATTGTTTTGAGCATCAGCAGTAAAATCACATAATTAGCAAATCAACACTTTCCTGCATACTTTTTAACTCCTCACTCAATTCTTTTAATTGATTAATTTCTTCTGAATTATTCAAATTAGAAGTACGTAAGCGATTTTGTAATTGTTGCAATACTCCAGCAGATTCAATTACTAAAGTAGCTAGAGAAACTACTTGGGCTTGACGGGCATCTTGTCCTTGTTGTGCTAATCTAAGATTGTTTTCTAAACTAGCAGCGAGTTGTTGTAATTTTTCTTTTGCTAAACCATAACTATTTCTTTGTTTGGCTTTTACTTCTGTTAATTGTAGCTGCAATTCCCCTGGAGATAATAAAGAATCAGAGCCTTGTAATTTTTGTGCTAACTGATTAATTTTACCTGGTAATTCTTGAGTGCGATCGCAAGCATATTCTACTGCTGTCAGTAATTCTAATTGTGTGGAAGAAGTTAACATCTGTTTGGCTTCATTGCGTAAGTCTTCCGCTTTACCTATTAATAATTTTGCTTGCTGTTGTACTGACTCTATCTCTCTTGCTAGTGCGGGATTATCTATATTAATTTTGTTAGCTTCTTTCTGACTTAAAGGGAGAGAAATTCCTGTTGCGATCGCTGCTGCTGTAGGTAACATAATTAAACTGGGTAGCTGTATTAAACGTACCCCAATTATTAAACTAATGCCTCCAGCTAAAACAGCCAACGGATAAGATAAAGGATTAACCAATTTCATAATTCTAAAATTCTACTTGTAAGTCTGCCATTAAACTAGAAATAGTTTGTGGATCGCCTTTCCGATAATATCCTGCATTTAATTCCGCAATCTTTTGTAAAGCTTGAGGATTGAATTCTCCTTCTTTACCATATCCTACAGTAAAGAAAGCAATGTTTTCTCCTGATTCAATATCATTCTCTTTTAACTTTTGTGAAAGTTGATCGAGATTTATTTTAGAGCCAGAATCTTGTCCGTCAGTTAAAATCAATACAGCATTAATAGCATCAGGACGAGGATTTTTCAGTAACCAATCACGAGCATAAAGACTACTATCATATAATCTTGTTCCTCCTTGAGCTTGTAAGTTACTAATAAATTTTATTCCTTTATTTTTTCCTGCTGGATTTCCTTCGATTATTACAGGAGGATTAATTTGAGAATTGAAACTAATTAAAGCAATCTTTTCTTTTGTCCCTAAGTTTTGAATATAGTTGAGTAAAGTATTTTTCATTGCTGCTAATTTTCTTCCTTGCATTGAACCAGAAGTATCAATTACAATCGCAACTTGAGACGGTTTCTTAGCATAAGTTTGCCAACTTTGTAGCATAGCTTCTACTACTTCTGGTTGTGGCGGACGATAGGATTCATAATTAGGTTTAGCATTAACACCAAATTGAGCAGAAAACTTATTTCCTAAAGGGACTCCAGGTACACCAGGACGCAATCCTAAATTAGTAGCAATTTGTTGAGTTTCTGGCTGACGCATAAACTCTATTACTTTAGTTGCTGCTTCTTTTTCTACTGAACTAATCCAAGGAGCATTTGGTAAAATTGCTCGCATATTAGAAGTAAAAGTAGCTTGAGGATAAACAGCTTTATATTGAGTTTGATTATTACCCGAGCTACTATTAGCTGAGATGACTAGAGACTCATAAACTGAACCAACAGAAGCCCAAAAAACACCATTTTCTACCATTGATCGCGCTAGATTTCCTGTGGACTTCCCATAACGAGTAATTTTACTTTGAATTTGTTTTACTTGTTGTTGATACTTTTGTACATCTGCTATGGTTAAATCTTCTGGTTGTTTGTTAGCAACAGAAGCAAATTGAGCAACTAAAGTTTGTAAGCCAGAATTAGAACGAGTTGGTGCAGTATGAACATAAGTAATAGGTATAGGTGGTGCGCTGCTATCTAATTGTTGATGATTTTCTGTTTTGGCTAAAGTTACATAGAGATTATTGCTTTTTTCTAATCCTTTGGCTAAATCTGTTGTGGTCATCAACACCATCGGACTATAAGCAATTAAGGGAGAGTCAGTGATACTAGGAATATAATTTTGTCCAGGGAAAAGTTTATCCATTTGATAAACTAACTGACTTTGATAAATTTCTCCATCTACGGAAAGTAAAGTCGGAAAATCAGGCGCATCTGCTGTAATATTACCTGTTTGTAATTGCGTGGCTAGAGAGAGTATATTGTTAACTACGTCTCCACTTCCTTTGGCTTCGCAGGTCAGATAAAAATTTTGCCCACTGTTCGTTTTCGGTTGAGTTTGATTAAATTTATTTGCTGCTTGTTGACAAAATTGGGCTAAATCACTCCCGACTAAAAATTTAACTTCTAATCCCTTTAAGTTTGGGTTATTATTGCTCTGATTTGTTGGACTACTACTACAAGAGGATAAAAACAGTAACGCAGATAGTAAAGTAGTAATAATACTTTTCTTGTTTCTTAATGGAATAGACCTAGGAAAATTATCCATAAAAATATAGTTTGATCTTGTTAAGTAGAACGACTAGAGAATAGTGGTTGAGACTGATAAGTAACTGTTGCTAGAACACCTTTCTTTCTTTAGTTGGTAATTCTTGGTCTATCAGTTATTTTCCCTTCTCTATAGGCTTTAATTGAGTTATAGTATGACTTAAATGATTCAGCTACACTTCTTAATATTTGTTGTGCAGCTTGGTAGTACAAAACCTTATAGTGACTGTTGTTTTTGTAGAGCTTATCCCTTGTGGTATTTTCCCATCTCCTTTTTGCCTTTAAAATATAGTTGCCTAACATAATATATCCCCCTGAAGCGTGAGGAACGTGAGACTCTTCACATAGGAATCTTACGATATTGATTAAGTTGCTTTCTGGTAGGGACTTTGCATACAATGTCTCTACCAGAACTTGCTGAGCAATGTACATTTAATCTGCTTTAAAGTCTTCTGTATTGTACCATATTACGGGACAGTTAAAAGTATCTTAACTAAACGTATTCTTCCCTATCTAGTAATGTTAATTGATTCAGGTGAGAGCATCTAAGTTAGGTCTATGTGTCTTTATTATATTTTAGTTTAAATCTACTATAAATTGCTAAATGATTAATAACTAGCTGTGCAGAATAAATTACATAGTTAGGACAGGGAAGAGGCACTCTTGCTTTTCTGGCAATAGAAAATGTACAAATAATTTTGTAATGGTACTTAACTAGTGTTTTATTGTTGATGTTGGGTGATTAAATCAGTCAGAGTATTAACTAAACGTTCATTCTCGAAGGGCAAAATATCCTTACCGTGGAGCATTTCTTGCAGCATTAGAAAATAAACTAGAGTACCGATCATGACTCTCACTGTAGCTTCTGGATCTTCTAGTTTTAGTTTGGGATGAGCTTTAAAGTATTGAGTTAAGGTTTCAATACCTGGTTTGGAAAGATTGCGGACATAGGCTTGTGCTATTTCGGGAAAACGCCCCGACTCACCAATGATAATTCTGATAAAATCTTGAAAAGTGCGATCGCGTTGGGTATTATCCAGCATTCTACTCGCTATTTCTGATAATACTATTTTGGGGTCTTTGGCTAAGGATTGAGGGGTTTGTAAACCTATTACTGTCTGGAATTTATCCTTAACTAAATCTTGTATCACTGCATTAAATAAACCTTCTTTATCCCCAAAGTGACTATATATTGTAGCTTTAGAAACTCTTGCTGCTTTGGCTATCTTATCCATACTAGTAGCAGCATAACCATGCTTGAGAAATTCTTGCATCCCAGCCCTAAGTATGGCTTCTGCTTTAGCTTCTGATTTGGAACGTTCTGAATTTTTAGTTTTGATTTGGGTCATTATTATTGTTATTTAATTAGTATAGTTTTAAGAAGACTGCTTGTTTCTAAATTGATACCAATATTTTCTAAATATTGATTCACTCCACCATAATGGCGATCGAGATAGGCAAATATATCTATTATTGTTTGCGGTGGAGATTCTAACAAATGAACAAACCCTTCTTTGATGGCTTGCTTTCGGATGCTGCTATATAAAGGAGCTAAATAGCGATCGCTCTTATGGTAATCTTCTGCGATAGTTGCTACTGGTACATCAGCTACAGCTAGCAATAAAGCAATAATAATTCCCGTTCGATCTTTTCCTGCTGAACAATGAATTACTATTGTGGTTTTCTCAGTAGCAATTGTCTCTAAAATTGTTTTTATTTGTGGCTGTCGCTCTTCTAGAAAGAAACAGTTGTGTTCAAATAGTTGTTTCTCTTTGATTGATTCAACTTGGCTTCTGTCTTCTATTAGGGGTAAATTAAAATATTTAATCTCTGATGCGTTACTTAAAGCATATTCTTTTCTATTCACTTCCGATGGGGTTCGTAGATCGATAATTGTTCTTACTCCATAATCTAGAAGCTGTTGCTGGCTTGATACAGGTAAACGATGCAAACTATCGCTCCGTAATAAGGTACTCCACTGTGTTTGTTTGCCATCTGAGGTTGTATAGCCCCCAAGTTCTCGTAAATTATGGCAACCTGCTAATTTTAGATGACGCTGGAATGATTTTAGATCTTTCATCATAGTTGTATATAAGGTGCATTTTCTCCAGTAATTGGTTTTTCAATTTGGAATGAGCTAACGCTGTTAGTACAAAAATATCTTGCGATAACAGTAGATAAATTTGGTTGCTCCACTAGACTGGTAGATTAGTACAAAAATATCTTGCGATAACGCTAGATAAATTTGATTGCTCCACTAGACTGGTAGATTAGTACAAAAATATCTTGCAATAACAGTAGATAAATTTGGTTGCTAAACTAAACGGTTTAGTTTTATTATAGAACTAAATTGAACTAAACGGTTTAGTTTAAATTAGAAGAAATAACTATGAACTACATCACTGAAAACCAAGCTAAATCTTCCAAACCCCTAGTGAAAAAATCTCCAGCCTTAATAATTGGATTAGCTTTAATGATGGGAGGAACAACAGTCTATACACTGCGGGAGTTTTCTGCATCCGTTCCCGAACCAGTACCATTACCAGAAACAGCTATTCCCGAAATAAAAACGGTGACAGCATTAGGAAGATTAGAACCTGTTGGGGAAATTATACAAGTATCTGTGTCTTCTTCTGCGGAAGGTAATCGCATTGAAGAATTATTGGTAAGAGAAGGAGAAGAGATTAAAAAAGATCAAGTAATTGCGGTTTTAGATAGTCGCGATCGCCTGGAAGCAGCATTAAGACAAGCAGAAGCTAGAGTTACAGTAGCGCAAGCCAATTTAGCAAGAGTCAAAGCAGGGGCGCAAACAGGAGAAATTGAAGCCCAGCGAGCAGCGATCGCCCGTATCGAAGCCGAACGCAATAACGATATAGCAGCCCAAACTGCAATGGTATCGAGGATGGGAGCAGAATTAAGAAACGCCCAGATAGAATATCAACGCTATGAAAAACTATATAATCAGGGAGCAGTGTCCGCATCTCAAAGAGACAGCAAAGAATTAATTTTAGAAACAGCAAAAGAACAACTAGCAGAAGCCAAAGCAAACTTAAGCCGAATCAAAACCGCTCAACAACAACAGATTGCAGAAGCCAAAGCCACCTTAAATAAAATTGCTGAAGTGCGCCCAGTAGATGTAGATGTAGCAGCAGCAGAAGTAAAAGAAGCCCAAGCAGCATTAGCAACCGCCCAAGCAGAACGCGATCGCGCCTATATTAGATCGCCCCAAGTAGGAACAGTTACTAAAATCCTGACTCGCCCTGGTGAAATAGTTTCCAGCAACGAAGGTGTAGTAAGAGTTGGGCAAATTAACCAGATGTATGCAGTTGCCGAAGTTTATGAAAGCGATATCGGTAAAGTAAAGTTAGGGCAAAAAGCTACCGTTACCAGTAATGCTATATCAGGAAAATTAACAGGAACAGTAGAACACATCGGTTTAGAAATAGAAAGACAAGAAGTAGTCAACACCGATCCTACAGCTAACATTGATGCCAAAGTAGTAGAGGTAAAAGTCAAACTAGATCCAGAATCCAGCCAGAAAGTAGCAGGATTAACTAATCTGTTGGTTAAGGTACAAATTAATCTGTCGGGAAAGTAATAAGTAATAAGTAATAAGTAATCATGAGCTTTTCATCCATCAACAACTAACCACGCTCCCACTAACAATATATGTTTAAGTCACTAAAAAACCGTACCCCTTTAGGTTGGTTACAACTCAAACACGATAAATTTCGCCTCTTAACTGCATTGTCGGGGATTGCTTTTGCAGATATCTTAATCTTTATGCAGTTGGGTTTTATGAATGCACTGTACACCACTAATACCCAATACCCCCGAAAAATTAAGGGTGATGTGATTGTTACCAGTACCCAAGCTACTAATTTTAATGAAACCTATACCTTTCCGCGCCGACGACTGTATCAGGCGATGGATGTACCAGGGGTAGAATCTGCTGAACCTATATATATAGGTTCTATTAGCTGGCGTAATCCTCAGAATAGAGAGAAAACCTCCATGATGGTTATTGGGTTTAATCCAGATCGACCAGCTTTTGATTTACCTGAAGTTAATAGTCAATTAGATAAGGTGAAAATTCCCGATACAGTGTTATTTGATCAAGCTTCTAGGGGTGAATATGAGGAAGTTATCAGCCAAATCGAACAGGGACAAATCATTACTACAGAAATTGAACGTAACACTGTAACCATTGGAGGTTTATTTGAAGTAGGAGCTTCTTTTGCTGATGATGGCGCATTAATTACCAGCGATCACAACTTTATGCGCTTATTTCCTAGAAAACAACCAGCAATGGTTAGTATCGGCGTAATTGATTTGGAGGAAGGAACAGATCCAGAACAAATAAGAACTTATCTGAATAATTATCTTCCTGATGACGTTAAAGCATATACCTATCAAGAATATGTGGATTCAGAATTAAGATACATTCAAAGTAGTACTGCCATTGGTTTTGTGTTTACTTTGGGTACAATGATGGGTTTCATTGTGGGTATCGTTATTGTTTATCAAGTGCTTTCCACTGATGTTAACGATCATATGGCAGAATACGCCACTTTTAAAGCTATGGGCTATAAAAACTCTTATTTACTTGGTGTAGTCTTTGAAGAAGCTCTAATTTTATCCATTATTGGCTTTATTCCTAGTGTAGCGATCGCAGCCGGATTATATCAATTAACCGCTATGGCGACAGCATTACCAATATTTTTGCCTTTGAGTAGAGCCGTTACTGTATTAATTCTCACTATTATTATGTGTGGTATTTCAGGGGCGATCGCAACTCGTAAACTACAATCAGCCGATCCAGCAGATATTTTTTAAGGATTAAATGAATTGAAAAGCTATTACTGTTGAAGGGTGATCGCAATTTTAAATTTTTAATAAGTTGAAGTGGAAATCTTGCATATTTAGTTGCATACCAACCTATGGGTTTAGAATTACCTAATTGATTCCAAATAAAATGCAAAATAAATATTTAATTCCATTCTTAACTTGTAGTGCATTTGCTTTATCTATTTTGCCAGCATGGGGACAATCAAACACAACATCATCTATCACTTTCACTTGTGAAAAAAATCAAGATGTTCCTATTACAGTAGCCCAAAATAACGCAGGAACAACACAAACTATTTTTCACTGGAAAAAAGAAGCTTTACCCGTTTCGACGAATCCTCAACTATTTTGCGAGCAAGTTGCAGAAAAACTCAATAATTATGCTGCTGAAGGTCACGACTTATCTTTAATTAGATTAACAGCTAATGAACAAGCTGGGTTGCCTATGATTTGTTTAACTGAACAATATGGTATTTGCGATATAGTTCTTTTGATTCTTCCTATTACTGAACAACCTATTAATACAGCAAATAATACTGTGAAAGCAATCCTAGATCGTGAGATATTAGAGCATATTATTCCCTGTCCTAGATGTAATCAATTATCACCCGTTAGATTCAACTTATTTCAAGGATTTCACAATCAACAATAGATATTTAATCTTATTCTTAACTAGTATTTCATACTCTAAAAAACCAATTTATAGCTAAAACTGATACAATACCCGCTTTCCTTCCCTGGGCTATGATCAGCACCAGGTAATAAATTAAGCGAGATTGCTGCTACTAAAAAAACAGAAAGGTTTTGTGTTCCAAACATAGTCAAATCTTGGAGTACAACTATTTATACAGATTAAAGTTATTTAGACTATCAAATTTGAAATTATTTAGCAAGATCGTGAATATGCAGAACAACCAACAAATCAATCAACCAGTAATATTAGTGAGTAACCTTGACCATTATTTTGGTCAAGGTGAACTCCGCAAACAGGTTTTATTTGATATTAATCTAGAAATAAATCGCGGTGAAATTGTCTTAATGACTGGACCTTCTGGCTCTGGTAAAACTACTTTATTAACTTTAGTTAGTGGACTGCGATCGCCTCAATCTGGTAGTTTAAAAGTATTGGGAAAAGAACTCTGTGGTGCTAGTAAAAATGAATTAGTTAAAGCACGACGCAACAATGGTTATATTTTCCAAGCACATAACCTCCATAAAAGCTTAACCGCCATAGAAAATGTACAGATGGGTTTAGAAGTACATGGTAAATATTCTCAAGCGGAGATGCGCGATCGCTCTGCTAAGATGTTAGAACAAGTAGGCTTGGGAGATAGACTAGATTACTATCCTGATAACCTTTCTGGAGGACAAAAACAACGGGTTGCGATCGCTCGTGCTTTAGTTTCTCACCCTGCTATAGTATTAGCTGATGAACCCACAGCAGCATTAGACAGTAAATCTGGTAGGGATGTAGTTAATTTAATGCAAAAGCTAGCTAGAGAACAAGGCAGCACTATTTTGATGGTTACTCACGATAATCGGATTTTAGATGTTGCCGATCGCATAGTACATATGGAAGATGGAAAATTAGCTAAAAACTCTACTTTGAACCAAGCTGCATAAGTATTATATTGTTCTATAGAGTGCGATCCAGTTCTATTATTTGTTCTAAATCCATATTTTCGCCAAAAAAGGAGTTTAATAGACTATTTTGCTATTGCCTTACGGTTGCGGATACACATTCGGTGTAACTAACTGCATTCCTAGTTTTGCATAGAAAGATTGCAGCTTTTGATCGCACAAGAGGTCTACCATGTAAAATCGGTTGAGACCCTCTAACATTCTATGTACAAGTTCGCTGCCAATGCCTTTACCTTGATACTAAGGTAGAACTTCGAGCAAAGGAATGTAAGCGGAAATAACCTTATCTGTAATAGCTGTAATAATTTATCTTCTAGCACCAACTAAGGACTATACCAAATGGTCAACAAATTATTTTTTTTCTCTGCTATAGGTTTATCTATGATTCTCCTTTTCCCTGTTGAGAATGTAACAGCAGCTCGAATGGAGCTTGATTTTGGTCAGCAATGCAAAAAACAGTACGGAAGGAAATATCGAGCTGAACTCATAGGTAATACTGTTCTAGATTGGAAATGTAAAACAAAAAAGACACTTCCCATTTATCGCCAACTTGATATTAATGCTGCTTGTCAAAATCAATATCGCTTTTCCGATACCAAATATAGTGATTTTAATGATCCTAATTCTTGGTTTTGTCAGATTAATGGGGATATATTTGAGGTCGATCTTAATCGGCAATGCAAAAAACAGTACGGAAGGAAATATCAAGTTGAACTAATAGGTTCTACGGTTTTAGATTGGAAATGTCAAACTGAAGAAAAACGTATCATTTATGAAAGAATAAATGTTAATGATGCTTGTCAAAATCAATATGGGGTTTCCACTGCGAGGTATAGTTATTTTTATGCTCCTGATTCTTGGTTTTGCGAAGTTTAATCCCCTTTCCTGAATCCTGACGGTGGATTGCCTATTAGGGGGAGAGCGGAGATACAAAGCCTTGTTTAACGGGGTTGTTACCGCGTCAGTCTAGAAAGGATCACGAATAAAGGATAAAGGATGAGTAATCAAGATACAATACTTTATCGGAATTAATAAAAATACAAGATGAATCCTAACGCAGTTGACGATAAAGCTATTGTCAAAGACTATTTTAACGCTACCGGTTTTGATCGCTGGCGCAGAATCTACGGTGATACCGATGATGTCAACAAAGTACAAAAAGATATCCGTATCGGACATCAGCAAACTATTGATACCGTAATTGAATGGTTAGAAGCAGACGGTAACTTAGCAGAGATATCGGTCTGTGATGCTGGTTGTGGAGTAGGTAGTCTTAGTATCCCTCTAGCGAAAGCTGGCGCACAAGTTTCCGCGAGTGACATTTCTGAAAAGATGGTAGAAGAAGCCAAAGAAAAAGCCCAGTCAATTCTGGAAGATACCAGTAAGCTATCTTTTGCAGTGCAAGATTTAGAAACTTTAACAGGAAATTATCACACTGTAATTTGTTTAGATGTGTTGATTCACTATCCCACAGAAGATGCAGCTAAAATGATTTCTCACCTAGCATCTCTATCAGAATCCCGTTTAATCCTCAGTTTTGCCCCTAAAACTTGTTTTTTGACAATTTTAAAGAAAATAGGTGAATTTTTCCCTGGACCCTCTAAAACCACTCGCGCCTATCAACACAAGGAAAAAGAGATCGTAAAAATTCTAGAAGACAACGGATTTACCATCAAGCGCAAGGGAATGACTAGCACCAGCTTTTATTTTTCTCGCATTTTAGAAGCAGTTAAATAAATACTTTTTCTTAAATTTATTGGTCAGGGTTAGGGAATAGGGAATAGGGATTGGGGAGACTAGGGGACTGGGGGAGAGTCAGGGGTCAGGAGTATTTATTTTTCCTCATCGCGAAGCGACTACCGAAGGTCTCCTTCATCCCTCAATCCTTAAATCCTTATCCTTCAATCTTCATCCCTTAAAATCACTGTTTTTATTTTTGCTAAAGTAGGGGTTCTGTTGTTGCCATAGTAGGGGTAATAATGAGCCTAGGATAATACCAACTCCTGCACAAAAAGCCAATAACACTCCTAGAGGAAACTGGATTGATTCAAAACCAAGAAACTTTAAAGATACTGGTTGAATATTCTGAATCGAAAAAACAGCGATCGCACTGATTCCCATCGCCAACATCACAGAACTAATAAAGTTAGTAAAAATTTTCATTACTTTACTGATAACTGATAACTGATAACTGATTACTGATTACTGTACCCCGATCGCTCTTCCTCCTGAACCAAAGACAATGGGACTTTCTATTTTATGGGGTTCCCAACCCACGTCAAAGCCTTGCTCCCAAGCTAATTCTCTAGCAGCGCGAAAACTAGAAAAACTGTTGGGTCTGACAATAAAAGCAAGATAGTCTTGACTAGGGTCTAATGTTTCCAGTATTTGGTTAAAATCCGAGTTAGGTTCACTAAACTGCTCTTCTGTTTCTCCTGGTTGAGTTTCAATCGGTTGATATAGTAAAGAAAAAGTACTAGCATTAATCATCTTTACCCTGTAATATTTGGTCTGAGTTTGAAAATTAATTAAACGACTAGCTCGACTCTGCATACAAGAGCGATATCTATTCATACGATACATATATTCTCTAGAAGTAGCTAAACTAGAATTCCGAGAAAATTCTGGTCTATTACAAGCTGGAAGATTGCCCAATATCCTATCAATGTCTGCCCCTACTTTAGCATCGTTAATATAAGTTACTTTATTATCTCGAATTTCAAAAAATCTCGCCTTTTTTTGAGTTTTTGAAGTTAGGGGAGTACGGACAATGGAATCAGTTTCTACTGTAACTAAAGTCACAAATAAACTTATAAACATTAACACGCCAACAGTGTTAGTTAAAATATCAAGGAAAGAGTCTAAATTTTGTTGAGGAACAGTATTTAAGCCTTTAGTTTTGCGTCTCATTAGGTAATTCTTCTCCTGTTATTAATGTCCATCCTGCATCTATAGGTTCATAACCAATATCAATTTCTGCTGCTTCTACCAAATTTCTCACTTGATAAAAAACATCTATGCCATTAGGTCGCACTGCAATAATTAGATACTCTGTATCACTGTTAATTTTGACCATTGTAATCAAGTCCTGTAAAGGAGAATCAGGACTTTCCAATTGTGCTTGGGGAACAAATACTTTACTAGGATGTAAAATTACTCCATCATTACGACATTCAATATAACGAGGAGTCTTGCTCTGATTTAGCCCATTTTGTCCTTCATCTCTAGCAATAATTTTTACGTCTTGTTTATTTAAAGTTTGAGTAGTAAGCACGATAATAAGTAAAATTAATGTCCCAATGGTACAAGCCAAAATTGAGAGAAATGGGAAAAGTTCTACATTGGTATTTTGTCTAGAAAAATTCCGCCTACGCATAAATTTTAGATTGATAATTTAATAATTAGGATGATTGCCATTATCATTTTCTAAGAAAGTAATACGACGGGGTTTATTGAGTCTTTTTAAAACTGGGTGAAGTGCATTGAGATGGTCTTTTATTCCCTCTAAAACCTGTTGCATTTGAACTGTTGTTTCGACAGAAAGGAAACTATCATCAATACTGTTGTGAATATGTTTTAAATCACTGAGTTTTTCCGCAGCTTTTTCTAAAGCAATAACTCTAGTTTCTAAAGTTTTCGCCACTTGTCCCAGTTGTTGACTAATCTCTTGAGATTGAGAACTCAATCCTTCTGCTAGGGTAATATGTCTGAGTCTTATATCTTCAATAGTAGCGTTGATTAAAGAGATCGCCTCTTGATTAGCTTGCTGTTGTTGTGCAAAAAACTTCATAAATTCTTGACGATCTTGGGCTGCAATTTCTCTGACTTCTCCTACTTGTGAAATTACTTGAGAACTAACATCCTGTACTTTGCTAATTTCTGCTAAAAATCCTTGTGCTAAGGCTTGGGCTGCTTGTTGTGCATAGTTTTGAGCAGGTTCAATTAAAGCTTCAGGTTGGGGTAAATGTTCATCGATCGCACTTTGAACCGCTTTTTTAAGAGCTTTTTCGTTCAGACCTTGGTTTTTATCTCTAAGTCTAGGCAGTAGCTTATCACTAATAAAAATGTCTATACCCAAAAGCAAACGAGATTCGTAACGCTCCACTAACACTAAAGGAATCATGACCAAGACACTGAGAAACAAAGCCAGTAAAGTAGTATCAAAAGCAACTGCTAAACCTCCTGTAACCGTTCCAATTCCCTCTTTGATTTGCTCTACATCTCCTGCTTGGTCGAGAAACCCAGAAAAACCGCTAACTGCTTCACTAATACCAATTACAGTACCAATAAATCCCAATAGAGGAATCGCCCAGACTAAAATACGGGGTAGAGAATAGGATGATTCCGAAGCACTCTGATAAAAAGAAGCATCATCTAAAGCAAATTCCGTAGCACCCGCGCGATCTCCTGATTGGATGTAAGCACCTAAAATACGGCTACAACGTAAAGCAACTAAATGTCCATCTTGATACAATCTCTGTTGGAGATAGGCTACTTCTTCTGATTCTGGTCGATCTAGAGGAATATGCTCCGCAATCCAAATTTTACTTAAAGTTTTATATTCTGGCTTTATTAGGCGATATTTGAGTATAGTAATTGCAATCACAATTGCTGATAGAGTTACTACGATAATTTGCGTAAATCCCCTATCGTATAACAACAGTCCAATAGCAGATTCTTTAAAAGGGAAGAATATTGCATAAGTAGCTACTACTAAAGCCAACGCGATCACTAAAACTAAAGTAAAATCAACTTCTAATTCTTGGCGTTTAGAACTACGAAAACGGGATTTTGACCCAGATTTAAAGTGTGATTGATTCATTTTATTTAACTTTTCTTCAAAAGAAGTCTCTCGATTTGTCAGTGGGATCAATTTTGGTCAGGGTTTGTCGGTTTGTATTTTTGATCCCATAGAGATGAATAAATCTTTATGTAACTAAGAGGCACGGGGAAGTAGGGCTGCGATCACTCCTATTGGGAAGCCGTCAGTAAACTGACGGAGGATGTCACTGACTATAGCTCGCGAGTATAACCCTGTGGACATAATTTTTGCCAACTGCTTTTGAGCAATTATGAATTTTTATTGTTAAGTATGAAGTTACACTAAAATTTTGGTTTTTGACAAACTATAGTTTCAGGGATTAATGATGAGGGATGAATTGTGAGGAAAGTAGGTCAGCATCTCTTGATTATTTCCTGATCCCTGATTACTGATCCCTGATTACTGATTACTGATTACTGATTACTGCTTACTGATTACTGCTTACTGATTACTGTTCTGATGTCCTTCATCCCTCATCCCTTATCTCAGTTAAAGTCTTGAATTGCTAAACTGGGTGGCAAAGTTACCATTAACACTCATGAACCAAAAATTACTAACTGTTTTAGGCTGTTCTAGTTCAGTCGCCTTAACTCTCTTAAGTCCTACTTCAGCAAGAGCTAACACTACTACTGAATACGTTTTTACTGCACCAGATATCAACAACAATGAAATAATCGATATTCCCAGACGAGAAACTGATTATCCTTTTTTTGATTGTGGTTGTAATGAATACGATGCTGCTGCTATCAAACAAAGCGATTTTGAAGCAGACAAAGCTATTGAGCGATACGGTTGCGATTGTGCTGGTTGTAGAAGACTAGTGCGGAATGTTGCTAAACCCGATAAATTCATCCCTCAAATTTTAGAGAATTGAAATTGGTTAATTTTGAGAAAAATCAAAATTCTGTAGCTTTTGTTACAGAATTTTGCTATATTTGTGACGCGACATGCAAAAAAAACTGACAAATTAATTAAAAGCAATTTAATAAGCAATTCGGAGGCTTAAACTTATGTCCGCTCAAAACCAAGCTCGTTCTTTAATGAATCGTCGTCACCATCTCATTAAACATCGTCAACAATCTCTTCTTAGTCGTACCGCAGCCGAAATCGGTGTAGAAGTTGACAAAGACTATTGGGCAAACATTCAAGGTAAACCTCATAGCAGCTTCCGAAAAACCTATGACCGTAGTGATGCTGCTTTGAGTTAAATTACTTATTAGTAAATGCTAAGGCTATTCTCCTAGTGGGAGTAGCCGAATTTCTTATAATATCTTCCTACCGACTAAAATTTCTCTGACTTCTAACATGGCGGAATAAGTGGGCAAAATATGTAGGGTTTCTTCCACAGAAGTTAACGAGAGAGCCTTATTAATAGCACTGGATAAATCTTCTTCTATAATTAGTTGAAAAGGTCTGGCTGATTCTTCCAATTCTTCCCCACTATATTGTAAGCGTAACGCCATATCATAAGTGCGATCGCCACTGACAATTAATGTTCCTCCCTGTTGTACCAGTTGTTCTGTGTCTGTATCCCAAATCCACGATACATCAGTACCATCAGGAATGCGATCGTTCAGGACTAGTAAGGTAACAGAGGCTTTTCCTTGTTGTTGAATATCCTTAACAGCGCGGATGGTTTCATTCATTCCTACAGGATTTTTCGACAAGAGAATGCGAATATGCTTATTGTCTATAGTTAATTCTTCTGCTCTACCAAAAGCTGCTTTAAAGTTTTTAATAGCATCAAATATTAACTCTTTCTCAATGCCAATTTCTAAAGCTAGTAGTCCTGCTGCGATAGTATTGTACTTGTTATAGACTCCAATGAGAATTTGTGACCATTCTTGAGAGTTAATTGCTGTTTCACTCTTAGCAAAACCACAACTGGGACATTTATAGTCTCCTAAGTGAGAGAGATATACTCCTTGATAATCTAAGAGATGACCACAACTAGGACAGTAAATAGAATCTACCGCATGGGGTATAGCTTCTAAGTACAATTCTGGTTCATTGAGTCCAAAAAATATAACTCTTTGCTTGAGATTTTGCCCTAAATAAGCCAGAGTCGGATCGTCTGCATTAAGAACAATTGTAGTGCTTTCGGGGAGAGTTGCGATCGCGTTTCCCCAACGTTGAGCGATAGTATCTACTTCACCATATCTATCTAACTGATCGCGGAATAAATTTAATCCCAGGATATATTTAGGTTGACAGTCTTTTAGTACCAGGGGTAAAACATTTTCATCAACTTCTAGAATGGCATAATCAGAATCTAACTTACCTGTAATATCTGCATCTGCTAACAACGCAGCAGTTAAACCATTGATTAAATTTGCACCACTGGCGTTGTGAGTTACTTTATAGCCTTGATTTTCTAAAATGGTTTTCAGTAGTAAAGAAGTTGTAGTTTTGCCATTTGTCCCCACAACTAAAATTACACCCTGTTTTATTTGCTCGAATAGTAGAGAAAGCAGACGGGGATGTAAACGCCGAGATATTGACCCTGGTAACACAGAAGCAGCACCCAATTTCAGCGATCGCACTATATTTGTAACAATTTTCGCTATTCCTACGGCGATACTCAAGCGAACTCTATCTGATATTTTCATATAAAATAATCAATAATTAATAGCAAGTTGTTTCGTCATTATGTCTTATATCTAAAGTAATTTCATCAGGTGCATCTTTATAATATAAGCGATCGCTTTCTCTGAAACAAATTTAATATAATTTATCAGTGAATGAGTAATTTTAAAATGTTCTGTTCTATTTTACTGCGAACTTGTTTTAAACGATGATCTTGTTCGCTAATATTGATTAATCGAATTAGCTCTTTAAAGCATTTTTGTACTTCACTAGTTAAGTTTATGGTTTTGATATTGAGTTGCTTGATTTTAGCGCATAATTTTTTATTAATTGTATTAATTGACAACTCTAGGTTTTTGATTTCTTGATTAAGGTAACGGTTTTCGTTAATATGTTCTGTGATTTCTTTAATATAATTCTGTGGTTTTGACAATTGATTTAGAAGAAGCACCAATCTTTCTTCTTCTATGCTGCTTAAAATACCACGAGATGAAAGCTTCATTATTGCATTAGGTAATTCACAGTTATTATCTTGTAACTCTTTGATTATATTTTGAATCTGGTTTCTAAGTTTCAGTTTTTCTTGGTACAATTTTTGAGACAATTTATCTTTATTTTCTCTATATTGTTTGCGGTTTAGAATAATATCATTTATTTTTATGAGAGCATGATGAACATCTAAATCATTTATTGTTTCTAGATATTGAGTTAAATCATTCAAAACCAAATCAATACTATCGTTTCTTTTTTTATATTTAAAAATCCATCCTTTATAATCTGCCCAAACATTTAACTTATTCAGATGTTCTACTCTATTGGGATTTAAGCACCCAAGAGCAAATAACCAATCAGGTGAATAGTCTTCTTTTACTCTCTCTAGAATATTAAAGAGTAATTCATTACTACCAACTTTGACATACCTAACAGTATTTTGATTGCGGACCAGTAGCCCACCTATAGCAATATTTTCAAATCCCTGATGTTGTAGTTTACTATAGCAATCAAGATATTCTTCTTCTGTTTTTCCTTGAGCAACAACTACCAGTTTAAATTTATCTTGATAAGGTTTATATGCTTTCTTGGCTTCTTTTGCACTTTCAATCGTAGCAGGAGCATCATGTAAAACATCAATCATAATGCCATAATCGACATTCATTTTGGAGTAAGCAGCAAATAATTCTTCATAACTAAGCATTGCTCCTTCTTTAGTGAATACTCCAGAGTCGCACATTTTTACTGTACGATCTTCAATTAATTTACGATGAGTGCATTCATGGCGTTCTTTATCGCTTTTATCTTTATACAAGCAAGGTTTACCACCAATAGCATCGCAGCGTTTTAAATCTTCACAAGGATAGTCTCTAAAAGCTCTCTGAAAGTTATCAGAAGTATTAGCATGAGCCATGATGCCAATTTTTACGCCAGGATAGTCTTTGAGATTTAATCCCTTAAGAATTCTAAGACTCATCGGGCGATCGGCAACAAAAAATGGAATCATTTAAGAATAGTCCCTATTAAAAATAAATATAGGACCAGATTTATCACAGGAAATAAAACTACACAAGTTAGGAGGTTTCATCAGTAATACCCAAATCATTTCTAATTTGTTCAATACTACTTAATTCATCAGCAATTGGTGCAGGTTCTCTAATTCCTTCTTCGCTGTAGCGAGGATAAA
The DNA here is from genome assembly GCA_030065935.1 of Xenococcaceae cyanobacterium MO_167.B27. Lineage (GTDB taxonomy): Bacteria > Cyanobacteriota > Cyanobacteriia > Cyanobacteriales > Xenococcaceae > JASJCP01. The sequence goes on from JASJCP010000080.1 coordinate 19,593, forward strand.
CTCGAAGTAGGACAGGGGATTTGACAGCAACACCTGTGACAATAGCTCTACCCGTACCTAGACTTTTAACCATCTCTAATTCTTCGGCTGACATACCCTCTGTTACATCACGAACATATCTTTGATCGTCAGGACTTTTAAGTTGATGCAAAATAAAAGTATTAGACTGAGAAACTACTTCAGGATCGATTGAAGAGGGTTTTTGAGATATTATTCCAAAGCCAAGACTGAATTTTCTACCTTCATAAGCAATTTCTCTAAGTGCTTTACGTGCTTGTGAACCAGCAATATCTATTTCATTCATTCCACTTGATTTAGGAATTAGAGAACGAGCTTCTTCTAAGATAAATAAAGTGGAATAAGCATTTGCTGGATTTCCATCTCTAGGTGTTGCCCTATAACCATGGAACTTAAAAGAACGAAAAAAGTAAGTCACAACTCCATAAACCATTGCTTTTCTGAGATTGCTGGACAGATTTGTCAAAGATAATCTAAAAACTGATTCTGGTGTAGCTGTATTTCTATCTGCAACTTGTTTAAAAAAATCTTCTAAATCAAGCGGTGACGCACCTGCCCTAATGGCATCTTGATAAAGATTCCTAAGCATAATCAATGAGCCTACTAAAACAGGCTTAGTTCTTGAATCAAGACTTACATCATTTCTAGCTGAATTTTCAAGATTAGATAAATAATTTATTCCTGTTCCTTGTCTATTAATATTATTTCGTAGCCATCTCCATTGAGCAGAAGTATAAGCTTCACCTCTAAATGCTTGGAGCAAAATAATTGTAAAGTCTTCAAACCCATCTCCGTAAAATTTAAGTTCAGGAAAAGTGTTATGGTGCATAACTCTTCCGTACTTTATTAAATCGCTCCAATGTTGATTATTATGATTTTGTGAAAGATTATTTACCAATTCAGAAGTAACTTTTTTACACTTATTTTGAAGTATTCTATGACCAGGTTCATTTTTGTGAATTATAGAAGCAGTCCTGATTAATCTTTCACATACACATTGATTTTCAGGTCTTAAAGTTTGATTTTGATTATTAGTAGGAACAACTGGGGAAAATTGTTTGATAGCCTCTTCAACAGCATCACATCTTCGAGTTTTTACTCGACACTCTACTTTTTGTTCTTTTTTGTCTTTATCTTGATATCTGTAATCAAATAATCTACCAAAATTATCTAAATTTAGATAATCATCATGAGAGTCAAAAATGATCATACGATGACCACGAGCCATCAACTCTTCTAATAATTTAGCTGCTGTAGTAGTCTTACCTGAGCCAGTCATGCCAAAAATACTAAAATGTTTTGTAACCATTTGGTCGGCATTAAGAGTTACTGGTACTTCTTCACTACCAAAAGTCTCAATCTTACCAATGGGTACATGAGAAGGTGCTGAATTAAAAAATAGTTGACGGAGGGTTGCTTCTGAAGGTGTATAAACGCTTGTATTTGGTGCTGGTACGCGCAAATTCATGTCCAAGCCACGTTGAGTTAATGCGCCGATAACAGTACATTTAGCCCATCCATGAGTAAAACGTCTAGAAAAATTAATACCTAATTCGCTTAAATTAATTGAAGCGTTGACTATCGCTTGATCTCTACTGAGAAGGGGATTTTCTTTATATATACCCGTAATTCGACCAATAATACGTTCTTTATCAGGATTTGGCTGATTGCCATTGGGATCGAATTCAACATAACTAAATAACAGACGCTCGTTATCGTATTCCTGATCGAGCATTATCACAAATTCGGTAGTCGAAGTTTGTTCAAATACAGTACCAAGTTTTGTTGTCATTACAAACCTCCATCTCTTTGAAAATAACCTCGATTCAGATGACCTAAAATCCGCATAATGGAAACTGGATCGCTAAAACGATTTTGTAGCACTAAATTTAGATATTCCTCTTGAATAATTGTCTTAACTAATTTAGTTGGTGTATGGGCTAACTTATCCGCATAGTAAAGAATTAGAGGAAGTCCGTATTGTTGATAGGGTAGGCTCATTAGATAAATCGGACCTAAAATTCTTTTTGGTGGTTGAAAATGAGGTAAATCAAAATATTCAACTCTGACGGGTTCTCTTAGTGGTGTTGTACGTACATAGGACATTAAAACTCTATAACCAGGATGAGAATTATTTTCTACTTTTGCAGGAAATAAAGTGTTTAAAATTCCTTCTAATTCGTGGCGAATCCCCTGTGTGTTATCCGCTAAAGCATTTTGAAAAGTTGTTTCTGTTCTATATCTATATATTTGAACGGGTGCTGTATATTTTCCTTCTGCAAGCATCCAAGAAAACAACCCCGAGTCTGATAATCTTAACTTTTTGACAGTATCTCTTGCCTTTTCATATAAATTTTTACGATCTAATTTTGGATATTTGTTAATGTCAATTGCTTTCAAAGAATTCTTTAAGACTGATTCCACTCTTTGACGAGATCGATCTATAGTCAACAAAGATGGAAATATTAAGCGAGTCATTTCAGTTGCAGCAGAAATATCCTCTACAACTGATGCAACAGTAGTTTCTTTTGAAAGACGACATAAATCAACAAGAGAACGAAGTACCCAGAAATAGAGACAAAATCCAGGATATCTTCTCTTTCTAATTACTGATAATGTTACTTTTTCTGTTTCTTTGAGTGGACGAGCTTCTTTGACAAAGTTTTTGCCATAAGTACATTTCTTTTTGCAACTGTTAAGACAAAAATTATTAAACTGACGAAGATTATCATCGCCTTTTAAAACTTTGTTCGGCTCAAAAGAAAGATTATTAGCAGTAAAGTCGTCTCCTTGTATTGTATTTGAGCTTTTACCTTGAGGTGGTTGAAATTCTCCTGCATCTGCTAAATCAATATTTAATAAATCGCGAGCAGTTTCATAATCAAAAGTTAAATGGCTAAAACCACCAATTGCTCTAACTAAAGGACCGTGTAAAACAACAAAAGGTGGTCTTCCCGCAGCTATTGCTGTAATCGCTGAAACATAAGCTATAAAATTGTTTCGGATGTAACCCAGTAATTTAATTTCATTCTCAAAAGCTGCATCTTCTGATTTCTGCATTCTTAATTCGCTAAGAACAGGTCCTACAGATTCTAAGAGTTCGCCATTAGGCAATTTGTACATCCGAAAAGCAACAGACCTCAAGAAAGTCAAATTACTTACAGAAAGTTCGCTAGGTACTATTGACTCATCTATTCCTATTAACTCTGCACCTTGTATGGGTTTTGCAAGTTCCTCAATATCTTCAATATTTTTGACTACTTCTGAAACTTGAGAAAATACTCCTTTTGATGGTCTAGTATTTGGCTTGATAAAATCAAGAACTTCAAACTTATAGGGACTTAATAACTCAGATGCGTCAGGATCGGCTTGTTCAAGTTTTAAAGGTACGTTGTTTAATAAAATTTGTGGTAGCTTATTAGCAGTAAAATCTACAAGTTCTCTAGCTATAGGAGCTTGCTTTCTCAATTCGTCAGATATGGAAGCAACTATATTTTGAAGAGAATTTAATCTTCCGCGATCTCGTGGATCGTAATCTAAATTTAAACTTAACTGCAATCCTTCTGGCATTTATTACTCCATCAATCTAAATTTCACTTTCTATTCCAGTAGATTTTTCTTCCAACCAAAGTTTTAATTGTTTCAATCGCTCTCCAATACGTCCTTGAGCGAAAATAATTTGCTCTGGCGGAAATAAATCTTCTATTCCTTTGATTGCTGAACTATAATCATTACCCAAATCTATATAAATGTCACTGTAATTATCTTGATTTAAATATTTTTTTAAGTTTTTTAATACTTGGCTGTTTAATTCTTTAGCTCTTTGCTGATTTATTCTCTGCTCGTAATCTGCAATTAGAGTTGAGGCTTCAATCAAACCATACTTTGCTGACAAAATTAGTGTTTTTATATTATTTTGATACTTTTGATTGCGCTGTATTTTTCTTAAAACCCGAAAACTTCCGCCATCGTAGCGTTCTATTGCTGGTAGCAGTTCTTGATTATTAAGTTTGCGCTGTGAACAAGCCAAAATTAACAAATATTGATTTGAGGACATTATCAATTGAAGAAACCTTCAAACCGAATTTTCAATTATTAATTAAATAGCGATCGCCATATTTAAATAGCGATCGCCTCATTCCTCATCCCTTATCTTTCATCCTCCAATACCAAGACGACCAGCTAAACTGGGACTGAGAGGAATCAAAGTTGCTAACATTAGAAACAGTGCCAACAAGCCCCAAGCAGCCCTGGTATCATCAGGTTCAGTAAGTTCATTGAGGGCTGGACGTTCTAAATCTCGTTGTAGCACCAGAATTAATACTGCCCAATATAAAGGTATAGGATTAGCTGGATTAGCTAAAGCCACAATCCCTAAAATAATTAAAGTCCCTATGGTAGTGCGTCGCGCAATTTTACGACCATAGATAGCATGAACAATTCTGCCACCATCTAACTGTCCTGCTGGTAACAAATTGAGGGCGGTAATTACTAAACCCAACCAGCCAACTACTACTAGAGGATGAACATCAACAAGAGTTTGTTGCAGGGCTGAACCAAAAATTACTTTAGCTAGAGTTCCTACTAATACAGATGCTTGGAAAAATTCTGTAGGTAATTGAAAGTAACTTCCAGGGTGAGATAAAATCATTCCTACTACTACAAGCAACAAAGAGATAATTCCTCCTACTGCTACTCCAGCGAAAGAAATATCAAATAATGCTGTGCGATGGGGTAATAAGGACTCAAAGCGAGTAATTGCGCCAAATGAACCGATTTGCCAGGTAGGAATGAAAAAAGGCAAACTGAGACGGATATTGTAGCGTTTCGCAACTACCCAATGACCTATTTCATGGGCAATTAATATCCCCCAAATTCCTAAACTCAAAGGGATGGCTTCTTGATATCTACTGAAGTCGCTAAACAAGTCAAAACCTAATAATAAGCCAGAAGCTTCTAAACTAGTTACCAGAGTTGCGATCGCCAGAACTAAAGCTAAATTCTTTTGTGCCAAAGTAGTAGTTTGAGGGTCGTTGGTACTGGGTAAGACTACTACTACAGGTTTTTCTTCGGGGCTTTCTACCAAAAACAAGCGATATTTTGTTCCTAGTTGGGCTTCTAGTTTTTGAGTGAGGCTAGCATGAGCTTTATCTGGTTCACTTCTTAAATTACCTTTAAATATTGCTCCTTCTTGATAGGAAATTGTCTCTGTGGCAAAAAAGGTATCAATGGTAAAAATATCTTTGATTTTAGTTAAATCTTCCTCGGGAATCGGTACTATCTCTACTGGTGCAACCTGTTCCTTATTAAGCTCATTAGTATCAGTATCAGTCTCCCCTTTGGTTTCAGAATGATTTGTCTGTTCTGTTTGAAGGCGCAATGCTGCTTTTTGCTGGAGAATTTCATCTTGTCCCGCAGCGCGCAATTGTTTGCCAAGCCAGATATAAACCCCTACTGAAGCTACGAGTAAAAATAAGATTCCTACAAGGTTGAGGTAAATACCCAGGGCAAATAAGCCAAAAAACAGCACCCAAGGAGTCATCAATACTACTGATTGCAACCAAGCCAAAATTCCTAACTTGCCATAGGCTCTAGCACGATTATACCCCCACGCGAGAATCCCAAAAGCAGCAAAAACAATAAGAAAAGTGGCAATAGACTCCGATCCGTTAAACATTATAATGATTGATGATTATTAAAAGGTTTATTTTTGATTGTAATCTCATTTGTAAGTCTAAACTCTTTCCCTACATATCAAGTATCAATATTTATCTGATTCAGAGAAGATTATCATTAGAGAGTAATTGTCTAACAATGTAAACTGTGTGGATTGCAACTTCGACGGACGAAATTCAGAAACCAACAGCGATCGCCCTTGGCAATTTTGATGGAATACACGAGGGTCATAGAGTAGTATTGCAACCGATTCTTAATGCTTCATTGACTTCTGTCTATCCTTCGGTTGTGAGTTTTAGCCCTCATCCTAGAGAATTTTTTACAGGCGATCGCATTCAATTGTTAACCCCCAGAGCGGAAAAGGCTCAGTATCTTGCTAGTCTGGGAATAAAACAACTAGTACTATTACCCTTTGACCGGGAATTAGCTAATCTGAGTCCTCAACAATTTGTCGAAGAAGTACTAATCAAACAGTTACAAGTAACTCTAATTAGTGTAGGGGAGGATTTTCGCTTTGGTAATCAAAGAAAAGGAAACGCTACTGACTTAAAAAATATTGCAGCTAAGTTTGATATTCCTGTAACAATTAACACCTTATATAAATGGGCTGAAAATAGCGAGACTAACTCTGATCCGCAAGTTAGAGTCAGTAGCTCTATAATTCGTAAAGCATTACTAGAGGGGGATATTTCTCAGGTTAATTCGATGTTAGGTCGTTCTTATTGTCTCATGGGAAAAGTTATTAAAGGACAACAACTAGGAAGAACAATTGGTTTTCCTACTGCTAATTTACAACTTCCATCAGATAAATTATTGCCTCGTCATGGAGTGTATGCAGTAAAAGTCAAACTTGATAACTCCTATATTAAAGGTGTGATGAATATTGGCTCTCGTCCGACTGTATCAGGAGTTAGCATCACCGTCGAAGTTCATCTGCTCAATTGGTCAGGAAACTTATATGATCAAAATCTTACAGTGTATTTAGATCGATTTTTACGCCCCGAACAAAAGTTTGACTCTTTAGATGCTCTGAAACAACAGATCAAGATAGATTGTCAATTAGCTTGGTCTTGAGACAACGGGCTTCTGATTCGCTCCTTCGTATTCTTCGATGCAGAATCTTCTTTGCTCTCCTGGCGTTCTAATTGATTTAATTTTGCTTTCTTCTGAGGAATATTAACAAAAGATTGATTGTTTTTCTTCCCATTGTTTACATCAAGTTTCCATAAAGGATTTTTGCCAATAATCAACTTACCAATGCCATGATTATCAAGATGATTAATTATCCATCTACGTCAAATTACTTGTCTATGTTTCCTTTCGGGGCATAGTCGGCAATTATTCATCGATAGAAGAATGATTTGAAAACTAAGCAGACCCAGGTGGCTTGGTAACAATCTCGTCGATTAAGCCATAAGCTTTTGCTTCTTTGGCACTCAGAAAGAAATCTCTTTGGGTGTCATGTTCGATTAATTCTTGTGAGCGACCAGTATTAACAGCTAGTATTCTGTTAATTGTTTGTTTTTGGGACAAGATTTCTTTAGCTGCTACTTCAATATCAGTCGCTTTTCCCTCAACATTTCCAGATAGTTGCTGTATTCTAATTCGAGCATTAGGCAGCGCGTATCTTTTGCCTTTAGTTCCCGATGAAAGCAAGATTACTGCCATAGATGCAGCAGTACCCACACATACAGTACAAACATCAGAGTGAATTTGTTGAATTGTGTCGTATATTGCGATCGCTCCTGTTACTGAACCGCCAGAACTGTTGATATACAAAAAGATATCCTGCTCTGAGTCTTCAGCATCCAGAAACAGCAATTGGGCAATAATATTGTTAGCTGTTTCGTCTGTTAGTTCGCCTCGCAAAAAGATAATTCTCTTTGCCAATAAATGGGAATAGAGGTCAAAAGCTGGCTCTCCTTTGTCTGATAGTGAAATAAAATTTGGGAAATTGGGACTTTCTGAATTCATTTTTACTATTTCCAATACATTTAAGCCTTTGGTTAGGCGTTGAACTTGCCAATTTTAAAGTGATAGACAGCAGCGTTAGTTTTGGTATTAGTCGGTTTGGTTTGAGCAATCCGAAGGCTGGGCGTAAGCCCAATCGCTTTGGGACTATTGCCTACAGTGAACAATCAATAATCAACAATCAACAGTACATCTGGTAATTTTTGGTTGAGACGATAACTCCATTCATCTCTAAGATTTGTGTAGCCAACAAAAGAACTTAATTCGTTAGATGCTGTTGGTTGGAAAAGACTTGGTTTGGGCATTAGCTTAGTAGTATTGATAACAGGCTCATAGAAAAACATCCCTGCACTAAAGTTACTTTCCAAATTGCAGTTGCTATTAGAAATAGCTGTCGCTGCATATCCAGCTTGATGATGTCTTAATTCCAGTTGCGTTCCATCTTCAACGGGGGTTAGCGTCCAAATCACTAGCGATGGTTCTCCTGTATAACTATCTTGCCAAGTATAAGCAAGACGTTTTGGCTCCTCTAGCTCTACTACTTCACAATAAATAGTGGTTTCCAATCCTGGTAAAGAATTTGCTTCAAACTTGAATTTATGCCCTATGCGTGGCTCAAAGTCGTTTTTCATCATCCAAACATTTAACGCACGGCGATCAATTAAAGCCTTCCAAACTCTTTCTGGTGGATGAGGATAAAAAATATTTAGCTCAATCTGCTTTATCATGAATTCTCCTCCAAGTAATCGCCTAGAGCCTCTAGTGTCTCTTGCCAGAATTTTTCGTAATGACTTACCCAGTCAGACACCTGTTTTAAGGGTTCTGGATTTAAACGATACAATCGCTCTCGCCCTACTTTTCGCTGAGTTACTAATCCTACTTCAGACAACACTTTCAAATGCTGAGAGATGGCAGGTAAAGACATAGAATAGGGTTTTGCCAGTTGTTTGACTGGTTGTTCTCCCTGACTCAATTGATCTAAGATTGCTCGACGAGTCGGATCTGCGATCGCTGTAAATACATCGGCACTACTACCAGTTCTGCTCATATATACAACACAATAGTTAAGTATTTGCTTAACTAAAATCATAATAGTTAAGTGTTTGCTTAAATGTCAACTGTTTAGTAGTTAGTAGTTAGTAGTTAGTAGGTTGTTAGCAAGAGCGCAATCCCCAGTCCCCCCAGTCTGCACCGACTACTTATCCTACTTTTTCCGACTTAGTTACCTAGGAAATTCCCGACTATATACGACTGACAAGAAACAAGCTTTTTTATAGACTGCTGAGTATAGCAAAAAAAGAAGTATAAGGGCTACATCAGCAGAGGTTTTATAAAGTTATGAATAACTATGCAGACATTAGAGATTTAGCAGGAGAAGTATGTTTAAATCCGAATTTTTTTCAAATCAAGAATCGAGTTAGTTATTTAGTCAAAAACTATCTTGATTCTGAATATTTAAGCGATCGCCTGGAAGATTTACCCATACAATTTATTAATCCCCAACCTCGTCCTTGGCAACCTATCCACTGGCAAAATATTAATCAATCACAGATAATTGGTCTAGATTTAGAAGTCTTTTTAGCCATAATTCAAGGTTCATTAGATACCGAAGCTCCAATTAGAAACTATACCCACACTAGCAGACAATATATAGAGCAAATTCATCCGACCATGGCGAGATTTGTGGGAGGAAAAGTAGCAGAAGATAACAGGATGCTGGAACTTGGTTTATCTTTCTTCTGAATGAAGACCCTCACGTCCCGTGAAGGGATGAAATTCAGTCAAAATTTCTATATCTAATTCCATACTTTCGTAGTACAATATTCAAAGCGGTAACGCGCAATTAAATATTGGGGCTTGACCTC
>JASJCP010000081.1 GCA_030065935.1 Xenococcaceae cyanobacterium MO_167.B27
TTCTCGCTGCGCTTTTTTGATTTTGTTGAGCTTTTCATTAATGTGAATGGGCAAGCGAATTGTCCGTGATTGTTGCGATATCGCTCTAGTCATAGCTTGACGAATCCACCAATAGGCATAGGTTGAAAAGCGATATCCTTTGGTGGGGTCGAACTTTTCTACACCTCTTTCTAAACCGAGGCTTCCTTCTTGAATCAGATCGAGGAATTCCAAATTCCGCTTGAGATATTTTTTGGCGAGCGCTACTACCAACCGTAAATTTGCTTCGATCATTTTGGTCTTGGCACGCTGTCCTTGATCCAAAATCTGGTTAAGTTCAGCTTCACTCAACCCAACGGCATCAGCCCATTCACTTTGACTGATAGAGCGTCCCCACTGTTGCTCTAGTGTTTCTTTGTCATTTAAGACAGACATCATGCGTTGAACCTGCTTACCATAAATAATTTCTTCGTCATGGTTCAGCAGGGGTACTTGACCGATCTCGTGCAGATAAGCACCTACCGTATCTGTCGATAATTTAGAATGGTTATTTTTTTTGTTGAGTTTGATAGCACTCATTTGGTGTGTAGTTTTACTTGACTAACGAGCAATCAACCAAGGCTTTCAGCTCTCTGGTAGCTAGTATAATAGTACTATATAGGGAGAATAACTGCAATTAAGCTGCTCATGAAAAAGCAAAATTCTCCCCTCTCAGGCAATCCGAGGGACTGAAAGATGCCTCACTAGTTAATTAAATGGCGTTTCTTAGCCTCATCTAAAGTATAGAAAAAGAAGTTGAGGAACTTGTGACTAACTTGATTCAGCTTCTCGAAAAATACCTGTCTGGCATAATTTTTGAATAGGAGATAATTTCCAGAAAACAATATTTACCTATTTAGCCAAACATCAAAAACTCTGGTTTAAAAATCATGACTAGTCCGAAGAAAAGCGTGAATGTTCTCCCCACTAGCTTCAGAATTTTTCCCTGTTTTTAAGTTAGCCTGGATTACTTAAAAGAATAGATAAAGTTCCATAAAATTGCTAAGAGAGGAAAACTTGATTCTAATGGATATCAAAGTAATCAAATAATCTGTTTAGCCTATTAAAAATCAAAATAGTGGCTATAGTAGATAAGCCAATCGTGGGGCGACAGATGTAGAGGATAGAAAACTCCTTGGCCCCAATGAGGATAGCTAAAACCACTCGTACCAATTAAAACCCGTCCCCTGAAACTGCGATCCGTAGGATACTCGGAGCGTAATCGCCTGATACCATCTAACTCTAAAGTTACTGAATAAAACTCCTCAATAAATTTAACGGGCTTTGTCACTCGCCGACTCAGCCCGTTAAATCTCACTTATTGGATTTTGCAAGGTTTCCTCCTAACCTAATTTCAGTTGAACCGCTCTTATAGTTACTCTTTTGCTCCTTTCATAGTCGCCTCTTCCTAGAGCCTGGTTTGGCGTTGCCTCTTCTGGTGAAGCGTTGCCACTTTGTCTATGGCGAAGGTAGATTAACTTAAGGACTCACCTATATATTAACAAATTGGATAGTCTAGTGGTGATTGCTGTGAAGTAAATTTAAAGGAATAGGAGTGCGGTCGGAAATAAAATATAATATTAAGTAGAGGTAATTGCTCAAGAGTCTGCTCAATCGCTGCAATTGCCAAAACTATTGGAGTAGAAGAAGCTGAATCACTGACACGCCCTAGAAAATTTTGATTAGTAAGCATTGTAGATTTTTCCCAGGAAATTCTGAAGTTGTAGGGTAAAAAATTGCATTGTATCAAAGGAGGTCATAATGTCAGATATGCTAAAAGTAATCGAAATCCTTGCCGAATCCGATCAAAGCTGGGAAGACGCAGCAGCTAAAGCTGTCGAACACGCCAGCAAAACCTTGCACGGAATTAAGTCACTTTACATCAAAAACATGGAAGCAAAAGTCGAGGACAATAAAATCGTCAAATATCGCATCAACGGACAAATATCCTTCCTCCTCGATTAGTTAGCAAACCAAGATGACTGTGATATTAGTTAAAATAGATGTAGGGATGTAGGTAAAAGCTTAAAGATTGGCGAACTACTCCCAGCCCACCACATACAATCTAGAACCAAAAGTTATCTGAGGACTGGGTGAATACTTAGAACGCTTTTCAAGAACGAGTCTTTGCCTAGAGATAATTTACCTAGTTGCTCTCCACAACTCAAATGAGGAGAGAGGCAGTAACAATTAGGTTGAAATAGAGAATTTCGGAGGTTAAAAAGATGGCAATTATTCGTCGCGATCCTTTCCGAGAAATTGAACGTTGGGAACCTTTCGGCGAAATGGAAAGCTTACATCGAAGGATGAATCGTTTATTTGAAAGGTTAATACCAAGTGGCGATCGCTTCTTCGGTCTTGATTTTATGCCTGCTGCGGAAATGGACGAAACAGAGGATGAAATCCGTCTCAAACTAGAAATTCCTGGCATGGAAGCTAAAGATTTAGATATTGAAGTCACCGAAACATCCATTGATATCAGTGGCGAACGCAAGTCAGAAACTAAGACTGAAGCAAGAGGCATGGTACGTTCTGAATTCAACTATGGCAAATTTGAAAGGGTTATTCCGTTGCCTGCTCATATTCAAAATGACAAGGTCAAAGCGGAATATCACAATGGCATCTTGACTCTCACTTTGCCAAAAACTGAAGCGGAAAAACACAAAACTGTCAAAGTTGAGGTGGCATAAGATTATCCTCAAATTAAGTAAGCGATAAACTCTTCTACTTTAAAAGCTTAAGTTCATAGAGGTAGAAAAAAGGGGATTGGCAAAAGACCTCTAAGAGGGTTATCTTGGTCGATCCCCTTAATTTTAGGATTTCTGATTCAGGAGAAAAGCTATGATTAACGTCGTGCGTCGCTCTCAAATCATTGGTTTGCTCACTATGGATGGCTCTACAGGTTCACATCTTGGGTCAACAGAAGAGGTGTGGCTCGATGAGCGGGGGCGAGTCACTTATTTGTCAGGTAGTTCGAGATATTTACCTTTGGAGCAAGTCTTTGTCGTGGGTCCAGATGCCATATTGACTTATAGCAGTACCTTGGTAGATGCTCCAGAACCTCTACTTCGTCTCCATCAGCTTGCTGTTGAATCTACCTTGAGAGAACCTTTGGGATGGATAGAGGATTTTTTGTTTGATTGGCAAACGGGCGAGATTGCTGCCTATATTCTTAGTGGCACAATTGCTGGTTCTTCGGGTAACAGAGTAGTCCTTTATCCTGAAGATGTTGAGGCAATTGAGACTGAAGCAGTAATTATTCGAGAATCAGCCAAAAACCAACTTCTAACTGAGGCAGAAGGACTTAAAGGTTTCCTGAGTGAGAAATCTCAATCCGTTAGAAATTTAGTCAAGACTATTGGCGATCGCTTACACGGTCTAATTTCCCCTGAAGATAAATCCCAAGCAGTTCGGATCAAAATTAAACAAGTAAGCGATGAACTAGCATCCTCTGGCAAATACGAACCTGATGTTCTTAAGGAGGCAACCGAATTTCTGCAAGAGCGATGGGAGAGTTTACAGCAGAGTATTGCTCGCGCCAGCAGTCGGGCTAAAGCTGCTCTCGATGCTGCCTGGAAGGAACTGACTGCGAAATAGCACTCGCGCTCTGGAGGAGGAATTCAACCATGTCTTCAATCGAACAGCAATTGCGGGAACTACGTCAAGCTAGCATCTATGGGCTGGTTATGGTGCTAAGTGTCGCTGCAACTATTCCAGCAATACAAGCTTTTGCCACTCAGTTGGTTCCTGGTTATAGCCTCAGAGATGCTCTGATGCAACTGCCAACCTCTAATTTTTCTCTCCTTTCTCAGACACCGATAATTGAGCAGATCAAACATAACAAACATAACTTTGTAGTTGCTGCCGTTAAGCGGGTAGGGGCAGCAGTGGTACGCATCAATACAGAACGGACGATTACGATTGATTTTCCCGCTCCTTTCTTTGATGACCCTTTCTTGCGACGTTTCTTTGGGGAAGATATTTTCCCCAGACTGCCTAGAGAATATCGGCAGCAAGGACAGGGTTCTGGTTTTATTATTGACAGCGATGGGATCGTGCTAACCAATGCTCATGTGGTTAGTAGGGCGGATACAGTTATGGTTACTCTGAAGGATGGGCGAACTTTTCAGGGAGAAGTTCGAGGCATCGATGAACTCTCAGATTTAGCAGTTGTTAAAATCCAGGGACGTAACTTACCCGTAGCACCACTAGGTAACTCTAGTGAGGTGCAAGTAGGAGATTGGGCGATCGCTGTGGGAAATCCTTTGGGATTGGATAATACAGTAACTTTGGGAATTATCAGCACCCTCAAGCGTTCCAGTTCTCAAGTGGGCATTCCCGATAAAAGATTAGATTTTATCCAAACCGATGCAGCTATTAACCCTGGCAACTCTGGCGGTCCACTGTTGAATGAACGAGGTGAAGTGATTGGGATTAATACTGCGATTCGCGCCAAAGCTGAAGGAATCGGGTTTGCCATTCCCATCGACACAGCTAAAGCAATTAAAGACCAACTGGCTCGCGGAGAAAAGATTCCTCATCCCTACATCGGGATTCGTATGCTCAATCTGACTCCAGAAATTGCCAAGGAAATCAACCGCATCCCTAATGCTGCGATTACTGTACCCGAAATCAGGGGAGTTTTGGTAGTCCAAGTAATCCCTAATAGTCCAGCGATGGTGGCTGGTTTGCGTCGAGGAGATGTTATTGTCGCGATTGAGGGAAGATCGGTGACTAAGGCTGATAAATTACAAGATATCGTAGCTAAAAGTTCCATTGGTAGGGAATTACGGCTCAAAGTGCAACGAGGTGAGCAAATTCAGCAGTTATCAGTCTATCCAGAAGAACTACAGGAGGCACAATCTTTTTAGCTTTCATTAAAAAGAGGATCAGAGAAGAAAAGGAATTTGTCTCCAACCCACAAACAAGAGCCAAGCTGTATCAATTGGATGGCGATCGCTCTGTTAGTCAAAAACTGGTTGTTGCCTAGTGGATAAAATGTGTAGCCTTTTGTAGTTTTTCAACCGACTCGACATCATGGAAAAAGCTCAAGCTCGACTATCTACCAAAGATCATCTCATCACTATATTTCTCGGCGGTGATGTCATGACAGGAAGGGGTATCGACCAAATTTTGCCTCATCCTAGCGACCCTTTTATCCCCGAAGTGTATCTTAAAGATGCCAGAGAATATGTCCGACTTGCCGAGGGAGCTAATGGTTCGATTCCTACGACCGCTAGCTTTAGTTACATTTGGGGAGATGCTCTAGAGGAATGGGAACGAGTAGCACCAGATGTGAAGCTAATTAATTTAGAAACCAGTATCACTCAAAGTAACGATTATTGGAGGGGTAAAGGAATTAACTATCGCATGAATCCTGAGAATATTGATTGTCTCACAGCAGCTAAAATTGATTGTTGTTCTCTGGCAAACAACCACGTTCTTGATTGGGGATATTCTGGTTTAGTAGAAACCATAACCACTTTAAAAACAGCGCAGATTAAAATAGCTGGTGCAGGTCAAAATCTTCAGTCAGCCGAAACTCCAGCAATTATGGAAGTAAAAGGCAAAGGCAGAGCGATCGCCTTTTCTTTTGGCTTAACCACTAGCGGTATTCCTGTCAGTTGGGCTGCTGGTAAAGACAAGCCTGGAGTTAATCTCTTGCTAGACTTATCCGAACGAACAGTTGAGTATATCCAGAAGCAAGTAGCTCGGGTCAAACAACTAGGAGATGTAGTCGTAGCTTCGATTCATTGGGGAGGCAATTGGGGTTATGAAATTCCGTCCCAACAAATCGCATTCGCCCATCAACTAATCGACCATGCTGGAGTGGATCTGATTCACGGACATTCTTCCCACCATGTTAAAGGTATCGAAATTTATCGCGAACGCCTGATTATCTACGGTTGTGGCGACTTAATCGATGATTATGAAGGAATCAGTGGTTATCAAGCTTTTCGAGACGATCTAGGCTTAATGTATTTTGCCACCCTCGACTCTTCTACTGGGGAACTCTTCAATCTGCAAATGATACCAACTCAAATTAAACGTTTCAGAGTGCAAGGAGCCTCAACTTCAGATATTCTGTGGCTAAGAGAAATCTTAAATCGAGAAGGGGAAAGATTTGGCACTCAAGTGCAATGGGACGGCAACAAAACCTTAATTCTAGAGAAGCTTGACCCAATCTCATCATCAAGAGATATGTCTGTAATCTAACAAGTGATTAACCACTGCCTACAATAAAGATAGGAGTAGCTGTTGCTAGGTGGAGGCAGGTTATTATGGCATCCCAAAACTCACCACTCAACTGTACTAGTATTGACTTGGAACTAGAGGCAATTAAGCGTTTTCGTTCCCTAGCCCCGTTTCTTTCACCAGAATGCCGAGTATTCCGCGAACTTAACGGTTGTTCTACCATACTATGCCTAGATTTTGCTGCTTGTCCTCAAGACCTTCAAATTTACAAGGAAGAATGGCAAGAATTTGCCAAGCTATTGCTGCACTCATCTCATTATTTAGGTTTAGCTAACTCTTTAGTTTTTAAGAACGGCAAGCGCATAGTATCATGGGTCAGCATCCCGCACTCTTTGTAGTGGAGGCTTCATCCCTCTCCTTCAGTTAGCTGACCAGTCTAAGTTTGCTTTAGTTTAGGTATTATAATGCCTCACAACTAAAATTGAAGTTAGTAGGATGGGCATAGTCTATATGTTTCTAAAAGACTGACCCTCCTACAAAATAATTAAATAATATCTGCTCCTCGCAGCCCCAAGAATAAACCGAGAGCAATTCCTGTATAAACACCAATAATTAATGCGAAAATGATAACTCCGCCCATGTTATTCTCCTTAAATTAAAGTAGTCAATCTTTACAGATGTTATTGTACCCGATACAGCATTCCTAAATAAATTCTTAAAGTCTCCTTACCCTAGCAAATTAGATTACATTTCTTTACAAAGCTAGGTTTTGAAGCCAGTGATTGCCTTAATCTGACAGATGTTACCCAAAATTGCTTAATAAAAATTCTTCTATATGACTTCTGTTGCTCCCCACAAAAAAGCTAAAGCCTTAAAACCTGGTCGTCTTCGCCCTGCAAAAGAACTTTGTAGTGAGTGTGGACTGTGTGATACTTACTATATCCACTACGTCAAAGAAGCTTGTGCTTTTCTCAATCAACAAATAGCAGAATTAGAAAAAGAAGCTCACGGACGCAGCAGAGATTTAGATAATGAAGATGATCTCTACTTTGGTGTCAGTCAAGAAATGATGGCTGCGAGGAAAAAACAACCCATTGAAGGGGCGCAGTGGACTGGTATTGTAAGTACTATTGCCTGTGAAATGCTGAATCAAGGTTTAGTAGAAGGGGTTGTCTGTGTCCAGAATACCAAAGAAGACCGCTTTCAACCTATGCCAATTATTGCTACTACTCCCGAAGAAGTTTTAGCTGCAAAAGTCAATAAACCTACTTTATCCCCTAATTTATCAGTATTAGAGCAGATAGAACAGTCTGGGATGAAAAGACTGTTAGTAATTGGAGTAGGCTGTCAAATTCAAGCTTTAAGAACAGTAGAAAAAAAATTAGGCTTAGAAAAACTTTATGTTTTAGGTACTCCCTGTGTAGATAATGTCAGTCGGGAAGGATTACAGAAATTCCTTGAAACTACCAGTAAATCTCCCGATACCGTAGTACATTACGAGTTTATGCAAGATTTTCGGATACATTTCAAGCATGAAGATGGTTCAATCGAAAAAGTACCATTTTTTGGCTTAAAAACCAACAAACTCAAGGATGTCTTTGCTCCTTCTTGTATGAGTTGTTTTGACTATGTTAACTCTCTTGCAGATTTGGTAGTAGGCTATATGGGTGCGCCTTTTGGTTGGCAATGGATCGTAGTAAGAAACGATACTGGTAAACAGATGCTAGAACTGGTAAAAGATCAAATAGATACTCAACCTGTCACCTCTAAAGGCGATCGCAAACAAGCGGTACAGCAGAGCATTCCAGCTTATGATAAAGGAGTAACTCTTCCCATGTGGGCAGCTAAAGCAATGGGAGTAGTAATTGATAAAATTGGTCCGAAGGGGTTAGAATATGCTCGTTTTTCCCTTGATTCTCACTTTACTCGCAATTACCTCTACGTTAAACGCAACCATCCCGAGAAGTTAGAAGCTCATGTACCAGAATATGCCAAAAAGATTGTAGAACAGTATAAGTTGCCAGAATAAACTTCCTGCATCAGTAAAGTAGTAAGTAGCAAGTAGTAAGTAACTCGCTATTTTGGACTTTTTACTTATTACCTAGTAGTTAGTAATTACTGAGTCTTAGATTCAATTAAGCAGCACAATTGCCATTTTCTGGTTCAGGGCGATCGCTGCTTCCCCCAATCTTCTGGAATGTTCTACCACTTTTAGGAGGAATGGGGAGATTTAAGCCAGTATGAAAATCTTGCTGAACTTTGTAAGTGAGACGAGGAGATATTTGGCGTACAATTTGAGACAACAAGCGATCGCCTGTTTTCTGAATTAAAGAATTAGGCAATTTATCAATAAATTTGGGAAAAACAACTGTTACAGACATATCCAATGTCCAACCAACTCTTGTCATGGTAGTGGGGAGAGATTTTTGAGACTTAAAGATCTGTTTGGTTTGTTTTCCGAGAGTTGCTGGTAAATCTAATTCTTGTAAATCCATCTCAGCGTGATAAACCACCTCATAACCAGGAGCTACATAACCAGGAATAGGTACAGTGTGCATCTTGTATTTCCCGAATTGAGAAGGATTGAATACTACGGCAATTTTTGGCTCTACCTCATAACCAAAATACTTGTAATGTCCCACACTTAGGATATAACCGTTCTTGCCTAATGGCTCTACTTGCATTGGTTTAGCGCAACGACAAAACCATCCTTCATGGGTATCGAGATAGTCAGCCACCGTCTGGCGATCGCTATACAAATCCATTGAACCCAAAAAAGACCCTTGAAACAAGAAAGAATCACTGGCTTTTTCTAATAGTGCTGACTCTGGTAGGTTGCGGTCATTATAAGAAGTAGGTACGTGAAGTTCGCCATCAGAGACAGGTAAGACCATATTTTGTTTGTGGGAGATAAATTTGAATTGCATATTACTAGATTATCCAGAATAATAATTTTTGCTGTTGCTAAATTATTTACAATGTAGGAGTTAACAAGCAGTTAAACCTTCATTTCTTATATTAGGTGTGAGCAAAACCTCTATGCACGCTTTAGTAGTTGGAGCTACAGGACAAACAGGAAAACACATCGTCGGAGAATTAGTTAAGAAAAATATTCCCGTCAGAGCTTTAGTCAGAGACTTAGAAAAAGCCCGTGATGTTTTACCATCGGAAGCAGAATTAGTATTAGGTGATGTTTTAGACAAAGACAGTATTACATCAGCTATAACCGATTGTAATATTTTATTATGCGCTACTGGGGCAAGTCCTAGTTTTGATTTTACTGCTCCTTATCAAATAGATTATCAAGGAACAAAAAATTTGGTTGATGTTGCCAAAACCCAAAATATTGACCATTTTGTGATTGTTTCTTCTTTATGTGTATCTCAATTTTTTCATCCCTTAAATTTATTTTGGTTAATACTTTATTGGAAAAAACAAGCAGAACAATATCTGCAAGAAAGTGGTTTAACTTATACAATAGTTAGACCTGGTGGACTTAAAAACGAGAATAATACAGATAATATAGTTATGTCATCCGCAGATACTCTATTGGAAGGAAGTATCCCGCGTCAAAAAGTTGCTCAAGTTTGCGTAGAAGCACTTGTAAATCAGGAAGCCAAAAACAAAATTGTCGAAATTATCGCTAATCCAGATGCTACAGAACTTCCTTGGAATAAGCTATTTGCTCAAGTTAATTAGTTTTTTGAGTCAATTAATGATTAGTTAAAGTTTTCATGAAGTAGGGATTTAGCAGCAATAAAATCTTAGCCAAATTCAATCTATAACTTTAATAAAACTTAGCAATAATACAAAAAACCGCCACTAGATTTTCTAGTGACGATAAAATTATTAGTTAAATCTTTTCTCAGACCAGAAAGATTAATAATTTATTAAAATTCAGAACTACCTGACATTCCTGGCATTCCGATAGTTGAACCAGAACCACCACCACTAATGAGGTCAGCTTCTTTAACAAAACCACTGTATGCTTCCATACCATGTTCGCCAATGTCTAAACCTTGGATTTCTTCGTGTTCGCTAACCCGAATACCAATAGTTACTTTGAGAATCGTCCACACAACACCACTAAAGACAACGGTAAATGCGCCAATAGCTAGGATACCGATAATTTGGTAAATGATATTAGCACTACCAAAGATACCGACAGCAAGAGTTCCCCAAATACCACAGACTAAGTGAACAGAAGTTGCACCCACAGGGTCATCAATTTTGAGAACAGAGTCAAAAAAGCCGACGGAGAACACTACAATAATACCAGCGATCGCACCAATAATCACCGCAGACAGATAACTTACATCTGCACAACCAGCAGTAATCCCTACTAGTCCCGCAAGAATACCGTTGATAGTCATGGATAAGTCTGGTTTGCCGTCTTTAATCCAAGAGGTGAAAGTAGAAGTAACACCACCTGCTGCTGCTGCGAGGTTTGTAGTTACAGCAATGTAGGGAACATTAGCTGTTGCTGCTAATTCTGAACCAGGATTGAAACCAAACCAGCCGATCCAGAGAATTAGACATCCTAGGGTAGCAAAACCCATATTGTGACCAGGAAGGGCGTTGACTGTATCATCTTGGTATTTACCCAGTCTTGGTCCTAAGATATATGCACCTACTAAAGCAGCCCAACCACCCACAGAGTGAACTACAGTAGAGCCAGCAAAGTCGGAAAAGCCTACAGCATCGCCATTAGCATCAGTACCTAAACTACTTAACCAACCGCCATCCCATACCCAGTGACCAGTAACCGCATAGGAAATAGCTACTAGGAAGAAACTGAAGATTAAGAAAGCATCGTATTTAATTCTTTCTGCAACAGCACCAGAAACTATGGTAGCAGCAGTAGCAGCAAATGCAACTTGGAACAGGAAAGATATTGCAGCAGGAACAGCCTCGGGATAGTTAGCGTCCCCATAGGGTGTACCATCACCACCGAAGAAAAAGCCACTTAAACCAATAAAGCTATTTCCTTCACCATACATCAAACCAAACCCAATTGCCCAATAAGCAATGGTGGCGATCGCAAAAACAATTAAGTTTTTTGATAATATGTTAACCGCATTTTTTTGGCGACAAAATCCTGTTTCTAGCATTCCGAAGCCAGCATTCATAAAGATTACTAGCACAGAACAAAATAGAAGAAAAATTGAGTCAAGAACTATCTTAATTTCTTCTATATTTGCAGGAGCGTCATGACCTTGAGCTTGAGCAGCAGTATTCCAAACAATAACAATTAAAGCTGTCATGGGAATACAAGCTAACCAAGAAACAGAGAAAGAGCTAAATATAGCTCTTAAAGGTTTGGGTAACAATTGGGTTAGGGAATTATTACCTGAATAATTAGATTTTTTATCTATTGTAAGTTTAGTTTTCTTCAAGACTCTCGACTTCATCTACTCTTTAGCTAATATTACGAGATATGTATAGTTTGTATTCAGTTGCCACAAACTTAATTCTGTTTAGTTTGTATTTTTATATTTTCTTTTTCAGTATTATATAACACAGTTTTTCAATTAAAACCAAATATAATATCTAACTTTTTAAAAATACTATATGTGAAGAATTTATATAGTTATTTTTTCTTACTTGACAATTTTAAATAAAAGTTAAATATCTATCTACTTAAGTAATTTTATCAGGATGAATTTGAGGGATGAAGAGTGAGGAAAATACTGAACATCCCTTTATTATTTCTTTATTTTTCATCCCTATTTGAGGAATGAATTATGAGGTCAAAGGTACTCCGCAAATGATAGGCGGAGCCTGCTTGGACTTCGTCAAAATATGGCGAGGTTGCCTCGCCATATCCAATGGATCTGTTGAGAGATGAGGAGAGGAGGGAAAGTGTTTCGCGCCCGGTGAGCAAGTCTGTTGATCTTTCCTGATTCGTGATCCTTCATAATATATATACGTATTTTCCCCGACCCCTATGTGAATGTTGATAAATTTAACTTTACCTCTCTTCCTCAATTCGTCCCTCGCGTCCCGCGACGGGATGAATTGAGGGCAGGGTTTTGATGTAATCGCGAATAACTTCGGACATTGAGTAATGTTTAGACTCCGCGTATTTTTGCAAAGTTTGCCATTCCCAATTAGTTAACCTCACTCTCAACATTTTTGTTGTTACCATCCCTTGGCTGTAGCTACGTATATTGCTACAATCAAGTTTAACAGGAAAGGTAATTAACCTGTATAAAAACCTCAGTAACCTAAAACGTTACCCTAGCTGTACCTTGATAATTGAAGATATCGGGTTCTACTCCGCAGTTTCAGTATCTGACCCAGGAGTGGGTAAAATCTTCATGGGAACTGAACCACCAGCATTTTAACTCAAACAAATTTTGCACGCTTTGCAACTACCGCCGGGCGGACGGAAAGTTAACGCTTAGGGAAAGAACCACCTCGCTTGTCAAGCACCGCAAGGAACTTGGCTTAAGTGGACTTGATGAACTAAGAATCCCACACTTTTAGTGTGGGAGCGTCAACCAACACTCAACCTGAGTTGGGAGAAAGTATCCCCTAAGAAAGAGTAATCTGTAACTCTGGCTTTAGCAATCGTAGTAGAGTGCAAACTCATAAGGATGGGGACGTAAACGTAAGGGATTGACCTCTGCGTCTATTTTGTATTCAATCCAGTTTTGGATAAAGTCTTCACTAAACACACCAGTACTAGTTAAGAAAGCATGGTCTTTTTGTAGTGCGTCCAAAGCACCTTCTAGAGAACCTGGAGTTGAAGGAATCTTACTCAACTCTTCAGGAGAAAGCTCATAAATATCCACATCTAATGGTTCTCCTGGGTCAATCTGATTTTTAACCCCGTCAATACCTGCTAAAAGCATTGCTGAGAAGCCAAGATAAGGATTAGAAGAAGGATCGGGACAACGGAACTCAAAACGCTTGGCTTTAGGATTGCTACCAGTTAGGGGGATACGTACCGAAGCGGAGCGATTTCCTTGAGAATAGGCTAAGTTTACTGGTGCTTCAAAGCCAGGAACAAGACGCTTATAGGAATTAGCAGAGGGGTTAGTAAATGCTAAAATAGCGGGAGCGTGCTTCAGAATACCACCAATAAAGTAGAGCGCGGTCTGACTTAAGTCTGCATAGCCATCGCCAAAGAACAGAGGTTCTCCCCCTTTCCAAATCGACATATGAGTGTGCATGCCAGTTCCATTGTCATTAAACATGGGTTTGGGCATGAAGGTAGCAGTTTTTCCATGTTTTTTAGCTACGTTTTTGACTACGTATTTATAAATCAGGATATAGTCAGCAGCAGAAACAAGATTGGAAAATTTAATCCCTAATTCACATTGTCCACCAGAAGCAACTTCATGGTGATGCTTTTCGATAGGAACACCGCATTTAGCCATAGTCAGCAGCATTTCGCTACGGATATCTTGCAAGCTATCAGAAGGGGATACAGGGAAATAACCTCTTTTATGGTCAAGCTTGTAGCCGAGATTTCCTCCAGCTTCTGCCATACCAGCATTCCAGATTCCTTCTGCTGAATCTATATGGTAAAAACCTTCGTACTCTGTTTGAGCAAAACGAATATCGTCAAATATAAAAAATTCTGGTTCTGGACCACAATATACTGTATCAGCAATACCAGTGGTTTTAAGATACTCTACTGCTTTTTGTGCCAAAGAACGAGGGTCTCTGTCATACCACTCTCCAGTACGAGGTTCTTTAATAGAACAAATCATACTTAAAGTGGGAGTTTCCATGAAGGGGTCAATCCAGGCTGTGCTAGGGTCGGGAACCATTGCCATATCAGAAGCATTAATTGCTTTCCAGCCTCTAATACTAGAGCCGTCAAAAGCTACCCCTTCATTGAAAGCATCTTCATCAACCAGGCTGCGATGAAAGGTACAATGTTGCCAAATACCAAATAGGTCAACAAATTTTAGATCGATTAATTCTATATTTTGCTCTTGAATCATTTTCAAGACTTCTTGGGGAGTCTCAGGCATAGATTGCTCCTTGATATCTATGTTAGTTTGATTAGCCTCGAATCATCCTAAATAATAGGAATATACTCATTTTGTCGCAATAACTACAGAATTATCATGTCTCAACCCGATCTAAACCTGTAGATTTTACAAAAGTGTGATTAATTTAACAAAAATCTCTAGATTTTTAGAAAAACTTTAAATTTTAGGAAGATTTTGACCCCCTAAGCCCGTAAGGTTTAACTCTCTTGATAGCAGCTATTTTGTTGGGGGTTCTGGTAAAGTTGGCTTGAATGAAAACAGCCACCAGATCAGCAGACCTACTAAAATCCCAAGAAGATCTTTGAACCGTCGAATGACAGAAATAGTTAACCCTAACGTTGGACTGCCTGTAATGCCTGCACCAAGAACTACTAAAGACCCCTCTAAAGTACCGATGTTGGCTGGAATGAAAAAAGTTCCAGCACGCACCAATTGCGCTACAGAATCCAAGAGCCAGGCATCGGTAAAACTAATGGGATGCCTGAGAAACTGCATTAAAAAATAAATTTCCAAAACTCCGAGGGGCCAATTAAGGAAGCCTACAATTAGCCCGTTTCTCATCCTCGATGGATTGGTATAAAACTCGACTAAGAGATCATCCACGCTACAGAGATGGGACAAAAGTCGAACTAAGCGATCGCCCAAGGGGGAATGTCCCAGCCGATCAGCCATCCAAGAGGCTAAACGGAATCGCTGCACTAGGAAAAATATCACAATACAACAGGCGAAGACTGCGAAGCTTACTGCGGTGACTGTCTTAAACGAAGCAGAAAATTGCTTAGAGATTAATAGAGGAAAAAAACCAATTGCTACAAATATCAATAGAGATAGGGTATTTAAGGTCTTGGTGAGAATTATTGAAGCACTTGTTTCTTGATAGCCAATCTGATAGTGAGTTTTCAGCATCACCGCCTTAAATCCTTCCCCTCCTAAAGAAGCTAGAGGAGTGACGCGATTAAACGCTGCTCCAACCATATAAATTAGAAAAAGACGGGATGTCCATTTTAGAGTCATGGGAATGCTATTAAATGTAAGCTGCCACGTACAAATATCTGAGAGAAACTCTAGGAAATAAAAGATTATGACAATGGTCATTCCCAGCCAACCAACGAGAGTGATATGTTGCCAAACTTCTTTAAGGTTCGTTTGACGCAAAATTAAACTCAGTAAGGCAAACCCAAGACCCAGAAATAGAAATTTGATATATTTCATTTAACCAAATCAGTTTATCGAGTGGGGCGATTGGTATTTCCATCGCTCGATGAATGACATCCAGTGGGATTCAACGAGATTAACAACTTTTGGCTCGAAGGGATAATTATTTTTCTGATACCCTTGAAGGCTGGTTAGGTAATTTTCAAAGTTAGCACTTGCTTGTTCTAAGCCTGGAAGCTCAAGCTGGTGGTAAATTTTCTGGATTTGTTTAAGTGGATCGTTTTCTAAATCTTCAAAACAAATTTCCACGAAACTTTCAGACGGTAAATTGGCACTATCTGATAACAAGGCATTCATCATGCGCGGATAACTTTCTAGAATCGCTTGCTCGATTTCACCGATGGATAAATTCTCGTAAGATTGTAGGGCAAGTTCTGGTAAGAGTCGCGTAAAAAAGTGGCGTGTCGATTGAAACACTACATAAGGGTTGCGATAAATATGAATAAACTTGGCATCATGCCAGATTGACCTCAATTTAGCAATATGAGTAGTATATACAGGATTTTTAATCAGCAACTGTTTGCCACTCTGATGAATAGATACCTTTTTCAACAGATAACTATGCCAGCGTCCCCACTGCTCAATTTCTTGGGTACTGCATCCTTCAAAAAACACGCCTCGATTGAAATGGTACTTAAAGCGTTTGGGAAAATAAAGACCGTGATAGTAAGAAAGAGGAATCATATTTGCCAGAGGGATTGAGTCTTCCTGAGGCGAATCTGGTTTGACCGCAACATTATCGACATAGCGATCGCTAGGAAGAGCTAACTCCATCAGTGGTTGAAACATCCGCACGATTCCGAGAATATCCCAAGGCAATCCTGCTGTTAGAGGCGATATATAGCCAAAATTTTCTGATTGGCTGAGAATATTATGTAAATGGGTCGTGCCACTACGCCAATAGCCCACAATAAAAATTGGCGATTTTATGGATGTTTGACTTTCATAAACCCATTCCATCAACCCTCTTTCTATGATAGACAAGGGCAAACGCGCCAGGGTAAACCCTAGAGCTACACTAGCCTGAGTAAGGTGTTTTCGATCGATCCCTCTATTGGTAAATAACAACCTCAACAAGGTACTGAGATTGCTACCGCATAATGGATGAAACAAACTAGACATACTAAATCTTTCTCTCAGCTTTCCTCCGGAGGGCTTGATTGGCTAGAGTTTTGCCAAATTCCCAAGAGGCTCCAGGAATACGGTGGGCATCCGCTACCACATCACGGACTGCCTCAACAATCCAGCAGCAGTCTTTATCTGTGAGAGTCAGTGGTGGGAGGAACTTCACCACATTCATTCCATGACCAGCAACCTGGGACAAGATGTGATGACGAGTAAACAGAGGGACAACGATCAGTTGGGAAAATAGTCCTTTATTAGCTGTTTCTAACATCTTCCACGCTGCTTTTAATGACCAACTCTTCGGCTCGGCAAACTCCAATGCCATCATCATACCCAGTCCCCGTACCTCTTTCAAACACTCGTACTGTTCTACTAGTGGCTCAAGCTCTGCGATAATTCGTCTACCCATAAGATCCGAACACTCCACTAGTCTTTCATCCTTAATTACCTCCAGAGTAGCGATGCCAGCAGCCATTGCCAGATTGTTTTTGCCAAAGGTATTGCCGTGAACCACCGCGCGATCCATGCGGTTAAAAACTTTGTCAAAGATCCAACCGCGACAGAGAACAGCACCTACTGGCACAAACCCGCCAGAAAGAGCTTTCGCAACACATATAATGTCAGGCTCTACTGCCCAATGTTCCACCGCCCAGAATTTGCCTGTACGCCCTAATCCAGTCTGCACCTCATCTGCAATAAACAACGTTCCATACCGACGACAAAGTTCTGCTGCCGTTGGTAGATAGGAAGCATCGGGAATCCGTACACCGTGACCTTGGATGGGTTCGGTAATGAAGGCTGCAACGTCTTTGCCTACAAGGGCTTGCTCCAGTGCTGTGAGATCTCCAAAGGGAATCTCAAGGAAATTCGGTAATAACGGACCAAAGCCCTCACGATAGTGGGATTCTCCCGTTGCTGAAAGAGAACCCAGAGTAAGTCCGTGATAACCTCCCTGACAATAGACAATTTTGCTTCTTCCAGTGGCATAACGGCTAAATTTGATTGCTGCTTCTACAGTTTCCGTGCCAGAGTTAGCGAAGAAGACTCGTTCCATTCCAGGAGGTGCGTTCTCAATCAGACGCTCTGCCAGCAACCCAGCTAGCAGGGACGCATCCAGTTGAACTAGATTGGGTAATTCTGCCGTTAGCACTTCTTGTAGTGCCTGAATAATCTTCGGATGATTACGCCCTAACCCAAATACCCCAAAGCCACTGAGCAAATCCAGATAAAGTTCACCGCGATCATCAAATAAATAGGGACCTTCAGCCTTAACATAGTGGCGATCGTATCCGATAGTTCTCAGTACCTTGACCATCTGTGGGTTTAGGTATTGTTCGTGCAACGCAAAGTTTTCTTTCAGTCTTTGTTCAATTAGTTCCAGAATGCTCATAGTTTAGGCAAAGTACTGTTTTAACGTAAATGTCGGGCCGAATTCCCTATCTTCTTAAGTTAGGGAAGAAGCTTATAAATAAAAGCTTGGGGAAACCCCAGGCGAAAGCCCCTCATGAATGCCCGACCAGTAAAGAAACTGCGTAGCATCCTTATTTTTTCCCCCTGACTGATTATCAATATACTGTTTGATGATATCTAATAATTTCAGGATTTAAACACTCCTTAAACTGTCAACATTGCGGAAAAGAAATTCAATTTGGCAATAAGGAAATTTTTTTATAATAGGCGAGCGATTAGTTGTGTAGTTTCTTCTGTAATATATTTTTTGGTAGATTTTCTATAATTTGTCCTCTGCAATCTTGACATTTATAATTTTTTTGCCCGTTATGAATTTTACCATTTTTGGCAATTAAAATTATAATTTGGCATTGATCGCTCAATAGAATCGCTCCTTCCAAATTCAGATTATAACTCCTATTTTAGTTTAGGCTGTTAAAAATCTAATAAATATTCAAGAATTTTCCAAGAAAATTTCTTTCTATGGTCGTTGCTAAAACTGATACTTAAATATCAAATTATAAGAGTTTCCTTACATATTTATTACTACCAGAAAATGAACACTATAAATCAACAGATGATTTGCAGTTTTGCTGTAAAATATCCCCTAAAATCTTAGCTACTTGTTCGGGATGCTCTAACATTGCTATATGTCCACAATCAGGAATTTCAAAAACATTGCCTTGGGGTGTATCGAAAAGAGCATGAAAACTCGCCAAATGATTGACGTATTTGAGTTCCATAACTTTATCTTTTGCTCCTGCAATAAAATAAACAGGTTGCTCTAAACGAAACACTAGTTGAGGTAAGTGATGCACTTCTGCTTCGGTAGTTGAATCTAGTAATGAACCTAAAGCAGCTTGAGAGTCAGCACTGACAAAATCGCGAATTCTTTGACGACCCCATTGTAAATTTAGAGGATGAGCTACCATCATACGACAGAAAATCAACTCTAAACCTGGTATGTAGGGTAGCCAACGAGGACGGAATTTAACTAGTTGTTTACCCGCAGTGCGAAACCTCTCAAATTCTTCTTTGAGATAAATACCACCACCTGAATTGATACAGGTCACACCTTGGATTGTTTCAGAGCAAATATTGGCTGTCCACAAAGCAATACTACCTCCTAGGGAATGACCAATTAGCCAAGCTCTTTCAATCTCTAATTTTTGCAGTAAAATTTTCAGGTCTTGGGCATAGGAAGCAAGACTGTATTCTTGTTTAGGAGGAGTTGTGGTGGTTTGAGAATTGCCAAACCCTCTGAGATCGTAAGTTAAGCATTGATAGTAGGGCTTGAGGAGTGAAACTAAGGGCTGCCAGTAGTGATGGCTGAGAAGCCAACCATGAATAAAAACCAATGAGGGACGTTGGGTATTGGCAGCAGGGGCGGTTAACTCATAATTATGAAACGTCCCCGATATA
The DNA here is from genome assembly GCA_030065935.1 of Xenococcaceae cyanobacterium MO_167.B27. Classification (GTDB taxonomy): domain Bacteria; phylum Cyanobacteriota; class Cyanobacteriia; order Cyanobacteriales; family Xenococcaceae; genus JASJCP01. The sequence continues at coordinate 19,434 of JASJCP010000081.1, forward strand.
TTTATTGATGGCATAACTCCATCGTATCATTTACTGTTTCAGGTTAATTGGTTAAAGGATGGTTTAATTAAATATCTGTTGTAAATTATTGGGTCAACTTCAGATGAGAGAGCCTCTTTCTCCTAGGAAACGCGCTTTAATAGCTCTCAAACAATTGCAGGATAAGCTATCTGCTTTGGAGTCGAAACAGCGATCTCCAATCGCTGTAGTGGGGGTGGGTTGTCGTTTTCCTGGGGGTGCTAACAGTCCAGCTTCTTTTTGGCAATTATTAGGCGATCGCCAGAATGGGTTCTGAGAAGTTCCTGCAACTAGATGGCAAAATATTACTAATGCTGCTCTGGGTTATGGTGGTTTTGTGCCTCATCTCAAGGAATTTGATGCACAATGGTTTCGTATTGCTCCCAAGGAAGTGTTAAGTCTGGCTCCCCTTTATCTTTAGTAGATATTTGTTTTACTGCTAGGGTTGGGCGATCGCATTTTAAGCATCGTTTAGCCATTGTGACAGTTTCAATTCCTGATTTACAAGCCAAACTATCTAGCTTTCTCCAAGGTAATACTGAATCTGGAGTTTTTTCAGGAAAAATATCCCCGAAACATACTGTTGCGCCAGCCTTTAATGCTGCTACTCTTCCCACAGAAGAAATAACTGGGAACAATTTGGCTAAACTTTACGTCAAAGGAGCAAATATTGCTTGGAAAGAGCTTTATCAAGAATATTCTGGCAAAAAAGTCCCTTTACCTAATTATCCCTTTCAAAGAAAAATCTATTGGCTCAATAAGGATTGCTAGAATTGGCAATGGTTCTCTTAAGGAAATTTTTACGATCTTCTTGCCCAATGGTTTTAAAAACTCAGTTGCAAAAATCTCGTTGGTTGATGGCTCTTCTCAGTGGAGCGATCGCCTTAAACCTCTTTATCCCTCAAGCTACCGCCAAACTTTTTGATGGTCCTGTGGATAAACTTCCTACTTTAGAAAGAGTAGCACTGCGAGAAGGAAAAGCTATTTTAAAAGGAGATGATGGTGAATATACTTGTCGAATTTTAGTCAATGGTTCAGTTGATACAGTTTGGCAAGTTTTAACCGATTATGATAATTTTGAAAACTTTTTGCCCAGTGTCTCAGATAGTGAATTAGTAGAGCAGAACGGCGAGCGTAAAGTTTTTGAACAAATTAACAAGATTAGAACCTTAATCTTTACCACCAAATCCAGAGTTCGCATTGCAGTTACCGAGTCTTATCCCCAAACCATTGATTTCAATTTTGTTGATGGTGATTTAGAATCTCTTGATGGAACATGGTTACTTGAACCCGTATCCCCTTACCCGAGCGCACCACCAAACCAAGTATTAATTACCCACAGAGTAAAAGTAGCACCAGGTTCTACCCCTAGCCGTAGCATTTTTTACAATATTTACGAAAATACCTTGGAAAAAACTTTAGTGGCGATCAAACAAGAAGTAGAAATCCGTTCCTTAAAAACTAGCAATTAGTTGATTCTAAACTACTGCTTTTTTCCCTATCCCTAGTGGTCTGTCAATTTTCCAATGATGGGTTGAATGAGGTTCTGGCATTCCTACACTAAAATATCTCAGTTTTTAGGGTGATCGGGTGTAGGGTATTATATTGTTTTTGACTATCCTAGACAAGATAGAATCGATATTGCTAGGATAGTTCTGGGCGATCGGGATTTAGAGTCTTTGTCTTTAGAGAATGAATATAGAGTTAAAAATACCGAAGTCAAAAAACTTAAATAACAATTAGATATTTCTAAAAAACTCAAGCAATATTTAAAAGATACACAAGATTAAATTGAGGATGTAAAGTCTAATTTAGAGGAGAATTAAAAGGCAGTAAAAATGATTAAAAATGACAAGTGGATAATTGAACAATCTAAAAAAGGAATGATTTATCCTTTTGAAGAAAAATCAATTAGAAAAGCAATATTAGGAAAAGATAAAGAAGTTCCAACTATCAGTTGGGGTCTAAGTTCTTACGGCTATGATATACGCTTGTCACCTCATGATTTTAGAATATTTAGACATATTCCTGGGACGGTAGTAGATCCGAAAAATTTTAATCCTAAAAATCTAGAACAAGCTGAATTACACACCAATGAAGATGGTTCTTCTTATTTTATAATTCCCGCCAACAGTTATGGATTGGGAGCATCACTCGAAAGTATTAAAATGCCTCCTAATGTAACTGCTGTGTGTCTTGGAAAATCAACCTATGCAAGGGTTGGGGTCATTGCAAACATCACTCCCCTTGAGGCTTCCTGGCAGGGTCAAAGTATTACTCTGGAATTTTCTAATGCTTCTAGTGCTGATGTTAAAATTTATGCTAACGAGGGCGTAGCACAATTACTATTTTTTGAAGGAGAATCTTGTCAAACCACCTATGCAGAGCGGGGTGGTAAATATCAAAATCAAAGTCGTGGAGTAACTTTGCCAAAAGTTTGAAACAGGTAAATCAGAAATGGAGCGATCGCATATCTTGGTCAAGAGTATTCCACTATTAGAAATAAAATTTGTTGTAATCGTTTAATTGGGGTTTTTTACTGGCAATTCTTTGGCTCTATCTTTGGCTTCTTTAACTTAATTAACTTCATCAACAAAAAGTTTAAGTATGGATGGTAGTTTGTCAAAAGGCATAGTGTTATTAAGACAATTCAGTAGAGATATCCGTAACTCTAAAATAGGGTTGTAGCAGAAATTAGGAACGAGTCTCAATGGTAAAATCTGTTAAGAGTTAATAAATATCACCAAATATTGCGCTACTTTTCTCTGTATCCACAGATAGCTATATCAGTTAGGGTAAACTTAATCAAAACTGTGAGCGCGAAACCTTAAATAGATAAAAATACCTAGATAATCCTAAGAATAGATTTATTATGCTAAAACGACTCCTAGGCGACCCAAACGCCCGAAAATTAAAAAAATTCCAGCCTTTAGTAGCAGAGATAAACCTTTTAGAAGAAGATATTAAACAACTATCTGATGAACAGTTAAGAGGGAAAACAACCGAATTTCGACAGCTACTAGACAAAGCGAAAAACCGCGAAGAGAGAGAAGAAATCCTGGATGAGATTCTTCCAGAAGCTTTTGCTGTAGTAAGAGAAGCAGGTATTCGAGTTTTAGGAATGCGCCACTATGATGTGCAACTCCTAGGGGGTATTGTACTTCATAAAGGACAGATAGCAGAAATGAAAACAGGGGAAGGAAAAACCCTAGTATGTACTCTTCCTGCTTATCTTAATGGTTTAACTAGTAAAGGGGTTCATGTTGTAACGGTCAACGACTATCTAGCCAGAAGAGACGCGGAATGGATGGGACAAGTTCACCGCTTCCTAGGCTTAAGTGTGGGACTAATTCAAGGAGGGATGAGTCCACCAGAGAGAAAGAAAAACTACGACTGTGACATTACCTATACTACTAATAGTGAGTTGGGTTTTGACTACTTAAGGGATAACATGGAAACCGCCATGGAAGATGTAGTACAGCGTCCCTTTAACTACTGTGTCATTGACGAGGTGGACTCAGTATTAATTGATGAGGCGAGAACTCCTCTGATCATTTCAGGACAGATAGAACGACCTACTGAAAAGTATCTTCAAGCAGCAGCAATTGCTCAAAGATTAGTCAAACAAGAAGTAGAAGATGGTCCAGGAGATTATGAGGTAGATGAAAAAGCTCGTAATGTTCTAATGACAGATGATGGTTTTGAGAACGCAGAAAAGCTGTTGGGAGTAAATGACCTGTTTGATCGCGAAAATCCTTGGGCGCACTATATCTTTAATGCTCTTAAAGCCAAAGAACTATTTACTAAAGATGTTAACTACATGGTTCGTAACAATGAAATTGTCATTGTAGATGAGTTTACAGGTAGGGTAATGGCTGGAAGACGCTGGAGTGATGGTCTGCACCAAGCCATTGAAGCTAAAGAAAATGTACCAATTCAACGGGAAACCCAAACTCTTGCTAGTATTACCTATCAAAACTTTTTCTTGCTATATCCTAAGTTAGCAGGGATGACAGGAACGGCAAAAACCGAAGAAACAGAATTTGAGAAGGTCTATAACCTAGAAGTAACTATTATTCCTACCAATCTTAAGTCAAAACGCCACGATGTACCTGATGCCGTATATCGCAAAGAAATTGGTAAATGGCAAGCTGTAGCAGAAGACTGCACCCAGATGCACGAAGTAGGTCGCCCTGTATTAGTGGGTACTACTAGTGTGGAAAAATCAGAGTTACTTTCTTCCCTCCTCAGACAAAGGAATATTCCTCACAACCTCCTTAATGCTCGTCCTGAAAACGTAGAGCGAGAATCAGAAATTGTGGCTCAAGCAGGGCGCAAAGGTGCTGTTACCATCGCAACAAATATGGCTGGTCGGGGTACAGATATTATTTTGGGTGGTAACGCGGACTATATGGCAAGGTTAAAAATACGAGAGTATTTTATGCCCAAAATTGCTATTCCTGAAGATGACGCTTTAATGGCGGGAGTTCCCCAACTCAATGGCGGGAAAAAATCACCTCAAGGGTTTGCTCCAGGGGGACAGAAAAAGAAAACCTGGCGTGCTTCCCCTGATATCTTCCCTACAGAATTATCGGCTGAAACTGAGAATCTGCTCAAAGAAGCAGTCAAATTTGCCGTGAAAGAGTATGGAGAACAAAGTCTTCCAGAACTCGAAGCCGAAGAAAAAATTGCGATCGCAGCAGAAAACGCCCCCATAGAAGACCCAGTACTTCAAAAACTCAGGGAGGTATATCAAGCAATTAGCCAAGAATACGAGAATTTGACTGATAAAGAACACGATGAAGTGATTGAACTGGGAGGATTGCACGTTGTTGGGACAGAGCGTCATGAATCCCGTCGTATTGACAACCAGTTACGGGGTAGAGCAGGAAGACAAGGCGACCCAGGATCAACCAGATTTTTCCTTAGTTTAGAGGATAACCTATTACGGATTTTTGGGGGCGATCGTGTAGGCAGACTCATGGAAATGATGAGGGTTGAAGACGATATGCCTATTGAGTCTAAAATGCTAACCAACTCCCTAGAAGGAGCGCAAAAGAAAGTAGAAACTTTCTACTACGACACCAGAAAACAAGTATTTGAATATGACGAGGTGATGAACAACCAGCGTCGCGCTATTTATGCGGAACGTCGTCGGGTTTTAGAAGGGTTAGACCTCAAAGAACAGGTGATTGAGTACGCGGAAAAAACCATGAGTGAAATCGTGGATGCTTATATCAATCCTGAACTACCCCCTGAAGAGTGGCAACTAGATAAGATGGTGGATAAGGTCAAAGAATTTATCTATCTCTTAGAAGACCTAGAACCTGCTCACCTGGAAGATATGACCGTAGGGGAAATTAAAACTTTCCTCCATGAAGAAGTCCGCAAAGCTTATGACATCAAAGAACATCAAATTAATAATCTGCAACCAGGGTTGATGCGTCAAGCAGAAAGATTCTTTATTCTGCAACAAATTGACACTCTCTGGCGAGAACACCTCCAAACTATGGATGGATTAAGAGAATCTATTGGTTTACGCGGTTATGGACAAAAAGACCCCCTCATCGAATACAAACAAGAAGGTTATGAACTGTTCTTGGAAATGATGATCGATATCCGTCGTAATGTAGTTTATTCTCTCTTCCAGTTCCAACCCCAACAACAACCCCAGGCGGTTTAATAAGGAGTGAGGAAATAATATTAGCTAACCAATTTTTTGTAAGGAGTGCAAGATGTAAGTTTTACATCCTCACTCCTCATGCTTCACTCCTCATCCCTTGACTCTTAAAGCCCTGCAAGATACTGACTAAAGCGTGTTTGATAATCAGTATGAAGTAGAAAGAAGCTTTTAATCCTTTCCTCGGTAACGCCACCTGTAACAGTTAGATTAGTTTCAAGAATCACCAGTTCGTTATTCTTCTTTGTTTCGTAAATATATGCAAACGAATATCTAAGACTTTTATTCCAATCATTTAAAACTTCTAAAGTTGTTTTTTCGTCTTTAGGAAAATAGGAAAAAAGAGACATCCCTTTTCCATTGGAAGCAATAAAAACTGAACATGGTCGTCCTTGGATCAACAAAGATAAAGAATTGTTATTGTTTCTGGTGAAATTTGTATATCCCAGTTCTCTTAAATGCTTTTCTACTGCTTCAATATCCAAGATATCTACAATTTCATTTTCACTAGAGTTAAAATTATTTCGTGAAGAGTTTGTTTCCTTCTCCAGAGAATTTTCTCTGCATCTAGCATTTAAGGGAAATCTTGTACAAAAATCTTCATTCGCAGTTTGAGCTTCTGCTGACAAAGTTATTGAGAGCAACAATAATAGTAGAAACCAACTAAAGTTTTTCATAATAATTTTATGACAGTTCAAATTGCCAAACAGATAACTAGAGGATAGTGCGATCGCTTATTTATCGACAAAGCTGGAGATTTTTGACTTTTAAACTATGAATAATGATAAAGAATTGCCTATTGCCCTGGATGAAGTAAAGCTTCCCGAAAAATTACCACCACTGATGATTGTTGCTTTTACTCGCCCTGACTTACTCCAAGAAGTTATAGTTGGTGTGCGGGAACAAACCCTATTACCACAGCAAATAATTGCTTTTGTCGATGGTGCGAGAAAACCACAAGATGAACCTTTAATTAAACAGTGTATTGAATTACTAGAAACCTTATCTGATATTGTCCCCATTAAAATAGTAGCCAGACCTGAGAACATGGGTCGTAGTCCTAAAGGAAATCTTAATGTAATTCTCGGGTTACACGAAGTTCTTTCCGAGTATGATTCCCTAGTCTATTTAGAAGATGATATCGTTCCTAATCCTTGTTTTTATGACAGAATGTGTCGCTTGTTAGAAGCATATCGCGATCGCAAGGAGATATTTTCTATTAGTGCTTATGGGAGTTTTATAGAAGAATTTGAGCAACCAGAGTCAGATTTTATTCTCTCGAAGCGAGTTTTCTCTTGGGGTTATGGACTTTGGTCAGATCGTTGGCATGATATAAACTTAGTTAATCAATTACCACCCTACAACCTTTTTGGCAGTTTTGCGAATATTCCTCTAACAGTGGAAACTAAGAAAACCATGACCTATCAGTTTTGGTTAGAAAAGAATCTTAAGACTGACTGGGTAATTGCTGTTACTCTCGGGGCATTGTATTACAATAAAATACACCTGATCCCTAAAACTTCTTTTGTGAAAAATATTGGTTTTGGGCATTCAGAGTCGAGAAACTACAACAAAGGGAAGGATTCTGTCTGGGTAAATGCAAGACACGACCCATCTGCCTATCCCAATAGTTTGCCATCCAGTCTTAAATTATCCCCTGATTTAGACCGCTCCCTCCATGGAAAGGAATTAGCGGAGTATTTAGAATCAAGAAAGAATATGTGGCTAAATTGGGCTGATACTTGGAGATTATCGCAAAATTACTCTGACTTCGAGAGTAAGCTATTATTTCTGAAATTTTTTATGGCTCGGATGCCTATTTTATTAAAACGCTGGCGTAGTGGCTTAAAAATTTAGCTAAATTAATTTTACAAAAGATATTCAAACTCAAATAATAAACTAACCATGACTAAATTAAATATACAAGAGATTGCTACTAAATTAGAAAGCCCCAACTCGAAAGATCGTCTGTTAGCATTGGTATCTTTAAGAGAAGTTGCAGCAGAAGATGCTGTTCCCCTAATTAAAAAAGTTTTATACGATGAGATTCTCCCCGTGCGCTCTATGGCGGTATTTGCCTTGGGAGTCAAGCAAACTGCTGAATGTTACCCCATTTTGATTGAATTGTTACAAAATGATGCAGATTATGGCATCAGAGCAGATGCAGCAGGAGCTTTAGGCTACTTAAAAGATATCAGAGCCTTTGAACCTTTAGTTAGAGCTTTTTATGAAGATGATAACTGGCTAGTAAGATTTAGTGCTGCGGTGTCCTTGGGTAACTTAGAAGACAAGCGAGCGGAAGAGTTATTAATAGGAGCTTTAGACAGTGATGAAGTAATTTTACAACAAGCAGCGATCGCTGCTTTAGGAGAAATCAAAGCTATTGACGCAGCAGAAAGTATCTTGCGCTTCGCTAACTCAGAAGACTGGCTCATTAGACAAAGACTTGCAGAAGCTTTGGGCAATCTTAATACAGAAAAAAGTATTTCTGCTCTCAAGTTTTTAGCAAAAGATAGTCACCCTCAAGTCAAAGATGCAGCCAGAATTTCTCTAGAGAAGTTAAGCAAAAGCCAAAATTAATATGACTCTTAGTGTCCGCATAAAAACCATCAAATTAGCTCCAGGGAGCTTAATAAGTATCGAGGATATTTCCTGGTCAGACTTTGAAAATGTCTTAGAAGAATTAGGAGAAAAACGACAAGTAAGACTAACTTATTACCAGGGCAAATTAGAAATAATGTCTCCCTTAGCTATTGATGAAAGACCCCACAGAATAATTGCTGATATTGTCAAAAAAATATTAGAACATCAAGAACGAGACTGGGAAGATTTTGGTTCAACTACTTTTAAACGTCAGGAACTAGCAGGAGTAGAACCAGATACTTGTCTGTATATTGATAATGCGGAGCAAGTGAGAGGCTGTGTCAATATGGATCTAGATATTTATCCTCCTCCCGATTTGGCAATAGAATCTGATGTTACTTGTGACGACTCCAGACACCAATCGCTACGCGATATGGTGCTGGCTTCTCTTCCGACTAGCGGTTGAGCGTTTTATACTGAGGGTTTCGTCCAGCCCCAGTTTTTTGAGCAACAAAGCTGAGTTCCAGTCTCTTGGCATCATTACACCGCAATGATAACAACAATGCCATCTGTCTGAAAGCTGTTTATCTACTAGATTAAGACAATTGAAGCATACTTGAGAAGTTCCTCTGGGGTTAATTTTGATAACTTTCAAACCAGCCCTTTCAGCCTTGAGTGAAAGAATATCGAGAAATTGACTCCAACCGCAGTCAAGTATGCTTTTTGCCAAACCTGATTTAGCACTTTGCCCATTAGGTAGATAGTTGCCATCTTCATCCTGTTTTGGCTTGTTTCGACGCACCATGTTTTTGACGGTTAAGTCTTCTACGAAAACAGCGTCATACTTTGTTAGTAGCTGTTTAGATAGCTCAAAGTGAAATTGTTTTCTTTGTCTTGCTATTTTCTGATGAAGTTTGGCTACTTTCCTATACAACAGTTTTCTAGCTCGACTGCCTTTTTTTCTGGCACTGGCTTTTTGTTGTAGTTTGGCAAGTTTATCTTGAGAGCGTCGAAAATATTTGGGAGGTTCTACTGTTGTTCCATCAGCCAAAGTAGCAAAATATTCACAACCTAGATCGATAGCTGTACTATTTTCATCCCTTGGAACTATATCAGAAATAACCTCTGGTACAGATTTATCTTCTAAAGAAAAAGTAATGTAGAACCCATCTGCCTTCTTAGTTATAGAAATAGTTTTTAGGTTAAATCATGGTGGCAAGGGACGATGCAAGATAAATCTAACTTCGCCAATTTTGGGCAACTTTATTCTATTGGCAGAAACTAGCCAGTTAAGTTTTGCTTGGGGATAAGTAAACGTTTTATATCTATGCTTTGGCTTATATCGCGGTTTGCCACTTCTTTTCCCCTCTGTATTCCGCCCCAGATAACGGTCAAAAGTAACTTTGACTCGCTTAACCATATCCTGAAGCACTTGAGAATATAAGTACCTAAGCAAAATTAATTGTATATTTTGTCCCAAAATCTTTTAAAACGTTTTCCACATACTCAACTAAATTTTTCCAACTCAAATATGCTTCTTTTTCAATCCACTCATATTTCATAAATCTCCA
>JASJCP010000082.1 GCA_030065935.1 Xenococcaceae cyanobacterium MO_167.B27
GCTACTTATAAGACTAGTGGGCGAAAAAGCCTGTAAATAGTAGAGGTAATAGAATTAGAGCAGACACTATTAGGAGTAAAGTTCCTGCATCGACATCAATTTCATTTTTAGGAGGTTGATTAGGGTTATTCATCAGAATTAGGGTTGGTAAGGGAAGGAAAGGATACCCCTATCGCATTTATGTATGGGGAGGAGAACTTCCCTTACACAAACAGCAGCCCGATAGGGCTTCTATACTATTAGAAACCGTAAAGGTAGCCATCCTTCCTGTGTACAATGCTGCAATATTTGTAACTAATACCTTGTACTGTTTGAGTTACAGTTTTGATATTAAATGAACCAGTTGAGCGAACAGCAACTCTACCCAAATAAGAACCAACACCGTGGTTGGATATGCTCTCTAACCGAGAGCATCCCCCACGGTCAATTTTCTTACCTTTGGTAACATTTGCTTTAACAATATCTCCAGTTTGAAAGCCTTTAACTTGTTTGATGTGGGCGGATTTTCTAACAAGCTCTCCTGATTTATTGGTTCTGGGAAATCCAAATTTATTGACATGAATTACTTGTCTGTTTCCATGTCCAGCGCATTTAATTAATAATGGCTGCTCGGTCAATATTTCCAGTTGCGGAGTATCAGAAACCATAGCTGCGTCTAAGTAGTGACGTTTGGGCAAACCTTGTTTAGTTCGGTTAAATTTAGTCTGACCACCAGTACCAGTGGTCACAGATAAACCTGTTTCTTTGAGAGAATTAAACAACTTCCAGCGATTAGCATTAACAGCAGCAGCATTTTTAATTTGGCTCTACTGCTTTTTTTAAAATAATTGTGAATGGATATTGCCTAAACACAGCAGCTTTACCTGAAGCACGCAAGCTTCTAGCCATCCCTGGTGTACAGGGCGACAATGGTTGCTTGTTGGCATCTACAACAAAAACAAAATTAGACATGGTTTTGTCTCTTCTACTTATAGAGTGTTAAGTTTGCCTCGACAAAGTTAAAAAGGTTTGTAGTGCTTCAAACACTTCCTTAATCCCTCTAAAGATGTTTAATTTGAAGCCTCAGAGCCTCAAGCTGGCAAGTACTCAAGGGTGAGATAGCCTGTTTAACGTAGCCAAATATACTGGCTTAGTCTGGTCATATATAAGATTGACAAGCCCCCGAATTCATTCGTGGGGATTGCTCTTCTCTAGGGATTTATGACTTTGTTTGTTTGCTAAAGAGTTTTTATGCCTTGAAAAAAATTATAGTTTTATTGGTTTTGACGCTCTTGTTTTACCCAACCTACTAGGGCTGTGAAAGAATTATAAAACTTTTCTAATTGATAACTATCAAATGCTTAAAAAAAGTTGACTATAAAATAGCATAAGCCAGCACTACCTAAAGGAACTGTAAGATTATCAATTCCCAGTTTAGAAAAGGCTTCTAAAGCCGTAGCTATCACCGCAACAATTGCTGAAATTAACCAAGTTTGTCCAGTATTTTCTTGAGTGAACAATAAAATTGAACTGGTCACAACAAAACTAGTCACAGCCATTGTCAGAGAGCCTTCCCAGCTTTTTTTAATATCAAAAATGCGATAGGAGTGTTTACCAAAACGTTGACCAATAATCGCAGCCATACCATCTCCCCATGCCATAATTAGAATACCGATCGCGGTATATTGGGGATATTCACCCCAGAAAATAGCTGCTAAAACACCAATACTAATAGCATAAAACAGCGTACCTAAGCTTTTTCGACCCACACTATTAATACTGGAAATAATCGGTACAAAATAAGAAATCAGAGCAATTATAGATGCGATCGCAGCAGCAGCTACAATGATCCAAGTGGAGATGTGCAACCACCAAGCTAATAAAATTACATTACCACTACCAATATGAACAACTTTTCTGGTTAACTCTGGATCGTTACTAATATAACGGCTCAGGGCTTCAGCGATCAAAACCAGAATCCCAAGATAGATAAAAACTAGAGTTAAAGTGTAGAAATAATTATCAAAATAGTTCGCTGTTAAATTTTGCATGATGATTCCCTGTTGCTTCTCAAAATTTTACCGTCAATCTTGCAGTTGAAAGCCTACAGTTTCCAACCGTAGGATGAAAACAAGTTGGAGATTTTAATCTCCTTTATCCCAAAAAATGAGATAATGTATTTAATGCAAATAAGAACAAGGTTGGTCGCGTAGGGTTTTTGCTAGTAGGGTGAAACTCCCGCAACCGCATGACTAAGATAAATGGGCTTGGCATCAAAAGGGCAAGCAGAAAGCAGCAAAAGTTAGCGATTGGAATCTGCCAAATTGGTATAGGCAACCACTCGGAAAGCGAAATTAAATAATAAAAAGTAAGCGCAACGGATATGGTGTAAATCATCAGTATGTCAAAGCGTGTAGGTGGTATTTGACTACCACCACCGATTAATTGTCGGTGACAGCTAAACTTGAAACGTGGAGAATCGTGGTTTTAATAAGGGGCGCATCACGCGGAATTTACTTCCGCAGTTTAAACGCCCTGCCCGATTCGGAACATCCGTTTAGAATCTCTCGTGTTTTTTTAACCGAGAGAGAAGTCAAGATAAGGGAATCACCAGTAAATAATAATTTCGTTTTTTGATGACAAGCATTCTTTAATAAGCTGTCAGACATTTAATTTTTTGGCTAAAATAAACTCATAACGAATATGACTTACTTGGATCGTTAGCTGATTAAACTATGCGCATTAAGGAAATTCCCATTAACAAAATTCATCGACCTTTACCCAGACAAACAGATCAGGCTAAAGTTCAGAGGTTAGCTCGTTCAATTGCTGAAGAAGGTTTACACGAGCCTATTGATGTATTAGAAGTTGAGGGACAATATTACGGTTTTTCTGGTTGTCATCGCTATGAAGCGCATCAGCTTTTAGGGAAAAAAAGCATCAAATGTAGAGTGCGTCGCGCTCCTCGTTCTGTTTTGAGAGCGCACATTGCATGATATGGGGAATGGGGATAAATTATGAGGAATCAATTATGAGGGACTCCGAGTGAGGAGTGGGGGAGTGAGGTAAGGACTGGGGAGACTGGGCAATGGTGATTGGGGAGACTGGAATTTCCCAACGGTTTGTGTTTCCCAATTTCTAAAAACAACAAGTTTTTTACCTTACATTTCAACAGTGTAGGGACGTACCATGGTACATCCCTACAGATACAATATTTGGTTTCTATTTGAAACGACTATGACTATATCTAGATAATTCCTACGAAATTAGCAATTATCCAACCGATAGCAACTCCAGCTAATCCAGCCAAAGCAGAAGGAATAAAAGCTAAATCATTAGATAGTTTAGAAGATACTTTGTTTGAGGGTTTGTAATTTGCCATATCGATCTTTGGGAGGTTATTGTAATGTTGAGTGATTCATGCCCATCATAACCAGCAAATTCTTAAATGTAAGCCCCAAAAATATTTGAATGGTTTATGCGTTACATCCCTCTAGTTAACATAACTTAATATTTGTAACCTAGTAATCGAGTTTCTCTTGTAAAGATGGGGAACAGTTGCTAATTAAAGCTTTCATGGAGAGATATAATACAAGTCCATTGAATAAATGCCAGAGAAAATGAGTACCAATAGACCAGTAAGGACAAATAGCTAAATCTATGGTACGAAAACATAGAGCGAGTAAAAACACTCCTGTGGCACTAAACAGTAGCATACGACCTTGTTTACGTTGTTGACAGTGATAAGACCCTAATCCTAGTAAAATTGCAATTCCTGGGGTGTAAGTGATCGAGCCGTTAAATATTTGAGTAAACTGAAAAGTGATCACAATTGAAGCTAGTAATAAGATTACCAGCAACACTGTTCCAAGATTTTTGAGCTTAATAACTTGGCGACTATAAATCCATAAATAGGCTATTTGAAACAAAGCGATGGGTATGATGTCTAATAGTTTGGTTAGTGGTGTTGCGAAAGTGTGAAATAGACTACTGCCGATCGCGATCGCAAATAATATACTAATTAGTAACCAGATAGTAGGAGATAGTACTTTCCTATTATTTGCTAAATTCCAAGCTGCCAATCCAGAGAGAAAAAAGGATATATTGGACACAGCATTAATAGGTTCAGCCAATAAACCTGCTCCAACACGCTCACAATATAAGTCAATCATTGGTCATTTACCAGTTATTAATTATCAATGTTCACGCTTTGTAGATTTTGACTACAAGTTTTAAATATTAACTTCATCGCCTTCAAGTTTATCTGTGTTTATTCGTCTCAATACTCTGGATCATCTTAATCATTTATCAATGTTCATATTAAACCTCAGTTATAAAAGAGGGATAAATTAAATATCTATCAATTAGATGCACGAGTTATTACAGCAGACTTGGGGTTATACTGACTTTCGCTATCCCCAAGAAGAGATTATTACTAGCCTATTATCAGGTAAAGATACTTTAGTATTGATGCCTACAGGTGGGGGAAAATCTCTTTGTTTTCAGTTACCAGCACTAATGCAACCAGGCTTAACTATTGTGGTGTCGCCTCTGGTAGCATTAATGGAAAACCAAGTACAAGATTTACAGCAAAAAAATGTATCAGCAGTCTTACTTCATTCTCAACAGTCTAGAAGTAGTCGCCAACAAACCCTTAAAGCTATTGCTCAACAAAAAATAAAATTACTCTATCTGTCTCCTGAAACTCTCCTTTCTCTTCCCGTCTGGAATATACTAATTCAACCAGAAATTATTATCAGTAGTTTAGTATTAGATGAGGCTCATTGTTTAGTGCAGTGGGGTACAACTTTCCGTCCTTACTATACTCGCTTGGGTGCAATTCGTCCTGCTCTCTTGCAATATAAACCCTCTGGAACTAAGATTACAATTGCTGCTTTTACTGCTACTGCGGATCGGATTACCCAAAAAGCAATTATTAGCAGTTTGCAACTACAACAACCAACAAAGTTTATTCTCAATCCCTATCGTAAGAATATTCAGTTACGAGTAAAAACTATTTGGACTCCTAGAGGAAGAAGACAAGAGACATTAAAATTTATTCGAGATAGACCCCAACAGTCAGGATTAGTCTATGTGCGATCGCGTAAAAACAGTTCAGAATTAGCGGTATGGTTGCAATCTCAGGGATTAGTTACTGCTCCTTATCATGCTGGTTTATCTAGTCAGCAAAGACGTAAGATCGAGCAAGATTGGTTATCGGGGAAACTTCCTTTTGTGATTTGTACCTGTGCATTTGGGATGGGGATTGATAAAAGTAATTGTAGATGGGTATTACATTTTCACGCTCCAGAATTGCTAGCAGAATATATACAGGAGATCGGAAGAAGTGGGAGAGATGGCAAAAATGCAGTAGCCTTAACTCTAGTTAGTGAAGCAACAGGATGGTTTAACCCTGAAGATAAACAACGCAGTAAGTTTTTTAGTAACCAATTACAGCAACAATTAAAACAAGCACAACATATTATTAATCACTTACCCACCCAAGGAGAAATAGCAGCAGTAACCGAAGAATATCCTCATGGTGCGGTTGCTCTTTCCTTACTTCATAATATAGGTGCAGTGTCTTATGTCGATCCTTTTCAGTACAGAAAACAAACTACTCAAGTATCCCTTTCTCGTTGGTCAAAAGTACAACAACATTGGCAAAAACAGATGCAGCAGTTTCTTCATACTAAACAATGTCGTTGGCAATTTCTGTTATCTGCTTTCGGTTTTAGGGATATCCCCAAAGATTTTCGCTGCGGAAATTGCGATCGCTGTAATTCAAGTAATAATTAAAACATAAAGATCGCGCAATCCTTACCTTACAATTAAAGTAATTAGAAAAAAATAATTATTCCTATATGTCAGCAGCTTTAATTACAGGTGCATCTTCAGGTATCGGTACAGTTTTTGCTCAAGAACTAGCTAAACGCAATAAAAATTTAGTTTTGGTGGCTCGTTCTGAGGATAAATTACAGCAAATTGCGGAAAAATTACAAGCAGAATATCAAATTGAGATTCAAACTATCAAACAAGATTTAACTGAACGCAATGCAGTTAATAACATATTTAACCAATTAGAATCACAACAAATCGAGATAGATTTTTTGATTAACAATGCTGGTTTTGGTGGCTATGGGTCTTTCCCTCAAACCCAATGGGAAGACCAACAAAAAATGATTCAATTAAATATCTTGGCTTTAGTAGAATTAACTTACAAATATCTTCCTATAATGATTAGTAACAACTCAGGAAGAATAATTAATGTTGCTTCTACAGCTGCTTTTCAACCTATGCCATACTTATCCGTTTATGCAGCAACAAAAGCATTTGTTCTAAATTTTACTGAAGCACTTTGGGCAGAAAATCAAAATACAGGAGTGAAAATTCTGGCTTTATGTCCTGGTCCTACAAAAACTGAATTCTTTAACGAAGCAGGTTGGAAAAGATTTAACAGTAATAGCTCAGAATATCAAAATGCTGATGAACCAATAGAAGTAGTAAAAACAGCATTACAAGCTATTGAAGAAGGAAAATCCTATTCTGTTCCTGGTCGATTTTTAAATCAAGTTGTAACCAATATGCCTAGATTTTTCCCCAGGGAAATAATTACTAAAATTGTCGAAAAAGAGTTTCGTCCTAAATAATAATTATTTAAAAAAAGCAGAGGGCAGAAGGACAATTTAAAAGTAGATTTAAACTACTGTTAATTGAAGACTCTTCATTTCCAAAAATGAAGATCGTACTTAAACCCAAATGCCAGAAGACAATAAATTAAATAAACCAGTAGCAATAGAAGCGATCGCCTAAATTTTAAACATTTGTAATCTTAGATGATTTAAAGATTATGCCAACTTTAATATCGCCAGATATAGCATCTATAATAAAAAACTTCAAACAATTAACTACTAATAACTATCAACGGGATAAAGTTTTACTAATATCAGATGTTTCTTGGTCAGAATACGAGCAGTTACTTGAAACTATAGGAGATGTTTCTTGGTGTAGAATTTCTTATTTAGATGGAATTTTAAAAATCATGTCTCCGAGTGAAAATCATGAAACCATAAAAGAATATCTAGGTATTTTAATAGAAGTTTATTGCGATGAAGCTGAAATTGATTACTATCCCCTAGGCTCTAAAACTTTAAAACAACAAGATAAATCTAGTGGCAAAGAACCAGATGCTAGTTATT
The DNA here is from genome assembly GCA_030065935.1 of Xenococcaceae cyanobacterium MO_167.B27. GTDB lineage: Bacteria > Cyanobacteriota > Cyanobacteriia > Cyanobacteriales > Xenococcaceae > JASJCP01. The sequence goes on from JASJCP010000082.1 coordinate 7,179, forward strand.
GTATTGGAATAAAAAAAGAAATTCCAGATATTGCTATAGAAATAGTTTTCACCAGTGGCGGGGAGGATGATTTAGCAAAGTATCAAAAATTAGAAGTGCCAGAAGTTTGGTTTTGGAACAAGAATCAGCTTGAAGTTTTTAGCGGAAATAGTAATCAAGAGTATCAAAAAGTTAAAACCAGTAAAATATTATCTAAATTAGATTTAAACTTGTTGGAAAAATATCTCTCTCAAATGAGCGCAGGTAATCCCAGGAAAATTAAAAAACTATTTTCTCAAGCAGTCCGAGATAATCTATTGCAGAATAATTAAATGCAATCACTCTACAAATAAAGTGTTTCCAAACATAAAACTAAATACCAAAGCTAATAGCTAAGAACAGTATTACTATATATGTCATCAATTCAATTATCAACGCCAGAATGTCTTTAAAATCCGATCGCGTCTCCACCATACAACAAAATCAATGGCTAGAAACTCAACTACAACAACTAAGAAATAGTCTCAGAAGTGGACAACAGAGTTTAGCAGACTGGAAAGCAGGACAGATTGCGGTTTCGGCTGTTCCTGGTGCGGGAAAATCCCACAGTCTTTCCGTAGCTGCTGCGATCGCAATTGCGAAAAATCAGTTACATAGTAGAAAACAATTGGTAGTTGTCACCTATACTCGTTCGGCTGCTGCTAATATAAAGAACAAGATACGCGCTCGCCTGAAAGACTTATTACTCCCTCCAGGGGGTTTTGTGGTGAACACTCTTCACGGTTTAGCACTACAAATTGCTAATTCTCAGAAAGAGTTATCAGGATTAAATTTAGACAATGTCACTATAGTTGTCCCTGGGGTCGGTCATCGTATTATTAAAAGTGCAGTAGAAAAATGGATTGCAACACATCCTAAACACTATCAGATATTACTAGAAGGATTGCAGTTTGATGGGGAGGAAGCAGAAAGATTACGTCGTCAGTCGGTGTTAAGAACGGAAATATTACCCAGTTTAACTAATATTGCCGTAAGAGAAGCTAAAAGTTCGGGATTATCCCCAGAAGACTTACATAAATGGAGTGAAAACGCTACAGACTCCTATCAAATTTTGGCAGTAGCAGCAGGACTTTATCAAGAATATCAGGAATTCATGCGATCGCGTGACTTAATTGATTACGATGACATGATTTTAGCTGCTCTGAAAGTGTTAGACTATGAGCCAATGAGGATGCTATGGCAAAACCAAGTATTTGCAGTATTTGAAGACGAAGCACAAGATTCCAGTCCTTTACAAGAAAAATTAATCTCTACCCTAGCGGGGAATAGCATCGATCCGAACATTCCACCCAACTTAGTAAGAGTAGGGGATCCTAACCAAGCGATCAACTCCACCTTTACTCCTGCTGATCCAATTTACTTCAACCGCTTTTGCGATCTTTGCCAACAGCAAGAAAATCTAGCAACTATGGATCAAGCTGGACGTAGTAGTCAAATTATCATAGATGCAGCCAACTTTGTCATTGAATGGGTAAACGAACAAACTACCAAACAAAATCAAACAAAAGAACTTCCCTTTCGTCCCCAGAATATCATCCCTGTCCCCATAGACGACCCCCAACCAGGAGCCAACCCATCTCCAGAAGGAAAAGGTTTAGAAATCCATATTCCCGATGATATTTATCACACTGTAGAATTAATCGGAGAAAGAGCAGTCACCTTACTCCAAGATAACCCCTCTCGCAGCATCGCCATTTTAGTTAGAGAAAACCGTCAAGGAAGATTTTTAGCAGAGCAATTAGCCTATTTACAGCGAGAACACAAAATCAGAATCTATGAAGTAGCAGAAAGAGAAAGATATAGCCAAATTCCCGAAGAAATACTCAAATTACTGCAATTTTTCCACCGTCCCCACTCCACCGATAACTTAAAATCCGCCTTAGAAGTCTTAGAACAAAGAGGCTTAATTCCCGCTCAAGACTTAAACGCCCTAGCTACCTATCCCGAACAATTCCTCTATCCTACCCCCCTCCATCCCCAACAAAAACCCGCAGTATCCCAAGCACGTCGCTACTGTTGCAATTTACTCCGCGCTCGTATGGAATTACCCCATTATCAACTGATTCCCTTCTTAGGGATGACACTCAAATATACAGGAGCAGAATTAGCCACAGTACAGAAACTATCAGAAAGAGTTAATCTGCAAATATCCGATCGCAGTTCCCTTAAAAGTACCATACAAGCCCTAGAAGAAATAGTAAGTTCAGAAAACTTTGAAGGAGTAGAAACCGAAACAGGCGATCGCTATACTAGAGAAGGACAAATTACCATTATAACCATGCACAAAGCCAAGGGCTTAGACTGGGACTACGTCTTTATTCCCTTTCTCCATCAAGACGTGCTTCCCGGTCAACTTTGGACACCCACAGCAGCAAGATTCTTAGGTCATTTTACCCTAGCAGAAGTAGCCCGCGCCCAAATCAGAACTCTTGTTCATAGTCAAAACAAAGGAGAAACCACACCCATACCCCTTCCCATCGCAGCTTGGAAAGAAGCAGAAAAACTCAAAAAAGCCGAAGAATTCCGTCTTCTCTATGTTGCCATGACCAGAGCCAAAAGACTGCTATGGATGTCCGCAGCAGAAATAGGTCCTTTTCGCTGGAGTACCTTTAGAGGAGATAAACCCAACAAAATGCAACAGAAAAAAATGTGTCCTATTATTCCTGCTTTACTCAACAAATTTCCTGATTCCCTTCAACGATAACTGCTTTAATTTTCATTTTAAGGCGATCACTCTTAGTTTCAGCTATACCGAAATTCCATGTTCAATACTTACTATATCAGTAGTTTAACTGACAAAACTTTTTATGATAATTTTTTTATAGAGAAATGCTAAACTCAAATAAATAGTAGAGCAAGTTAATACAATGCAATCAATTACTATTAGTGAAGCCAAGCAAAAACTATCAGAGTTAATTGATGCTGCTTTGGATGGAGAGGAAATAATTATTACTAAAGATAATGGGTTATTAGTTAAACTTACCCCAGTAGTTTCTGTCAAACAAAATCGGAAGCCTGGTACTGCTGAAGGATTAGTGACTATAGCTGATGATTTTGATGAACCTCTGGAAGATTTTAAAGACTATATGTAATGAGTTTATTATTAGATACTCATACTTTTATTTGGTATGTAACTAACAATCCTAAACTTAGCAGAACAGCCCAAGAATTAATTAATAATAGTAATAACGCCTATAATTCTTTGTCAAGTTAAGTATTTCTATCGTATTAATTGTTGATTACTGTATCCAATTAAATAATATATTAGGCTGAGATTTTAGCTTCAACATATTCAATAGAACTATTTGGTTTTGGTATTTCTTCGCCATCTTCTTGTAAACCTTCTAAGTGAAATTCTATTGCTTCTTGAATTAAAGTTTTAACTTCTTCGGGTGTTTCTCCTACCGCAACACAACCAGGTAAATCAGGAACATAAGCACCATAACTATTATTTCCTTTTTCAATTATTACTGCATATCGCATTGTTTAATCCTCTTCTATTTGAGCTTGTTTCCAAATACTTTTTAAAGTTCCAATAGGAACATCAACACTAAGTTTTCCTGATACTGTAACTGTACCCGATTTTATTGGATGTTTATACTGACGATGACTTTTCCTCTGGTTCTTTTTAAATACCAGCCATCTCCTTCTAATATTTTAATGACTTCCCGTACTTTCATAAAAGTATTATAGCTTAAGGCGATCGCATAGCAGCAATTTTTTTCCCTCGCCTTTATAATCATTTCCCAAATTGACTATTATCTAATTCTTATTTGGGCAGGGCTATTTTATTCTTAATTTAATCCACCAAGAAATCAATTTCTTGGCTCAAATAAGAAGTCCATCTTATAGGACTTTGGCTATCAGACAGATAATTTATTATCTGGAGGCACGAGAATGAAATAACCCTGTTATTTGGGAATTGCGATCGCTTTATAATTACTTTGTAAATCGTCTATCAGTTGTTAAAAGAAAATTGTCTAGAAAGTTAAACACACAAAAAATGCGATCAGTAAAGATATTACCAATCGCAATTCAGTTTTGATAATTTAATTGGGTTGAATTTATTTTTTTCTTTTAGTCGTGTAAGACATACCAGTACCAGGAATACCTAAACTAGCCTGTACTCCCTTATCGTTGATATTTATGGTTGCACCTTTCTTTCCAATAGATAGGCTAGAAATTCCTTTTTTACTTAAGTTTAATTTGACCCCTGGTAATATTTTAATACTTTTTTTAAATCTAAATCCCATTTTGTGTAAGCTCATAAACAAGTTTCATAGATTATATCTTAGTAATTCTTATTAGTATTTATCTCAAGATCACAATAATACTGTGATTGGCATCACATTTAATATATATAATTATATAGTTGTTGGCGTAACGGCGTTAGCTGGTTATGGAATATATAAGGGAATACAAATAGCAAAAAAATCAACTAAGTAATTTAAAAATCAATAATAATTAGTTGTTTTATCTTTAGATACCAGAAACTTGTTAGACAATGCTCCTGTTTTTTTATGTGTAATGAAAACTCTGCGACTACCCCCCTTATTAAGGGGGTTGGGGGGGATTCGACTTTGCGCGAGATAAAAACAAATTAAAACAGCAACAAATCCCCCAGAAAAAAACTCTCTCTCCCCCTCCACCTCAAACCCTGTATCTAACCCTAAAACTTCTTTGCGCCTTTGCGACTTTGCGCGAGATAAAAACAAATTAAAACAGCAACAAATCCCCCAGAAAAAAACTCTCTTTCCCCCTCCACCTCAAACCCTGTATCTCAGACTCAAACCCCTCTGCGCCTCTGCGACTCTGCGCGAGATAAAACCCAATTAAAACACCAACAAATCAACCCGAAACAACCTCTGCACCCTCTTAACCCTAAAACTTAATAGGGGACGCAGCAACAAATCAATAAAAACGTCCCCTAACATCAATTACTTACTCTTAGCCTCCAAACTTTCCAAACGACTCTTCAAATCTTGATTATCCTTCTTCAACTTATCAATCTCCTCTCGTAACTCCTTAACCGCCTTATCACTACCAATATTTTTCTGTACCTTATTAACAGCTTCCTCCGCCCTTCTTTTAACCCTTCCATCGGGAGATTGTGCAGACAGATTTTGTAAAATACCAATAGCTTTAGGAGTTTGCATTTGTCCTAAAGCACCAGTAACAGCAACTTGAGTTAAAAAGAAACTTTCCCCTGATAAAGACTCCAATTGTTCTAAAATTGACTCAATAGTTTCAGGAGTTTGACCAGAAGAAACTGCACCTAAAGCACGAATAGCAGCTAACCTTAAAGCTTGGGGTGTACCCAGTTTAGTATATTCAATGATCATATCGACAGCAGTAGCAGAAGTAGTCATTTTACTTAACCCACCTATTGCGCCACTTCTAACAGTTTCATTCCAACCAGCGCGAGTATTTAAGACATCTTGTAAAATTGCAATGGTTGCTTCCTGTTTATCTTTGAGGTTTCCCGATACCATTCCCCCTAAACATCTAGCTGCGGATGCTTCAGTATAATAACTAGCGTCACCTTTTTCTAAACATTCTTTGATAGTTTCATAGGAAGACACTGTTTTAAAATTACTCAACGCTTCAATAACAGCGCGACGCACTCTCGTATCTTCATCTTGGATACCTTTAGTTAAAGCATCTTCTGCTTGATTGAGTTGAATTTTACCAAGAGTTTTCGCTACTTCTACCCTCACACCCCAGAAATTATCTTCTGTTAGAGATGCGGATAAAGCTTTAACGACTTCCAAACCGCCTTTCTTTCCTAATGCTTTTGCAGCGTATATTCTAGAAACACCATCAGTGTCATATTTGAGTTGATTTTTTAATTCAGTAACAGGATACTCTAACTTGACTGTCTTAAGGATATAGTTATTAACATCGAAGCTAATAAAGTCAGGTTTCTTCTCTAGAGGGAAATAGAAAGATTGTTCTTTTTGATGTATCCGTAAGGTATAAGTTTGTGTCGCGCTATCAATATAACCAAAAGCAATAGGAATTTTGAGATCGAATAATTGACTATCGCTACCAGTCTTATTATCCTTGGCTTGGGTTTGGGTAACAGTTAACTTAGCAAGATTGCTATCACTATCCCAAGAATAGGCTACCTTATAATCGGGATGTCCACCACGAAAGACATATTGATCGAACAAACCAGCTAAGTTGTAACCTGTAGCTTTATCGATCGCCCGTAATAAGTCTATCGTTTCTACTGTCTTGTGGGCGTTATCATTAACAAAGGTATGTATTGCTTTATCAAATAACTCCTCACCGAGAATTCCTCTTATCATGTGATAAACACAAGCACCTTTTTCATAGAGATGCCTGTCATACAATTCGATCGCCTCTCGATATATATTAGTAACGATGGGACGACGATAACGGGAACTATCTTCAGTTAAATAACTTCTTGCTTCATTGAGGAGATAATAAGCACCATCATCTTGACCATATTCTTCTTCCGTCCATAATACCTCCGCGTAAGAAGCCATCCCTTCTTTTATCCAAGCGTGTGACCAGTGCTTAATGACTACTAAATCTCCGAACCATTGATGCGCCAGTTCGTGTAATACTAGACTCTCGGTATGCATATTATCTATACTAGCCCGTTCGTCTAATAAACAGCGATCAGTTAAGAGAGTTGTGGAAGTATTTTCCATTCCCCCAAATATAAAGTCAGCGACGCAAACTTGAGCATATTTAGGATAAGGGTAGGGATAGCCGTATTTTGCAGATAGATACTCCATCATACGAGGAGTTTTACCCATACTGAGTTGTCCGTCTGCTTCTCTTCCCTTCTCTACATAATAGGTAACGAGTATATCATTCCAGCTATCTTTTAATTCTGCAAAGTCTCCTACAGCAAGAGTCATTAAATAAGTAGGATGGACTTGTTTTTGATACCAGTGATAAATCTTATCTTCCCCTACAGTTTTGGTGTTAACTAATTCCCCATTGGACACCGCCATATATTTCTCTGGTACTCTTACTTTAATTTCCGATGTAGCTAATTGACCAGGATAATCGAAACAGGGAAACCAAAAGCGGGAGTCTTCATCTTCTCCCTGTGTCCATACTTGAGTAGGTTTATCGGGATAATGTTCGTTACTGTGTATAAAATAGATACCTCGTTGCGGATGATCTACACTATAGGCGATCTTAATATCTATCTTCTCTTCTGTAGTAGATTGCAATAAATTTATCTGTAATCTTTCCCCGTCATAATCAAAAGGTTGACTCACTCCAGAGATTAATACTGACTCAATATCTAAATCAACCCCATCAAGAGTAAGTTGTTTAATTCCCTTCCGTACAGGAGTAATCGTAATAGTACAAGTCCCTTGGAAACTTTGGTTAGGGATATCCAATACTAAATCTAATAATATATGATTTACCTGTCCAGGGCGATCGGGGTTGTAGTGGGGTTTTGCACCTGGAAGTTCAAAGGATTTAGTGTTTTTCTCTTCCGTATCGAAATATAAGGACATAAGGAATTCTGAAAAATGACGATAGATATTATCTTACTCAATAAAATTAATCTAAAATAACTAATTTTGGTTATTGTATTGAGATTATGGGAACTATAGTAAATAAGAAAGGATTAAAAATAATGCGATAATTTCAACAATCATGAAAGCAACTGAAACGAATTTATTAGATTTTCTCAGAGAACCAAAGCAATTTGTTATTCCTATTTATCAAAGAAATTATAGTTGGACAACAAAGCAGTGTCAGCAACTATGGGATGATCTTATGAGAATAGCCAAGAATCCTAGAACTTCAGGTCATTTTTTAGGTTCAGTGGTATATATAGAACATGGTTTATATCATATAACCTCCTTGCCAAAATTATTAGTTATTGATGGTCAACAACGCCTTACAACTATTTCAATACTGTTAAAAGCATTGGGTAAGGCAATTCAAATATCAAACATAAAACATAAAATTACTACACAAAAGATAAATAACTATTTTTTATTTAATCAAGAAGAAGATGAACAAGATAAATACAAATTACTTCTCAATAAAAATGATAGAGATATTTTTACTAAATTAATTAATGATTATGAAACGATAGACAGTGAATCCCACCCAATTATTAATAACTTTAAATACTTCGATTATCAGATAAGAAAAAACAATATTGATTTAGACTTGTTATATTTCGGTCTTAGTAAACTACTTATTGTTGATATTAGTTTAGATAGAGATAGAGATAATCCTCAGCTTATTTTTGAAAGCCTAAATTCTACAGGACTAGATTTATCTCAAGCTGATTTGATTAGAAACTATATTTTAATGGATTTAGAACCAAAAAAACAAAATGAAGTATATGATAAATATTGGTATCCAATGGAGCAATGCTTTGGTAGAACTGGCTACGTAGAACATTTTGATAAATTTATGCGGTGCTACTTAACTGTAAAATCAAAATCAGGTAGCATTCCCAAAATAAATGATGTTTATAATAGCTTTAAAAATTATGTCCAGAAACAAACTGATTTATCTATAGAAAATCATGTTAAAGATATTTATCGTTATTCTGACTATTATATAAAATTAGCTTTCGATCAAGAAATTAATCTTGATATCAAAAAATGTATTGCAAATATTAATCAATTAAAGGTAGATGTTGCATATCCTTTTCTTATGGAGGTATATGACGATTTCACGCAAAAAATGATTAATAACGATGATTTTCTAGAAATACTTAAAATAATAGAAAGTTATGTTTTTCGTAGATCTATTTGTGGTATTCCTACCAACTCAATGAATAAAACTTTCGCTTCTTTAAGCAGAGGCATAGATAAAAATAATTATTTAAAAAGCCTCAAACAAATATTTTCTGAAATGAAATCATCTAAAAGATTTCCTGATAATGAGGAATTTAAAAGAGAATTTATAGTTAAAGATATTTACAATTTTCGCAATTGCAATTATTTATTGTATAAACTCGAAAATTATGATCGCACTAAAGAATTAGTTGCTGTCGATGAATATAGCATTGAACACATTATGCCTCAAAACAACAATCTTTCTCAAGAATGGAAAGATGTTTTAGGTGAAAATTGGAAAGAAATACATTCTAAGTATTTACAGACTATTGGGAATTTAACTTTGACTGGCTATAACTCAAAGTATAGTGACCGTTATTTTCAAGAGAAAAAATATATGAAAGATGGTTTTGCAGATAGTCCATTACGTCTTAATAAAACATTAGCTAAAGTAGAATTATGGAATGAACAATCAATCAATAATAGAGCCACACTTTTAGCAGAAAAAGCTATAAAAATATGGAAAATAGTTCCATATTTGTAGGGTGGGCGATGCCCCGCCCAGGGAGAAAATCAATGAAGATAAGAATTATGAATACAAGATTATGAATGCTAGCGAAATATTAAAAATATTACCACAGCTTTCCAATAGCGACCTTTTAACAATAGCACAAGAAGCTTTACGGTTAAGACAACAAGAAAAAAATAATTTGACTTCAGAAGAAATCAAAAAACAATGGTCTATTGCTGCAAGCGAAGCCTTAGAAGATTATACATCAGATGAAGAATTGACTGCTTTTATGGCTTTGGATGGTGAATCGTTTTACAAAGATAATTTAGAAAAAAATGAATAGAGGTTAAGTTTGGCTAGTAAACTTAAACTCGACTGTAGGACAAGAAATTAATAAAACTAGACCTAATGAATACAACCGAAATATTAAAAATATTACCACAGCTTTCCAATAGCGTTATCTAGTTGCAAGATTATCTAGACGTTCAGAAATCCAAAACTTGATTAAAGATTGACGTTCAATTCCTAGACGATTTGCTTCTTTATCTAATTCTTTTACCATCCAGTGAGGAAAATTTATATTAACCTGCTCACTTTCTAATTCAGGTCTTTTAAGGGTAGATAAATCTAGATACTCGATAATATCTTCTCCATCATCAAACTTTTTATCTAATTCTTCAGCTTTCATATAGTTTTACCTCGTTATCTCTAGACCTTCTAACAGAAATTATGCGAATTTTATTTTCTCCATAAGTGATAATAGCAGACCAATGCTTATTATTAATTTTACCAATAACTACAAAACGAGATTCTGTAGTAGTGCGAGCCTGAATTTCTATTCTTTGAGAATCCCACCATAGTGCTTGTGCTTCATTAAAATCAATTCCATGCTTGACTTTATTACTTTGGCTTTTATTAATATCATACTCAAATTGCACTTTATCCTCGAAATTAGAACAATGATATTTCTAATAATATAAAAAAAACTGTAGGGCTTAATTACAAGAGATAGATAGCCCTACAGTCCTAAAAAACGGCAATTTATCGTTAAATTGCCAAACTAGCTAATTTTATTTAGTTTCAGAAAACTCAGCGTCAATCACGTCGTCTCCTCCAGTACTCGAATCAGCACCAGGAGTAGCACCAGTACCAGCATCAGCACCAGGAGTAGCACCAGTACCATCAGCACCATCAGCTTGTTGATAGATGTTGCTACCGATAGTGTAGAGAACTTGTTGCAACTCAGGCATTACAGTCTGAATTTTCGCATCATCTTCTGATGCTACTGCTTCTTTGAGGTCTTTGATTAAACCTTCTGCCTTAGTTTTGTCGTCTGCTGGAACTTTATCCCCAAGCTCGTTGAGTTGTTTCTCTGCTTGATATACCAAAGAGTCTGCTTGGTTTTTGCGGTCGATTTTCTCACGACGCTCTTTGTCCGCAGCAGCATTACTTTCAGCTTCTTGTACCATACGATCTACTTCATCATCGGGAAGAGTAGAAGCACCAGTAATACTGATAGATTGTTCTTTACCTGTACCTTTATCTTTGGCTGTTACGTTGAGGATACCGTTAGCATCAATGTCAAAAGTAACTTCAATTTGGGGTACTCCACGAGGAGCAGGAGGAATACCATCTAGACGGAAAGTACCTAGACTCTTGTTGTCTTTGGCGAATTCTCTTTCCCCTTGGAGAACATGAATTTCTACGTTGGTTTGACCATCAACAGCAGTAGAGAAGGTTTCGGATTTTTTGGTGGGAATAGTGGTGTTGCGAGGAATGATTTTAGTCATTACACCACCCAAGGTTTCTACACCTAAAGATAGAGGAGTAACATCGAGAAGCAGAATGTCTTTAACTTCTCCAGCTAGTACACCAGCTTGAATAGCTGCGCCTACCGCTACTACTTCATCGGGGTTAACTGTTTTGTTAGCCTCTTTATCTAGAACTTTTTTGACTAGATCTGCGATCGCTGGAATCCGAGTTGAACCCCCTACCATTACTACCTCATCAATGCCGTCTTTATCAAGTTTGGCATCTTGAAGAGCTTGTCTAACAGGAGTAGCACAACGGTCAATTAGGTCAGAACATAGTTCCTCAAATTTTGCCCTAGTTAGGGTCATATCGAGGTGTTTGGGTCCTTCTTGAGTTGCGGTGATAAAGGGGAGGTTAATATCGGTTTGAGTCGCACTAGAAAGCTCAATTTTGGCTTTTTCTGCTGCTTCAGTGAGGCGTTGTAGTGCTTGATTGTCTTTTCTTAAATCAATTCCTTCGTTTTTCTGGAAGTCTTCTGCTAAATAATCAACAATTTTTTTATCAAAGTCGTCACCACCAAGGTGAGTATCTCCAGAGGTTGCTAATACCTCAAATACTCCATCTCCTACTTCAAGGATAGATACGTCAAAAGTACCACCACCCAAGTCAAATACCAGGATAGTTTCGTTACTCTTCTTATCTAAGCCATAAGCTAGGGATGCTGCGGTAGGTTCATTGATAATTCTTTTAACTTCAACACCAGCAATTTTTCCCGCGTCTTTAGTGGCTTGACGCTGAGAGTCGTTAAAATAAGCAGGAACGGTAATTACTGCTTCGGTAACTGGTTCTCCAAGATATTTACTCGCATCATCGATGAGTTTGCGGAGAACTTGAGCGGAAATTTCTTCAGGAGCAAATTGCTTGCTTTGAGAGGGACATTCTAACTTAACGTTAGCGTTACTATCCCGTAATACTTTATAAGCTACTTCTTTCGATTCGTTAGTAACTTCGTCAAATTTGCGTCCAATGAAACGTTTTACAGAATAAAAGGTGTTCTGGGGGTTCATTACCGCTTGGCGTTTCGCAATTTGTCCTACAAGCCGATCTCCATTCTTCGCATATGCTACTACCGAAGGAGTAGTTCTAAAGCCTTCTGCATTAGCAATTACAGTGGGTTTCCCACCTTCCATTACCGCCACACAGGAATTAGTAGTTCCTAAATCTATACCAACAACCTTTGCCATATAAGCAATTCTCCCAAATTTTAACTACAAAACTAAAATTATTTTTTAGGTATTACCACATACACTTATTTGAGTTCTTTTGACCTTATTGCCTTTTCTCAGAGGGTGTATATCTTATCTATCTATAGTGCAAGCTAACAATGTATCTTAGGTAGTGTAGTTTTCCGAACCTTGTTCCCTTAATCATCGAGAGATATTATCCGTGAACCACGGAAAATTGCTTTTGAACATTCAACTATATTGCACTCATACAGGAAAATATCTCAGTTTTTCGGTTAATGGTTTATCACAAAGAAGTATTCGCCGAGACTTTGCGCCCTTACAAGAGCGAGTTTTTAGCTAACAAGTCCCATTAATTCTTGTCCTATATACCCTTGGAGTAGATAGGCACATCAGAATAGAGACGGGATAAGTACGCCTCTCTACCAAATAATCTAATCTAACAGCTATTACCTACTACCGCGCGGGTCTTTTTATTCAGTATTTATTTACTGGTGCAAGAACTCAGTTAAACACCTTCAAAGTTGCTTAAATGTACTATGAATTGCTCAATAATCTAACTTCAAGCAATAACTGCTATAAAGTTCATCATCAAGAACAAATAGTATTAAATTACAGAAGAAGTCTAGCTATCCGTTGTGGGGAGAAGAAATAGTCTTTCTATTAGCTAAGTTATCTATCAGTTTTAAACTTTGCTGTTGATAGTTATTGACAAAATCAATCAATTTTAAGTTAGGCATCTCTTGGCGACAACTGGAACAATACCAATAAGTTTTACCTTGCTTACAGTGTTTTAGTAGTACACTAGAGCAACAGGGGCAATTATTCATTTGTCAAAAAAATTACTAGTTATTGATTTAAGCTCTCTTTCACTCTAACAAATATAAATTGTTGCGCTGTAAATTAGACTACTTAAAGTTGAATTTTGTAAATTTAAGCTAAATTTTATTACAGTAATTTTTTGATACATAAATTGTTCAAACAAAAACAAAAATAAAAATTAAGATGTAAAATTTTTTACTGACTTTAATGAAAATAAATGATAGATGATTAGCCGTATAACAATCTTAGGTTCAGGGGTGTGGGGTTCGGCTTTAGGAGCGATCGCCAGTAATAATGGTCATGAAGTCCGTTTTTATTCTCGTAGAACTCAAGAAAGTTTAGCATCTGTAATCGAAGATACCCCAGTAATTGTTTCTGCGGTTTCGATGAAAGGAGTCAGACCAACTGTGGAAAAATTACGCAATCTGCAAATACCGAAAGATGTAATTTTAGTCACTGCGACCAAAGGTTTAGACCCCGTAAGTAATTTTACTCCGTCCCAGATTTGGCAACAGGCTTTTATAGATAACCCTGTAGTAGTATTATCGGGTCCTAATCTTTCTAAAGAAATTCAGCAACAGTTACCAGCAGCCACTACAGTAGCCAGTCATAATCTTACCGCAGCCAAAACTATACAAGAAATGTTCGCATCTGAGGTATTTCGGGTATATATAAATGATGACCCGTTGGGGACAGAATTAGGCGGAACTCTGAAAAATATTATGGCGATAGCAGCAGGAGTCTGTGATGGGATGAAACTGAGGACTAACGCCAAAGCTGCTTTGTTAACCCGTGCTTTACCAGAGATGATTCGGGTGGGGACTCATTTAGGCGCAGAAGCAGAAACTTTCTTTGGTCTTTCTGGTTTAGGAGATTTGATTGCTACCTGTGATAGTCCTTTATCCCGTAACTATCAAGTAGGTTATGGATTAGCTCAAGGTAAAACTCTAGAACAGATTTTAGCAGGGTTAGAAGGGACAGCAGAAGGAATTAATACCACTGAAGTTTTAATTCAAATCGCCCATCAAGAAGCCATCGCAGTTCCCATTTCTCTTCAGGTATATCGACTCTTAAAGGGAAAAATCACCCCAGAAGAAGCAGTAAAAGCCTTAATGGCTAGGGATTTGAAGCAAGAATAAAGGATCAAGGACATCAGAACAGTAATCAGTAATCAGTATTCAACAATCAACCATTAGCAATCAACAACTAACAACTAACTACTAACAACTAACTACCAACTACTAGCAATTAAAAATTTACTTTTAAGCGCGATCGCCATAAGTACTAAAATATCCAAGATAGCGAAAAAATCAACTGGATAAGCACAATGGGGAAAAGACCAATAGTTGTCGATCTGTTTGCTGGGGTGGGGGGGTTTAGTCTTGGATTTGAACAAGCTGGATTCGATGTTAAGGTTGCAATAGAGATCGATCCTGTTCATGCAGCAATACATAAATTTAATTTTCCTGACTGTGTAGTGTTACCCTACTCCATCACGGAGTTATCAGGGAAAGATATCCGAGAACAATCTGATATTGGTCAGCAAAACATAGATTGTGTAATTGGTGGTGCGCCTTGTCAGGGTTACTCGTTGATGGGGAAAAGAGCCTTTGACGATCCGAGAAACTATCTTGTGAGAGATTTTTGGAGAGTAGTTTTAGAGTTAGAGCCTTCTTATTTTGTGTTTGAGAATGTCAAGGGATTAACCCAAGGGAAACATCAGTATTTTTTAGAAGAATTTATTAACAAGTTTGAGAATAATGGTTATGTAATTCGTCAACCTTGGCAAGTATTGAATGCAGCTAACTATGAAGTACCCCAAAAAAGAGAAAGATTGTTTCTTTTGGGAGCAAAAAAAGGATTAACACTACCTAATTATCCTGCTCCTATAACCAGATTAGCTAACGACAACAGAGACTTACCTCTTGTTCCTACTTGTAAAGATGCTTTAGATGATTTACCAGAAGCAGAAGAATTTGAATGCTTACTATATTGCGATCGCGTAGCTACAGAAAATTGGGGAAATCCTAGCCAATATTCCGCAGAAATGAGATGTTTAAACGATAATAGCTGGTATTTTGCCTATAAACGCCATTGGAATCCCCAGATACTAACTTCTAGTCGCAGAACTAATCATACTCAAGTTTCACGACAGAGATTTCAAGCTACAACCCCTGGTAAAATTGAACCTGTTTCCCGTTTTTTCAAGTTAGCAGAAGATAGTGTTGCTAATACCTTAAGGGCTGGAACAAATGCAGCTAGAGGCGCGCACACCGCCCCACGCCCGATTCATTATCATAGTCCCCGTTGTATTACAGTTAGGGAAATGGCTAGGATAGGGGGCTTTTCTGATTGGTTTCAGTTTCACGTTACCAAATGGCATGGTGCAAGACAAATCGGTAATGCTGTACCACCACCAGTAGCTAGGGCGATCGCATTAGAAATTAGGAACTGTCTGGGAGTTAAGCCCACTATTCCCCAAAAAATCTTGAATTTGGGAGATTCTAAACTATTATCAATGACTATGAAACAAGCTGCTAATTATTGGCAAGTTGCTGTACAGATTAAGCGTAATCGATGTTAGTTTCATGGGTAGGTTATTTGCGTTTATCGTCGCTACGCTTGCTCTGGGTGTGGGGTGTGGGGTGTGGGGTGGGGGGAAAAATATTGATAAAATATATAGAAGTGACTTATTCTAGATGTAGTTCGACAATGCTTGTCGCTGTACTGCTCCACGCTCCTCCTCGTAGCACACCAAATAATGGTACTCCAAGAGTTATCCATGGACTACTATGCCTTGGAGCATTATGATAATCATCATGCCACTTATCACTACACCATTCTAGAACATTTCCATGCATATCGGACAAGCCGAATTTATTAGCAACACCAAACTTATCAACAGGTGTCGTTCCTTTAACTTGAAGTATTTCGGTAATATCATTACCTAATGAATTAAAATTTGCTGTCTTTGATTTAAGTAAAAAAATAGGTAGTGATTCCCACGTAGTGAAAGATTCAGCGATCGCCAAAAAAATCAATACTTATGTACCTAATAACTGATTTTGGGCAAAATCCACCGAAATTATTGATAGTGGATGATATTATTCGCACAAAATTTAATTTTCAGGTGGGATTGCTTGATGGTTTATTTATTAAAATCCTTATTCTATTTATTAATTAAAGGTTCTTTAAAAATCCAGAATGATTTTTGTCCCAGTTGTGGCAGTAATTCCATCAGGAAAAATGGGACAATTCATAATAATAAACCTAGTTTTTAATAAATATAAAGCTTTAATTTTCTGAAAATGTGTCAGATTGTTTTGTTTATTTACTAGTACCTTAAGTTCAGAATCAAACCAGCGTCATTGATGTCAATGCTACAGATGATAGTGATGCGGAAGGGTCAGGACTGACCTATAGCCTGACAGGAACCATTGATGATAGTCTTTTTAACATTGATGCTGGGACTGGTGTAGTTACTTTCATCGATAAATTTGACGCTCGCTGCACCCACCTCCTCTGTATCTCTTTCAGACTACTTGCTCGACGCGCAATAAAAAATCTACGTAAACTAGGGTAAAGTTATGCAGACGTGATATCAAGCGCACTAACATCACTAGGGATTACAGGAGTGCTTTCAAGCTTGCTAGATAACTTCCCTTTCTGATTAGAACTCTGGTCATCCAGCTTGACCCCAACCCTGACTTTCACATTAAAGAAGCTGTGCCGATGGCATCCCTTCAGCAACTTTGATGTACGCGCCCAATAAGTCCATACGTGCTTAGTTCCATCCACTGGTGAAACCAAGGCGTTGCAGACTCACAGCATAGCTCTGAAAGTCTCAGACCTCTTCGGGCGAGTACGAGTGAAGCGGATGTACCACTATTTAACCCATAAAGACTCATATATTTGATTAATCCAATCAACGAAGAGTAGGCTGGATTAACTTCTATAACTTGAATTGCTGCTAATTTAGCCTTGGAATGGACTAGCTCTGCAAACTTCCCATGGGCAAATCGAGAAAGCATTTTTGCGTAACACTTACTATGCTCTCTAACCCGTGATTTTTTGCTACTAAAATCTAACTTTTCGATAACGACTGGACATTCATATATGGTTGCTTTTTCTAGTATCTGGGCAATAGCCAAAGATAAAATCTGGGCTGTTTGTCCTGATGAAGCGTTTTCTAAATGGACATTAATTTGTCCCTTATCTTTAAGGTTTCCCTCTTTGTCGCAGTAAGCCCAAGCAATGTTATTAGCATTTAGATCAACACCAATAGCACCATTATTACGATTACTAACATACGGAATATCGGGTAACTCTACATAAGTGTGTAGATACCATTGGTTATTTTTTCTCACAAAACGATGAGTAATAGCTTTTTCAGTAGTTATTGGGTGTTACCTCAGAAGAAACATATAGTCTCTTCTATGCCTTTTTAGGTCTTCCAGTAATTAACATTTGAGGCTTTTGTTATCCGAAAACTCGTGCCGAATCTTTGGCAAGGCGCAACTGTAGTTTGGGATAATAGCAGTATTCATAAAGGAGAAGAAATTGAAAAAGCGATCGCCGATGCTGGAGCTAGATTAATTTATCTACCTCCTTATTCGCCTGATTTCAATCCGATTGAAAACTTTTGGTCGAAAGTCAAAAACACTCTTCGTTCTATTGGTGCTAGAAGCTATCAAGCTCTAGAAAGTGCGATCGCTGAGGCTTATAGTCAAATTTCTCTAAAAGACATTCGTAATTGGTTTGCTCATTCGTGTTACTGTATCTCACCAATTTGAGAAACGCTATAGTTTTATTTAAGTACCAGAACCCTACTAAAGATCTAGATCATGAATAGTCAAGAATTAGCAGATTGTGAAGTTGTTAAAATTAATGGACTTAATCATTTCTTTGGCGAAGGTAAATTAAAAAAACAAATTCTATTTGATATCAATTTAACTCTCAATTCTGGAGAAGTAGTAATTTTAAAAGGACCATCTGGTTCTGGTAAAACTACCCTTTTGACTTTAATAGGCGGATTGCGTTCTGCACAGTCAGGTAGCCTTGAAGTATTAGGAGAAGTACTTGTAGGAGCAAATCAAAGCAAGTTGGTCAAAATTAGGAAAAATATTGGCTATATTTTTCAATCTCATAACTTGTTAAAGTCATTAACTGCTAGGCAAAATGTCCAAATGTCTTTAGAATTACATCACACCATCAAAATATCAGACATTAAACAAAGGGCAATTAATTTTTTAGAATTGGTGGGTTTGGGAGAACATATTGATTATTATCCTCACAATCTTTCTGGCGGTCAAAAACAAAGGGTAGCAATTGCCAGGGCTTTAGTAGCTCATCCCAAGATAGTGTTAGCAGATGAACCTACTGCTGCCTTAGATAGTAAATCTGGTCGCAATATTGTAAATTTGAGGCAAGAGTTGGCAAAAAAACAAGGCTGTACCATTCTCATTGTGACTCACGATAATCGGATTTTAGATGTGGCAGACCGCATCGTGGAACTAGAAGATGGAAAAATTAGAAAATATCAGCAGGATCAGCAGTAAGCAGCTTTTTAATGGCAATTACACCAGCTATGATGCACATAAGAATATTCAGAGTCAAAACCCGTAAAGTGATCCCCAGTTCCATAGTTACAGGGAGTTCGACAAATTCTACTAAAATATAATAAATACCGTGAGAGGCTATATAACCAGGAATAAAACCCATAATTGCCAAAATTAAGGATTGTTGTAGTACGACCAAGGACAAATTACGGTTTTTGTAACCCATAGCTTTAAGGGTTGCGTATTCAGGTAGATGTTCACTGACATCAGTATAAATTACCTGATACACTACGACAATTCCCACAATAAAGCCAATCGCTGCACCAAAGTTTAATACTTTACCTTCAGGCCATTGAGCCACAAAATTTTGTTCTCCTTGGGCTAATTCTTGGGGAGTTAAAACCCTAATATCCCGAGTCAGATTATTCTGGATGCGTTTAATTACAGCTTGCGGATTAGCTCCTGGTTCAAGGGAAAGAACTCCTAAACTAACTGTGTCTAATTTTTCCCAACCTCGCATACGGCCAAAATTCCAGTCACTCATTACGGCTCTTCCTTCATCGTAAAAAGTACTGCCAAGATTAAATAGTCCTACTATAGTTACTCGACGATTACTCATAATGCTAGAAACATGACCATTTTTAGCAAATAGTTTCGGAATATCACCTAATTTTGACTTAGCAAGAGTATCATACAAAATTCCTCCAGGTATAGCTAATAAATCTAGCTGTTGATTAATTTCAGGAATGGTAAACACTGGTTTAGTGGGATTAAAAGCCAACATTTGGATACGAGAAGACTGTGGCTGAGTACTATTAATATTATTAGACGGCTCTAATAGCTTTGGGTCAACCCATCTACCTGTATCCACATATAAAGGACGAGCATCCGCAACTCCTTCTATGGCATCTGCTTGGTAAAGGTAAATCTGGGGAAATGAGCTATTTCTAATATTTTTTGAATAAGCGGAAAGGAGATAAAGATCACCATTGAGATTTTCGGGAAGTAAAGTTACTCCCTCAAATAACATAGCTCTAATACCCAACTGGGTAAAAATTAAAATAATGGAAAATGCTACGCCTAAAATTGCCACAGTTAAACGAATTTTTTGATGGGATAACTGTAACCACGCCAAGGGAGTTTTACGACTATAGAAATATATTTTCTGCCAAAGTAGATAAAATTGTTTCACTGTTATGGAAAATTAATTATTAAGTGCCTAGACAAAATTATTTGCAAATTTTCAAATTCCTACTAACCATATGCTCATCGGTATCCTTATCAGAAGATTTATTCTAAAGGATAAACCTTTTGATATACCTTTTAGCGTTAGGACTAACTAGTAACCATTATCTAACTCAACTATCTAATCAATTTTGTTCAACTACTTAATTTCAACTCTGACTTTCATGTAGGTAAAATTGGCAACTTTGATACTATCTTCAGGATTGATCCGAATTTTAACTTCAACGATACGAGAATTTTCGTCTTGGGTGGGATTTCCCGCAGCTTGAGATAACTGTTTTGCCCCTACTTGTAAGCCTAAATGTTCTACTTCTCCAGTAATTTCTCCTTCAAATCCTCCATACTCACTACTGATATTAGCTGTTTGTCCAACACGTACTTTTGCTATATCAGTTTCATGAATTTCCGCAACTACATACATTTGCTGGGTTTGACCTAGTTCGACAATTCCTTGTTGGATATTGACTCGCTCCCCAACGCGCGTATTAATGCGTAATATTTGACCAGCAACAGGTACTTTGACCTTCATGTCTTCTAAGTCTGCTTGACGCTGCTTGACTGCGATTTTAGCTTTTTATAGCTCTATTTGGGCTACTTTGACATCTACTGGTCTAATTTCTTGTAATTTAGCTAAATTTTCTCTTTCTTGGGCTATTTCTGCTTTCAAGGTTTGTTCAGTGTTGCTTAATTGTGCTTTTCTTTCATTTAAAGTTGCCTGAGCCACATTTAACTGTTCTTTTGCTTGATCTAGGGTTTGTTGGCTTACTGCTCCTTGAAGCCGAAGAGTTTGATTGCGCTCATAGGTTAATTGTGCTTGTTTTAACTGTGCTTCAGCAGATGCGATTGCAGCTTGTTTTTCAATAGTTTCGTTTTGTAATTTAGACTCTAAACGGGAGATATTTGCTATTTGTGCAGCTAAATCCGCTTGTTTAGTTTCTCCTGCGCGAGTTTGTTCTAATTTTGCTTGGGCTAATTCTACCGTTTTTTCTGATTCTTCTAAATCTCTTTCTCGACGATCTATACCTTGGAGAATAGCAATGACTTGGTTTTTGTGTACCATATCTCCTTCTTTAACGAATATCTGATTAACTCGGCTATCTTCGGCATTAGCTACAGAAAGTTTAATTACTTCCCCTTTAGGAATTAATTTACCTAAAGCTACTACTTGTGTAGTCTGCTTGATTTGATTCTGAGTGAGGGTTGGGGAATTTTCAGATTGGGCTTGGGTATTGGCATTACAAGCAGAAGTTAGAGTCAAAAGACTTAGAACCACACTATATTTACTAATCAGAATCAGCCAGTGTTTTGGGTAAAAGAAAAACATACAAAAATCTAACTATAGGACAAAAAACACGTAGAAAGCTTGTAATGTGTTATTTAATATCAAATACTGTTTAGATACACTACTTAAAAATTATTAAAGCTCACATATTAGTGTTCAGGAGGATTTAGGGTATTTTCAATAGTATATTTAACTAAAGTAAATCGAGTAGGGAGCAATCGGAAAAAGTTGGTTTAGCAAAGCGCGATCGCGCTCACTTAGAGAACCGAGCCAACAAGGTAAAAGAAAGAATCCTGGGTTGTGGGACAAGTAACAAGTTAATCGCACTCCATGCAGAAGGAAAAGCCAGTTAACGTGAAATACCCTGGATTAAAGCTAATTATTTAAGTGAATCAGAACTTAAGCGATTAGCAGATATTGAAGCTACCAGACAGGGTAATTTGTTTTCTGATAATGATGGGTCCTCAACAGATTCTACCCAACCTACCCAATTAGATTGGCAACAGATAATTGATGGCATTGATAGAGAAATGAAGCGACTGGGTTGGAGTCAAGAAATAGGAAGAGAGTATTTAATTAAGACTTACGGCAAAAAATCTCGGGTTAAATTAACTGATGATGAATTAATGGAGTTCTGGGACTACTTGAAAAATAAATAGAAGAAGCCAATTAAATAATGGTCAATAGTTTAAGTTTAATCCTTCTTTTTTTCCAATAGCAATCGGGTGCAATCAAAAGTAGTTGGTAGGCGATCACGCCTACCAAGCAAACTAGACGGTTTAGTTTGAACGGAGAGGGAGTGACCACTTTTTTAACTTGTCTCCCTAGGAATAAAAAAGGCAATGTATTAAAAGACG